>NZ_MCBT01000044.1:49350-208703 GCF_001735525.1 Shewanella colwelliana
AAGCTCACTTAGCCAATTCCCACCCAGCCAAACGCTACATAAGCTAATCCCCAAAATGCCATCCCTTCATTCCAAGGCCAACCCACTTTGGGGCAAAAGCACATTAGCTTTTTACTCGCCACTCACACCAAATGCAGCTTAATCGAAGCAACGTTAGAACCCAAGTGTAAACGCGGCTGCGGCCTTTGCCAGCAGGGATGCTGGCGTAGAGCCCACAAGGATGTGCTTGCGGCGTGTCGCAGAAGTGTTTGCACATAAGCTCACCGCAGGTGATAGATTGCCATGAAGGTTCACCTTCAAACACCCGTTCCAAAAAAGACTCCGCCAATCACTACCCAGACAAAGCAAAAAAATGCCAAACCTGCATTCCAAGGCCAATCCACTTTGGGGCATTTTCGAGTTACCCTCCGTAGAGCTAGATCAACAAGAGTTAGACTAACTCGGCGTTCCCCTTAGCAGCCGAGAAAAAGTAAAACTGAGCTGAAAAAAAAGCGAGCCATTTCTGGTTCGCTTTTTAATGTAGTTATGAGCGTTTCGCTATCTAGCCAGTCACAATCTTAATTACAGTCACAATCTTAATTACAGTCACAATCTTAATTACAGTCACAAACTTCATTAAAATAGTCACAAACTTCATTAACACTCATCAACTAAGCAGCAATTATTCGTAATCGCTGATCGGAACGCAAGAACACATCAAATTACGGTCTCCATAAACATCATCGATACGGTTAACCGTTGGCCAGAACTTATTCGCCTTAACCGATGCTGTTGGGAACACAGCTGTCTCACGGCTGTAAGGACGTGAATCAAACTCGCTGTCCATAATGTCAGCCATAGTATGTGGTGCGTTATGTAGTGGGTTGTTATCCGCTGGCCACTCGCCTGCTTCAACACGGGCAATCTCGCCACGGATTGAGATCATGGCTTCAACGAAACGGTCTAGTTCAACCATTGACTCAGATTCTGTTGGCTCAATCATCAGCGTACCCGCAACTGGGAAACTCATGGTTGGCGCGTGGAAACCATAGTCGTTTAGACGCTTAGCGATATCCATTTCGGTAACACCCGAGGTTTCTTTTAGTGGGCGTAAATCCAAAATACACTCGTGGGCTACGCGATCATTACGGCCAGTAAATAGCACTGGGTAATGAGCAGACAGCTTCTTCATCACGTAGTTAGCGTTTAACAGTGCCATTTGCGTAGACTGCTTAACCCCTTTTGTGCCTAACAGCTTAATGTACATCCAGCTGATAGGTAGAATGCTTGCGCTGCCATAAGGCGCGGCAGAAACCGCACCATTGTTGTCGCTTTCGCGGCCTGGCTTAACTAAGACGTGACCCGCTACGAATGGTGCAAGGTGTGCTTTAACACCGATTGGGCCCATACCTGGACCACCGCCACCATGTGGAATAGCAAAGGTTTTGTGTAAGTTAAGGTGCGAGACGTCTGCACCGATAAAGCCTGGTGAAGTTAGACCCACTTGCGCGTTCATGTTGGCACCATCTAAGTAAACTTGGCCGCCATGTTGATGAACGATTTCGCACACTTCACGGATTGATTCTTCATACACACCGTGAGTCGATGGATAGGTGATCATGATGCACGACAGGCTGTCAGCAAGCTCGCTCGCTTTAGTGCGGAGATCGTCTAGGTCTACGTTACCTTGCTTATCACACGCCGTGACCACAACCTTCATGCCAGCAAGCTGTGCAGAAGCAGGGTTGGTACCGTGGGCGGATTGTGGGATTAAACAGATGTTACGGTGCGCGTCGCCGCGAGACTCGTGGTACTTCTGAATAGCAAGTAGACCCGCGTACTCACCTTGTGCTCCTGAGTTAGGCTGGATACAGACAGCGTCATAACCTGTGATGTTAACGAGGAAGTCGGACAACTCATTGATCAGCTGTGTGTAACCTTCTGCTTGGTCTAGCGGGCAGAATGGGTGCATGTTAGCAAATTCTGGCCAGCTTACCGGTAGCATCTCCACGGCCGCATTTAGCTTCATGGTGCATGAACCTAATGAGATCATTGAGTGGTTTAGGGCTAAATCTTTGTTCTCTAGACGCTTAATGTAACGCATCATTTCAGTTTCGCTTTGGTAGCGATTGAATGTTGGGTGCGTTAATACGGCGTCTTGACGAATAAGGTCTGCAGGGATTGAACTGTGTCCATTTGCCAAAATGTCAGCATCAATTGCCGCCACATCTAGACCATGCCCTTCGCCTAACATCACATCAAACAGTACGGCGATATCTTCACGTGTTGTGGTTTCATCTAAGCTGACACCCAATACGCCATCGGCATCAATACGCAGGTTTAGTTCAGCGGCAGTGGCGCGAGCAGTTATCGCAGCGACATCGGCACCTTGAACACTGATGGTATCGAACCAGGTGTTGTTGACTAGGCTTAGGCCTTTAGCTTGTAGGCCAGCAGCTAAGATATCAGCAAAACGGTTAATGCGTGATGCGATAGTCTTAAGCCCTTGTGGGCCATGGAATACAGCGTAGAACGACGCCATGTTGGCCAAAAGAATTTGCGCAGTACAGATGTTTGAGTTGGCTTTTTCACGGCGAATGTGTTGCTCGCGCGTTTGCATCGCCATACGCAGTGCTTGGTTGCCACGGGTATCTTTAGATACACCAATAATACGACCCGGCATTGAACGCTTGTGCTCGTCACGGGCAACAAAAAATGCCGCGTGTGGCCCACCGTAACCCATTGGCACGCCAAAGCGCTGTGCACTACCAAAAACCACATCAGCACCCATCGCGCCTGGTGATTTAAGCAGTACCAGTGACATGATGTCAGCGGCAACGGTAACAATGGCTTTTTTCTCTTTCAGCTGGGCAAACAGCTCTGTGTAGTCAGTGATTTGGCCATGACGGTTAGTGTATTGGAACAAGGCACCAAATAGCTCATAGTTAGCCGCTTCGTTGGCTGGACCAACAACAATCTCGAATCCAAAGCATTCGGCACGAGTTTTAACCACGTCTAATGTTTGTGGAAATACGTCATCGGCAACAAAGAAGATGTTCGCTTTTTTCGCTTTAGAAACACGCTTAGCTAATGCCATGGCTTCTGCCGCAGCGGTGGCTTCATCAAGCAGTGAAGCTGAGGCTAAATCAAGACCAGTCAAGTCCATCGACATCTGCTGGAAGTTTAGAATGGCTTCTAAACGGCCTTGTGCGATCTCTGGCTGGTATGGCGTATAAGCCGTGTACCAACCTGGGTTTTCAAACACGTTACGCAAAATGACGTTCGGCACTTGTACGCCGTAGTAGCCCATACCGATATAGCTTTTGAATACTTTGTTTTTATCAGCAATATTACGGATATAAGCGATACCTTCAGCTTCGCCACAAGAATCACCAATGGTTAACTCTTGTGCTAAACGAATTTTACCCGGTACGGTTTGGGCAGTTAGGTCTTCTAAAGACTCTGCGCCAATGAAGTTCAACATGGTTTGTTGTTGTGCTTCATCTGGACCAATATGACGAGTTAAAAACAGTTCGTGCTGTTCTAATTGTGTAAGGGTTTGCTTGGTCATGATTAACCTTGTTCCAATTTGCCAGTTTTACAGCTGTAGGGCACAAAACTGGGTAAGTGTGTAGATGGGTATAGTACGTCTGCATCGTTATTAACGTGCACGTTACTAACGATACTTAGGCTATATAGCCTGATTATGTTTACGCTTTAACACATAACAAAGAAGCTCCCGAGGGAGCTTCTCAGTATCGACAAGATTTACTCTTCGTCGATAACCTCTTGATAACCTTCGGCATCAAGTAAGTTGTCTAATTCTGACTCATCAGAAGGCATTACGCGGAAGAACCAACCGTCGCCGTATGCGTCGCTGTTAACTAGCTCTGGAGAATCTTCAAGTGACTCGTTAACAGCCAAGACTTCACCAGATAAAGGTGCGTAGATGTCTGAAGCCGCTTTAACAGATTCAGCAACCGCGCAATCTTCACCAGCCGTGACAGTGTCACCGACTTCTGGCAATTCAACAAACACCATGTCGCCAAGTAGCTCTTGGGCGTGCTCACTGATACCAACAGTGTATGAACCGTCAGACTCTTTACGGATCCATTCGTGTGAAGAAGCGTACTTTAGTTCAGCTGGAATATTGCTCATTTTTTCGTTCCTTAATCTGATGTTCTAATTCTTTATTGATTAAATCGATTTGTTATTTTAGCACTCACAGCGTCAATCTGTTTGTCGTGCTAGCTCATGTGCAATAACGCAAAATGAGCAATGACGACAACCTAAGTTACCGTCATTTAACATTTAAACCTAAAAAGCTTGTTTACCGTTGCGTACAAAGCTAGGTGCGATCACTTTAACAGGGACGCGCTTTTTACGCATCTCTACTTCTGCGACATCGCCAACAGAATTAGGCACGCGTGCCATGGCAATTGAATAGCCTAAGGTGGGTGAGAAGGTACCACTAGTGATGGTGCCTTGCTGCTCAACACCGTCAGCATCGGTAAAGAACACTGACATGCCAGGGCGGATAACACCTTTGGCTTCCATCACGAGTCCAACAAGCTTATCTGCGCCAGCGGCTTTAATGGCAGTTAAGGCTTCACGGCCGATAAAGTCACGATCGCTTGGCTCCCATGCAATGGTCCAACCCATGTTGGCCGCGAGCGGGTTAACGCTTTCGTCCATATCTAGGCCATACAGGTTCATGCCCGCTTCTAAACGTAAGGTATCACGCGCACCAAGACCACAAGGTCTAACACCTGTGTCGAGTAGCGCTTGCCACAGTGCAGCCGCTTCATCTTCTGGTACGATAATTTCGTAGCCCGTTTCACCGGTATAACCTGTGGTAGCAATAAATAGCGAACCTGACTGCACACCAAAGAAAGGCTTCATTCCTTCTACGGCTGCATTTTGCTCATCAGAGAAAACCGCAGCGGCTTTGGCCTTTGCATTAGGACCTTGTACGGCAATCATGGCTAATTCTGGACGCTCAGTGATGGTCACATCGAAGCCTTTAACTTGCTCGGCTATCCAAGCTAAATCTTTTTCGCGAGTCGCCGAGTTAACCACGATGCGGTAATGAGTATCGTTGAGATAATAGGTGATCAGATCGTCAATTACGCCCGCGTTATGGTCTAGCATGCCACCGTAAAGCGCCTTACCCGGCACTTTAAGTTTAGCTACGTCATTAGCAAGCAGTTTACGCAGGAAATCACAGGCTTGGGTACCAGTCACATCAACAACAGTCATGTGCGAAACGTCAAACATACCGGCGTCTTGACGCACTGCATGGTGTTCTTCGATTTGAGAGCCGTAGTTAATCGGCATATCCCAGCCGTGGAAATCAACCATCTTGGCGTTTGCTTCCAAGTGCTTGTTAAAGAGTACTGTTTTATTAGCCATTATTATCTCTTCTTTATGCCCTTTTCGGGTCTTACCTGCTGATGACTGTCTGTTTTCGCACTATTTGTAATAAACCCATTAGGTCAGGTTTACCCACAAATGCTGTTGCGATACAGCCATCTAAGTGTACTTATGTCAGCACACCCCAGCGAGGGTACGTTGGGTCAGGATGTGATTGCAGCGATGCATTGCTGCATCCATTGCGTCGAATAAGATGCATTGTTAACACCGTCGCTGGTATCAAAATGCGGCGAAATTATACCTTGCGTCACAGTTTTGTATACAAGAGAATTTTCTAATCCGAAGCGTTTTTTCATTACTTTTTCTCATGTTAAAAATGTAGTTTTTTTACATAAAGTTCAGTAATTCAAATGAATTATGTTCAAACACTTGTATTTAAAAACAAAAAGTCATTAAGACTAGGCTTTACCTTGGCTACTGACACAATTTTGGCAGACGGTTTTTGTTGCCCATCGCCTGTTGCATAAACAGTGTTTTCACAGGAGAAAGGTTATCGACCAAATTTAGGCCCAGATCGCGAATCGCTTTTTTCACCGGATTACTGCCATCAAAGAGGCGTTTAAAGCCTTCCATTGCCGCTATCATCTCTAATGCGTCAGCTTTACGCCACCGCTCCAACGCACGCAAGTTAGCGTAGTCGCCGATATCTTTACCTTTCAGTTTTAGCTCAGCTAAGGTTTCGATAATCGCAGCGGCATCAAGGAAACCTAGGTTTACCCCTTGTCCAGCTAATGGGTGAATAGTGTGCGCAGCGTCGCCAGCAAGTAATAGACGATGGCGAGCGAAATGCCGCGCGTAACGCATTCGTAACGGAAATGCTTGTGGCTCACTCTCTAGTTTACATAAGCCCAGTTTGCCGTCGAACGCGGCTGTAAGGCTGCGCTCAAACTGAATTGCCTCACCCTCTAGCAAGGTTTGCGCTTTGGCTGGCGGCACTGACCAAACGATGGAGCAGAGATTATTTTCAAACAGCGGTAAGAACGCCAATGGGCCATCGCTGAGAAACACTTGTCTGGCTGTCGCATTATGAGGAAGTTCGGTGCGGATAGTGGCAACAATGGCATGATGCCCATAGTCCCAAAAGGTCATGGGGATTTTGCACTGTTCTCGCACCCAAGAGTTGGCCCCATCGGCACCGATCACCAATGCCGCAGATAGGTTGTCACCATTGTCTAGTGTAAGCCAAGCTTCGCGCTCGCCAAAGGCGATCTTGTCGAGACGGCGATTTTCAAGATGGGTAATCGTCTCAAGCTCAGCGGCGCGAGTGGCCAGCGCATGGCTGATATTGTCATTTTCAACAATACTGCCTAAGGTTTGCTCGCTAATTGAGTGAGCGTCAAAGCCGATTTTACCTAGGCCATCTTTATCCCAAACGGCCATTTTTTGATAGGGTCCCATGCGTGACTCGTCAATATAAGCCCATGCACCAAGTTGGCTGAGTAAACGCTGGCTGGCTTTATTGATAGCGCTCACACGTAGGCGAGCATCACCTGACACCGCTTGGGTTTCTCCGGCATCGATAACCACCACCCGACAGTCATCCATGGCGAGCCCTATGGCCGTTGCCAGCCCGACCATTCCGCCGCCAACAATGGCTACATCATAGGTTTGTGTACTGAACATAAGGAGATCCTTTATAGAGACTGAGTCGTTGTGGGTGATTTCCAACCCATGGCTTTACGTGCCACCGGCGTTTTAAGTGGTGGACACCATGAGAGCAAGCGCAGGCCAAAGTTACGTCCAGCCACCAAAGGCCAATGATCGTTGGAGAAACCACGCACAAGGAAATCTACACTGGCGATGGTGGAATCTCTGTCTGCTTGACGTCGTTGCAAATATCGATGGGTTAACTGCGCGCCACCAATGTCTTGATTGTTTGCTAATGCCTGTTTGACCACATCAAGCAAACACACCAGATCCCGTAGACCTAAGTTAAAGCCCTGACCCGCTATCGGGTGCAAGGTTTGCGCGGCATTACCAATAAACACAGTGCGTTGATAGATAGGTCGCAGCATATAAGAGAGTGTTAACGGATAAGTCACTCGTTCACCCACATCAACAAAGCGACCTGCGCGATTGCCAAAAGCTTGCTGTAACCCATCGAGAAAGACTTGTTTGTCGGCATTTTGCATCATTTCGGCCTGGCCTGGTGCTAACGCCCATACCAGTGAAACGCGTGACTGACCATCAACATTAGCCATAGGCAATACTGCAAGAGGACCAGTGTCAGTGAAGCGCTCAAATGCCCAGTTGCCATGAGGTTTGTCGGCTAAAACATTAGCCACCACCGCCACTTGATCAAAGTCGACCTGCTCAAGAGGCAACTTAAAGCTTTGCCGCACCACAGAATTAACGCCATCGGCGGCAACCACCAGCTTGGCGCTCAGCTGCGTGCCGTCATCGAGTTGTAGCTGATTAGCATCGATACCCGCAGTAATGCTGGACAATTTTGCAGGACAATAGAGGGTAATATCTTGTTTATCTAGCTGGTTAAAGAGCGCTTTACCTACTTGTTCTAGCTCAACGACTTGGCCTAAATAGGGCAGATGGAAATCGCTAGCGTTAAGTGTAGTCATACCAAAATGGCCGCGATCTGAGACGTGGATATTCTCGATCGCGGTACCCAGGTGCGCCAATTTAGGCCAGATCCCGAGACGGGAAAGTTCAAAAATAGAACCTTGTGCAATAGCAATAGAGCGAGCATCAAAGCCGGGATGTTCATTACCAGGACGGCTGGCTTCTATCAGCGCAACCTTCAGTGGGCGGTTAAGCGCTTGTGACAGGCTTTTCAGCCCTAGGGCTAAAGTAGCCCCAGCCATAGCGCCACCGACGATGGCGATATCAAACTCAATATTTTTTGGAGATGGAATCGAGGCAGTCATTCACTTTCTCTATTTGTGGCGGGGAGTTAGCACTACCCGCCTCGTCAACAGGCGTCAATATTAATGAACTTTTGGGTCTTGATCTTTGATCTCACTCGGTTCAGGACCGAATTCGGCGTAGCACAATAGTGCCCCCATACGGGCAAACTCCATCAGCTCGATGTAGGCTGCTTCTGATTCGTCGTCGTCGCCGACATCAAACTCCACCTGCGCGATCTCAGCCAGATCATTAATCACCTCTTTAACATCTCGTGAACCACGATTAAGCTTTGGCTGCACAATAGCAAGTCCGGTTAAAAAGCTTTGTACCCACAAAGATAGCGCCTCGACACGTTTAGAGAGCGGCTCTTCCTCTTCGGGCGCCATGGGCGTAAAGCCAAAGTCGACATCAGTGATGCGAGCCAGCGTGTCTTGATATAACTCTTCTAACAAATGAGTCAGTGATGGAGGCGGCAGCTGACCGTCATTAATCAGTTCAAGTAGCGGCTGTAACCATTCGCTTTTAGCCTGCCCCACCCCACCACAAATTAGGCCTACAAGTGAACCATGAACTTCTACTGGGTGTTGTGCAATTTCAGCAGCATTGAGCTCGGCCATTAAACTATCGATACTTAAAGAAGGAGGCATTGCCATAGCGATTTCCAATCATGTTTGTCTGAGCACATGCTAGCAGAATTGACCAAACCGACCAAGGTAAAAAGCGCCGAGAAAACAGGAGGCCAGTAGCGAGAAGTTTTGCCGTCTCGCTGACTATTCCAGCGTTTATTGGTTATCTAAACAACATTTAATCTAACATTGCGCTATTAGCGCCCAAGTCTTATTGCACTTTAACAACCAGACCGATATAGTCCGCTCAACAACAGGATAAAAGGATCTACATCGCAATGAGTAGCCATGCTATAGAAATTAGCTTATTGGGCCGTACCTACTCCATCGCTTGTCCTATTGGGCAAGAAGATGCATTGCGCCATGTAGCCACGAAACTTGAAAAGCAGTTGAGTACCCTGCGGGCTCGTACCAATAATTTGAGCCGGGAAGAGATTGCCATCATGGCTGCGTTAAATATTGGCTATGAGTTGTTAGAAGAACAACAAAAGAATCAAGATTATATTAAGCAGATGGATGACAAAATTGGTCTGCTGCAATCCACCTTAGAAAGTGCGCTGGTTGAGCGTTCAACTAAGGACGATTAATTAGCTAACCCTTTAGATAAGAAGTTAGCTACCGCTTAGTGAACAGTTTGCTAAGCTATAATGGTAAGCCAAATAATATTGACATTGGCTTGATACGTTAACGTATCAATGTAACGTTTTTGCTCCCTGTGGTGTGCGTGAGTCGGTTATGTCCCTGTGCCGATATTTACAAACTCAGGGTGAATGCTTTAATGACATTGTGCAAGCTCGGCGCGAACCGAGAAGCCTTAGGATTTAATCATTTACCCGCCTTGAACCTACGGTTCAAGGGCTACACCGGTAACGGCATCTTGGGGAGCAATTCAAATAAAATTCCATCGCCTTAAACAGCGGTGGTTTTTTTATGCCTTAAGATAGCCACTAAACAGATAGCCACCTTGAAACCTCTATGGGCTCAAGGGCGACACAGGTATCGGCATCTTGGGGAGCAATTCAAATAAAATACCATCGCCTTAAACAGCGGTGGTTTTTTTATGCCTTAAGAGAATAACCAAACAGATAGTCACCTTGAAACCTCTATGGGCTCAAGGGCGACACCGGTATCGGCATCTTGGGGAGCAATTCAAATAAAATACCATCGCCTTAAACAGCGGTGGTTTTTTTATGCCTTAAGATAGCCACTAAACAGATAGTCACTAAACAAATAGCCACCTTAAAACATCTATGGTCGATAAGGTCTCAGTGTCAGGTATAAAAAACCTCCGAGCGCTTTGCCGCCTTGGGCACATTTTCGCCCCGCCTACCCAACCTTAACGCAACGAGCCCACCACAAGAATGTTACACCTGCAACCTGACCACAAAAACTCCCCGCACGCCTAAACACGCCAAGGTTTTCTTTTGTGAGGAAAGGCGAATTTAGTCGTAAAAGAGATAGCTAAAATACCTTAGCAACATAATTTTCAAACTCAACCTAAGCTAGGCTAAACATGTACCACAGAATCTCAATCGGCTACCGTATCCGAAAACAACTTGCAGCATTGAGCATACAGATCCCGAAGTCCATACATTATTGGAAACGGATTAAGGTCGATCCTAATATCAAGATTGAGCAAAACAGTGCCTTTATCAAGGGCAAGGTTCTACACTCTATGGGAGCTTATTCATACTCTCGCAGCAGCTTGCCACAAAATACGATAGTAGGGCGCTATTGCTCTATCGCACGAAATGTTACTAGCTTAGGTTTTCAGCATCCGCTAGAACGCTTTAGCACGAGCTCTGTCACCTATTCAAATGACGAGTTTCAACTACCTTCGCTACCCGAAGGCTTTTTAAAAACCTACGGAGAGCCTAAATCCCCCGCTATAACCATCATGAATGATGTATGGATAGGTAATAATGCCGTGCTAAAACCTGGTATTCGTATCGGCAACGGCGCAGTCATTGCCGCCAATGCCGTAGTAACGAAAGATGTGCCCGATTACGCCATTGTCGGTGGTATTCCTGCCAAAGTTATCCGCTACCGCTTCACGACAGAGGTAATAAAAGCACTACTTGCGTTACAATGGTGGGATTATGACTTTTTAGATTTTCACGATATACCATTAGATTCTGATATTAATAGCTTTATTGAGTCTTTAAGGCATAATATTAAACACAAAAACATTAGTAAACTTTCGCCGAATTATTTTAGTTTAACTGGAATTAAGACCTCAAAGTGAATCGCTCTGAACTGCGTCAAACAGTACGTCAATTACGCCGAGCCCTGTCGAGCAGTGAGCAGCGTCAATTTGCGCAACAAGCTTGCCAGCAAGCCTTGATGGTGATTAATCAACATAAAGTTAAACGTATCGCACTCTATTTGACCAATGACGGGGAGCTGGATACGCGCCCCTTAATTGAGGCGTTATGGCAACAAGGGATTTCGGTTTACTTGCCTAGATTACATCCATTTTCTCAGGGTAATTTACTCTTCTTCAACTATGCGCCCACCAGCCACCTCACACAAAACAGCTTAAAAATATGGGAACCTAAACTTGATATAACCCAAATGGTCTTACCACATCAGCTGGATATGGTGATTACCCCTCTGGTCGCTTTCGATCAACAAGGAAACAGAATGGGTATGGGGGGCGGGTTTTATGATAGGACATTAGCTAACTGGCAACAGCAAGGTAAACCCTACCCAGTGGGATTTGCTCATAACTGCCAGGGCGTAAAACAGTTACCAACGCAACATTGGGATGTGCCATTACCTTTGATCATCACGCCACAAAAAACCTACCATTACTCCTTAACATCAAGGTCAATGGCATCGGACGATTGAGCGACAAATTGCTCAACCCAATAATCATTACTTTCAAAGCCATGGGTCTGTAACAGCACTGCTAATTCACCATTGTTAACCATGGTATCCAGCCCCTGATTAAAAGCTGTGATCACCTGCTGGTGTTTACCATAGGTTTTCGCGATGCCAATATGAAAACGCTCCACACTCAAGGGCCCACCTAGCACTTCAAACTGCCCTTCAAATTCACTGCCGGGTAAGTTAATTAGATATTTAGCAACATCGTCACTGATTAGCACTAAATCGACTCTTCCTAACAGCAGCTTCTTTAAGTTCTCTTTGTCGGAACTTGCCTCCTCGGTTGTAAGCTGTGCCTGTGAGAAGCGTTGTGGGTTAGCGTATCCACGACCAATACCGATACGATACCCTTTAAGATCACTCATTTGTTCAAATTTAATCCTGCTGTTGCTACGTTTATAGAGCACTATGTTTACCGATAACAACGGCTTGGAAAAAGCGATCCATTGCTCTCGTTCGGGGCGATACCAGACACCAATAATACCTTGTGCATAGCCATTCTTAATTAAGGTCGTCGCCCTGACAAACGGAAAAAATTGATGTTCGATTTCGTAGCCCGCTTGCTGAAAAGCTTGCTGCACCATGTCAAAAACTACACCTTTATTTTCTAGCATTGAAGAATAAAATGGTGGGTAATCATTGGAAACCGTATTAAGACGCAATGGCTCAGCCACACTAGGAGAGGAAAATAAAGTGCAGAGGCAAACAAGCCAAGCGGTTCGCCGCACCATTTTTATTAGCCTAACGATTGTCTTTGCCATAAGCTCTGCGTCTCTTAAGCAGAATGTATCTCATTCAAAGTTTAGTCTACTTTCGCTAATTTTCTTTATCATCCGCAACACAGTTGCTCAATAGCACTCAGACTTAGCGGCCGACAGGAGATATGCTAACCTAGTGCAATATTCTCTATGCTTGAGACCCTATACCATGACGAAACTATTACCCCTTATTCTGTTACCTGCATTGCTAATACTCAATGGATGTAGTGCCCCCCAAAGTAAGATGACAACGCCTAAACCAGTTAAGACAGCACAAACGGTTACCTATGCAACTGGAGATAACAGCCAAAATTCCTTAGATTGGCCGGGTGAATATACAGGAGTGATACCTTGTGCCAGTTGTGAAGGCATTGATATCCATTTGATCTTGCATGCCGACTTCAGTTACCAGTTGACCCAAGGCTATTTGGGCAAACAAGATACGCCCACAGTGCAGGAGGGTGTGTTCATTTGGAATAACCGCGGCAGTGCTATTACCTTAGATAACTCGTCCACACCGATGCAGTTTCAGGTCGGCGAAAACCAACTGTTTATGTTGAACCAAAACGGTGAACCTATCACTGGTGCTCTCGCACAGCACTATCGATTGCAAAAGCACTAACCGTTGGAATAATAAAAAGGCTTAATAAGTCACCTCATTAAGCCTTTAAAACGTCATAAAAACTAATTTATTGTCTATTTACACCATAACTTTTCGCACGGCATCTCACCCACCAGTTTTTCAAACCCTGGGCAATGTTGCACAAAATAGGTCGCTTCTTGGCATGAGGTCATCTGCAAGCATTGTCGACGACTGTCACAGCTAAATACCACATCACTCAAATCGCGCTTACCGACATAATATTCTGAACCTGCTGGGAATAGCCCTTCTGGTGGTTTATTGGTGTTTTCTGGGGCAAACTGATAGCTGTTCATTACCAGATATAAGATACAGGCAAAGACAGCAGTGCAGGCAACAATGGAGAGTTTAATACGCCAACTTAGCGGCTCGTTGGCATAAGATGAGGTATCGGAAGCAAAAGGCGAAATAAGCTTGATCGGATTGCCGAGGTCAACCTCGGCAACTAACACCTTCATATCAGTGAAGCTATCTTTCCACATTCGATACACAACAGTATCGCCAACTTGTGGGGCATGAGCATAGGGGTAAAGATTTATCCCTTTGATACGCAGGGCTTCGGTACCACCTTCGGGCATGATAAACCCAACGCGATACTGTTGATCCCAACTAATAAGCGTTCCTCGCTTCTGTCTTCTATCCATATCCTACCAGCCTTAATGCTAAGCGCTGACCATTGATTAGCACAGGCTAATAATCAACGCTTCTTCCCTGATATTGGCAATCAAAAAATAAGTAACATAATTGTTACAACATCATATGACTATAATCAGCTTTTTCTCATCAAGCAAGTATGATTAGATGAAATCACTGCCCCAAGTTACACCTGCCAGTCGATACTTTTGTCCCCTTGAGATAAAAGCAACTGATTGATTTTAGAAAAGTGTTGGCAGCCAAAAAATCCTCGGTATGCCGATAGCGGTGATGGGTGAGGCCCACTCAGCACCTGATGCTGTGGCGCATTGATCAGCTTACCTTTCTTGATGGCATGACCGCCCCACAACACAAAAATAATCGGACGACTCTGGGCATTAAGCAGCTTGAGTGCGTTGTCAGTAAAAGTTTCCCAACCACTTTTAGCATGAGAATGCGCTTTACCCTGTTCAACCGTGAGCACTGTGTTTAACATCAACACCCCTTGGCGTGCCCAAGCTTCGAGGTAACCGTGATTTGGAGTCGTGAATCCCACAATATCGGTGGCCAGCTCTTTATACATGTTTACCAAGGAGGGCGGCGTCTTAATACCGGGTTTGACAGAAAAACACAATCCGTGCGCCTGCCCTGGCCCATGATAGGGATCTTGGCCAATCAGCACGACTCGCACATCATTTAGCGCCGTGTAGTTAAAGGCATTAAAGACTTCATCTTGTGCTGGGTATATCAACTTGCCTGCATCTCGTTCGCCCTGAATAAAACGGGTAAGCTCTGCAAAATAGGTTTGCTGTTGCTGATCATTAATAAACCCTTGCCAACTATTGATGTTCGCCATAAGTCCTTCTCATCATTTAATAAAAACCTGCCTACGCTGACATTTGTTCAGTAAGTCAAAGACAGCTTTGCGCAAAAACATTATAATTTACCGTATCTAAGGATTCATTGTACCTAATTGTGCAGGGGGAATAAGTGATAAGTTCTACTAAGCGCTTGCAAGGTTTTACCTTAATCGAGCTAGTTGTGGTGATTATTGTGCTCGGCATTCTCGCTGTGGTCGCTGCCCCGAAATTTCTTAATGTTTCACAAGATGCGCAGATCGCCACAGTAAAAGCGACTGGTGGTGCATTTAAATCGGGGATCAATCTAGCACGTTCTGTGTGGGCCGTGCGAGTGGGCTCTGGCCCTGCTGAGAACCTACCGACCTTTGGCGACGCCGAAGAGGGCGAGATAGATTTCAATGCCAATGGCTGGCCTGCACAACATTATTACACCGATAATGAGCCCTCTCCCCAGCTTGATAACGTAGAAGATTGCATCTCAGTTTGGGAGACGCTCTTTCAAGGCGATGAGCCCAGTGTATCTCGCTTCGACAGCACAACAGATACGGATTACAAAGCCAACTATGTCTCAGTTAATCAATGCCGTTATGACTTTAGCGACAATCAAAGTTTAAGCATTTACTATGACTCACGCGATGGCAGCGTAATTGTCGACGTCGATCCCAACAGCTAACGACACTCAAAATAATTAACGGTCACGAGAGTCGATTGATTCGGCTCTTGCTTTCTCACCACAGCACGCTTCCACGTTCCCCACACTATAATCAGACTGCTGATATCGATACAGATCTCATTACCTTAAATTTGATGATTCATTAACGGCTAATTTACGCTAATATCTCCTCACAAAAATCGCTAATAGTGAGCAGAACATGTCCGAAAACAAAACAGAAACCACCATTTTCCAATTAGCCGATCAATTTATTGCACTCGCCAATGAGCTAAGCGGAAAAGAGCAAGATGTCGGTAAAGTTGGCACAGCAATGCGTTTTGCTGCTGCGCGTTTTAACGCTTTTGAAGCCTCTCTTAAGTCATCTGACTTAGCCGCAGAAAAAGCAAATGCGCTAGAGTGGTTTAGCAACGAATATAAAGAGATGCTTAGCGATAACTTGGATGATCATATCGATAATCCGCCTGGTGCAAATAAAGAACCCGTTAAAGATGATTCTGTGCAAGTGTTCAACGGCTAAGGTCTAGGCTCTAGACACAAGGTTTAATGAAAAATTAAAATGCCATCGTTTCCATTTAAGCCACGATGGCATTTTTGTCTCCACCGCCTTTTCAGCACTAGTCCTTTTCACGAACGCTAACCATAAGGCCCAAATCCCCTTTAGCACTTCTGTCGATGCCTTGCCCGCCGCTTGCTATTTCGGCACTTTAGTCCTAAGCGCTTTAAGCCTTCTTAAGCTTCACACCTTAAATAGTCACCACGACTCGAATTGCCAACAAAATCAGTACTACACCAGAAAGTTTATCTATCAATGCAGCCTTCTGCTTCAATTTGGGCAACACCGACTGGTGCGACAGTAACAGCGCAATAATGGTGTACCATAGCCCATCGACAATAAGCGGCGTTAGCACGATAAGTGATTGCCCAACAAGGCTATCTGCCGCCAACACAAATTGACTAAATAGCGCCAAAAAGAACAGCATAATCTTTGGATTAAACAGTGATATGGCCAAGCCATCACGAGCAGCGGTATAGGCGTCGGTCGACTTTCCTGCAGCCAGTTTTTCTGACATCCCCCCTTTGGAACGCAATGCCTGTACGCCCATCCACGCCAGATACAATGCACCGATAATCGCGATAGCATTAAATAGCATGGGGGCTTGCTTTAGCAACACCGCCAACCCAAGCAAAGTCACTAACGCGTAGATACCTATACCGATAGAATGAGCCCACGCACAGATAATGCCTTTGGCACGCCCACCGCCTAATGTATGGCGAACCACCATCGCCAAGCTCGGCCCCGGAGACATGGCCCCCAAACAACAGATAGCTAATAGACTTAGCCATGCACTAAAACTCATCGAGCTTCCCTTTTCATTATCTATATGACCCTAGGTTTAATAAATCTCATCGCGATGCTGTATCGTTTTACAAATGAGCTGGCTCAATATACAACATATCCAGCCAAGTAGCGTAGCGCTATCAAGACGCATCATCACCCGGCTTATCACCACACTATTGATGAACTTGACACTGCGGGTTATAAATATCCATCCGTGACAAAAAACATCCATTGCAAACCCCTCTCGCATCGCTAAACTAGCCGCAAGGCTCCTTTTAGCAGTAAGTTTGCTAAGGTTACTCATCTTTTGTAAATCTTCTAAGGCGATTATGAATCCGATTGTTATCACCAGCGCATTGACCTTAACTCTACTAATTCTGATTATCTGTTTGCTCATTTACAAGCGATTTAAAGGCAGCCAAATCCCCACAGCAGTGCTGATTTTACTGGTCTGCTTTACCGCCATTAATGCGGCGGTAACCTACTTTGTTTACCCTAAAGAGAGTGCGAACGCCTACAAACAGCTAGTATGGCAGCCGTTAGCTCCAAGCAATATTCCAGCTCTAGTGGCGAGCGGAAAAACCGTGTTTGTCGATGTCAGTGCCGACTGGTGCAATATCTGTAAAGGTAACAAAGATGGTGTACTACAGCGCGAAGCCGTTGTTAATCTACTGGGGCAAGATAATACCGTACTGATGTTGGGTGACTTAACCCACAGTGACGCAAAAATTGAAGCCTTTTTAGCAGACTACAACGCCTTTGGTGTGCCGTTTAATATTGTCTACAGCCCGCAATACCCAAAAGGGAGAGTTTTCTCACGGGTATTGGACTATAACGAGGTCATTGAGGTACTCACGCGTTAGCTTGTCATGCGAACAATATAAAAAGGGCTGTATCACACAGCCCTTATCGTTTGACTTAACTTAACACTTAGAAACGGTAGTTGATGCGGCCGTAATAAAAGCCACCATTGTAATCAAATGGCCCGCTTTCATAGTAAACAGCACCTAACTCACCTTGAGTACCATCTTTAAGCTCCTGCGCTTTTTGATCGAACAGGTTATTAGCACCCACTGATAGTGTTAGTCCCTCTAACACCATGTAGCTAACTTCTAAGTCAACTGTCACAGCGGCATCAGCCACTTCAGAACCCCAATCAGAGGTATCGTCCGCATGAGTTGCATAGTATTCACCAAAGTAATTACCACGTAGCGACATGCTTAACTTATCCCACGACTGGGCCCAAGTTAGTGTTGCACGGTGCGCTGGAATACCATCTTCTAGGCGACGAACTTTACCTTCATCGGTTGTCTCGGGGTCAAATTTATCAACACTGGTGTCGGTCCAGCCATAGGCTAGGCTAAATTTAGCATCGCCCGACAGTAAATTAGTGTCGTACGAACCGACAATATCAACACCCTGTGTCGTGGTATCGAAGTCATTGGTGTAATAGGTGACCCCTTGGATCAACTCAGGAAACTCCACTCCCGCTGCACGCAAGGCATCGTAATCTTTTGCTTCAACTTCAATCTGGCTCGACTGTGCAATACGCCCGGTCACTTCAATATTGTAATAATCTACCGTTAAGAAGAAACCTTCATGCTCAAATACCGCACCGAGTGCATAGCTGACCGATTCTTCAGGCTCTAATACTTCACCCCCATAGAATGCCGCAAGCGGATCGGTTGGTGGTGCAATAAAGGTTTGGATCAAATCACCATTTACGATTGAGGTTTGGGTGTTAACCACGTTCTCTTGACCAACCGTTGGTGCGCGGAAACCTGTACTGTGTGATGCACGGAACGACAGATCATCGGTTGCTGCATACTGCGCGGTAAGTTTGTAGTTGAGGGTGTCTCCAAAGGTAGAGAAATCTTCATAGCGCAGCGCCGCACCGACCAACCAATCTTCGCCAATGTAGGCTTCGACATCGGTATAAATACCGATATTGTGACGTGAATTTTTACCCGCTGCTTCTGGACCAAAGCCTTTGAAGCCGTGTGAACCTATGTTGAAGCCTTGCTCGGCGTACGGTCCAGCAACCCACGATGCCTCTTCACCTTGAGTAATTTCAAATGACTCTTCACGCCACTCAAAACCAGTTGCAAAGCTGACATCTTCAAGCGAGCCGATATTCACAAAGCGAGAGAAATCGACGTTAACCGTGGTTTCTACCTGTTCATAGGCACCGGTCTCAAAATCTGTTGGCGTATCGAGACCCAATGACGGGTTTAATGAGTTTTTAAGGCTGAAGGTCGACTTATTGCTACCGGTACCAGCGCTGAAATCATAATTCCATTCGCCCATGTTGCCTTTAATACCCGCGAAGAAAGATTGATCTTCAACGGTGCCAGCAAACTGGGGCGTGTATCCGCCAGGTCTTATCTGGTTCATCGAGAAACAGTTGGGATCTGCCAGCATCGCCAGATATTCAGGACTGGTTAAGACGTTACCATCAGTGCCATTTAGATTTTTTGGTATTGGCACAATATCACAGGTAGATTGGTCGCCATTGACCGCGCCTACCAGCAGCGTCTTACCTTCATCTTCCGAGTAAACATTGCCGCGGTTGTGCGGGTTACGATAATAGAAGCCTCCCACTACATCACGCGATGATAAGTTACCAAAAGCATACAGGTGAGCACTGTCATTTATATCAAAGCCAGAATTTAAGAAAAAGCTATAGTCATCATTGATTTCTGGGTTACCCCAAACCTGTGCAGGGTCATTAACGTCCGTATTGCCTTGGGTAATAAGGTTAGCCGCATCGGGGCGCTGTACACTGCGACTTGTTGCATCGGCATTTTTATATTGCACGCTTAAGTTAACGAAACCACTGTCTGTCAGGGGTAAACCAATATTACCGTCAATGGTGGTTGTCGCACCGTCGCCTTCATAATATTCACCTTGGCTTACGGTAATAGAGCCACCGTCGGCACTGTCATTTAGCACAAAGTTCATGACACCGGCGATAGCGTCTGAGCCATATTGCGCTGCAGCACCATCACGTAGCACTTCCACTTGCTTAAGCGCAGCACTTGGGATCACTGAAATATCCGGCCCTTGTGCACCGTCGTTGATACCGCCACCTTGGAATGCAATAACAGACGCTCTATGGCGACGTTTACCATTCACTAACACCAAGGTGCTGTCTGAAGGCAGACCTCGGAGGTTAACAGGGCGTACTAAGGTTGCCGCATCACTTATTGGCTGTGCACGTGAATTAAAAGAGGGGACAGAGGTGACCAGCATATCAATCATATCTGTTGAACCATTCTTCTTGAGATCATCGCTGCTGATGATGTCGATAGGAACTGGTGAGTCACCGATTGAACGTGGTGCAGCGCGGGTACCTAATACTGCAATCTTCTCGATGTTTTCTTTCTGCTCTACCTGCTGCTCTTCAGCTATCACTTGTGCACTCGCTAATGAGCCAGTTAATGCTAAAGAGACCGCAAAACTCAATGCACTCACGCCAAAGCGCTTATTTCTATTTGTTGTCATCATTTATCCCGTCTATTTTTTATTATTTTGCTTTTTACCCGCCATCATCTCTGTTGTTTGGTCGGTTAAAAAAACATCCCCAGCACGAAACGAAAACACGTTTCATTTACACTTCTATAACAAATAAAAAATAAAAGCCAACCCTAATTAGTCTAATGCTAATACTCCACCCGCTGAATATTAACCTTAAAATCAAACAATAAGACCGAGAAGAGAATAAAAAACCAACCTTGATAACCATTAAGGCGTAAACAATCTGCATTAGAGCAAAAAATTCAAAACAAAAACAACATTTAACATTTTGTTAAAAAATGAACATTAAATACAACTAAGTGGGTAAAATATTGAACAGTCATACACTCCTAGCTAGCCATCGAGGATTAGACTATGAGTTGAATACACTCGCGAAATAGCGTGACTCAAAGTAAACTTAGGTCTCATATGTCCTCCAAATATAAGATCACAGCAATGAATACAGCCCCATCTAACAGCCATGTCGACTTTCTGCCCGAAAATAAGCTATTGCTCAATGCCGTGGGGGAAGGGATTTATGGCTTCGATCTTAATGGCAACGCAGTATTTATTAACCCTGCAGCAGAACGGATGACGGGCTGGAGTACCGAGGAGTTGTTAGGAAAAAACATCCACAATTGCCACCACCACTCTCATGCTGACGGCAGTCACTATCCACAAGAAGAGTGCCCAATCTATAACACGCTGCATGATGGTATTGCCCGCGAAATCAGCCATGAACTTTTTTGGCGTAAAGATGGCAGTAGCTTTCCAGTGCACTACACGTCTACCCCAGTTTATAAAGCAAACAAACTCATTGGCGTAGTCGCGATATTTCGCGACATAAGTATTCAAAAACAGACCGAGGACTCTTTACGCCAGGCATTAGAGCAAGTTCAAGCACTGTCAGAGAAACTCGCCAGCGAAAATGACTATCTACACACCGAACTCGAAAGTCATACTGGTGACGTCAATATTTCTGGCGATAGCCCACTCATCCAGCGATTGATCCAACAGATAAAGTTAGTGGCTAACACTAACAGTACTGTGCTGATCAGTGGTGAAAATGGCACAGGTAAAGAGCTGGTTGCTCGTAACATCCATAAACTGAGTAACCGCAGTGACAAACCTTTAGTGTGTGTCAATTGTGCCGCCTTCTCGCCAACGCTATTGGAAAGTGAGCTTTTTGGCCATGAGAAAGGCGCATATACAGGCGCAACAGCCAGACGTAAAGGACGCTTCGAACTGGCCCATCAAGGCACACTGTTTCTCGATGAAGTCGCAGAGCTCTCTCTCGAAGCCCAATCTAAACTATTAAGAGTCATTCAAGAGCAAGAGTTTGAGCGTGTCGGTAGCAGCACAAGTATAAAAGTCGATATTCGCTTAGTCACCGCAAGCCACCACGATCTATTAAAGCGCGTTGAACAAGGTCTGTTTAGAATGGACCTTTACTACCGACTCAATGTGTTCCCGCTGCATGTTCCCCCTCTACGCGAAAGACTCAGTGATATCCCAACATTAGTCAGTCACATTGTTGCCGGGCTCAATAAAAAGTTAGGTAAAAAAATTAAAGGTGTGAGCAAAAAAGGCCTCAGTAACTTAATGAGTTATGCTTGGCCGGGCAATGTACGTGAGTTGCAGAACATATTAGAGCGCCAAAGTATTCTAGCTCAAGGTCATGTATTACAGATCCCCACTCTCGCGCAGCAAACCGATACACCCGCGGCCCACACATTGCTTACGCTGGAGCAAGTTGAAGCCTCACATATCCGTTATTGTCTAAAGCAGCTAAATTGGCGGATATCAGGGCCTAATGGGGCTGCGAGCTTATTGGGTCTTCCCGCCAGCACCCTCAGGTCTCGAATGAAAAAGCTTAATATTCGTCGCCCTAGTTAAATAAGGGTCTAGACATAACGGGGGAGAATTAGTGATATATCACAAAAAAGCGATATATCGTGCCCTACCCAGGCAGGCTTAAAATTAAGTCATTACTTTTCAACAATATAAAATAGATAAAGTTGGTTTCTATATTGCAAAGCAGGGCTATCTTTAGCCATCAACGCATTCGGAAACCGATATGACTGACAGTTTCACCCCAAACACACGTGGAGATTCGACACCCAATACTGAATCGAATACGGCCATTACTGCACCACATAGAGGCGAAACGATCCCCGTTACCTTTATCCCATCAGAGAAAGGTAAGATCCACATCAAAGAGCAAAAAGGTGTTTTTCAACGCCTGCGAACTAGCATTAACAGCCTGCTGATCATAGCGTTCTTTGTGATCCCCTTTATCCAATATCAAGGCAGACAAGCGATTTTAATGGACTTGGAGTCGCAGCAGTTTATCTTTTTCTCAACCACTTTATGGCCACAAGATTTTACTTTGATGGCCTGGGTTTTCATTATCGCCGCTTTCCTGCTTTTTCTAGTAACCCTGTTTTGGGGACGTGTTTGGTGCGGTTACCTCTGCCCACAAACCAGTTGGAGCTTTATGTTTATCTGGGTAGAAAAACAGATTGAAGGCAACAGCAATAAACGTCATGCATTAGATAGAGCACCTTGGTCACTCAATAAACTGCTCAAACGCAGCAGCAAACATATTCTATGGGGCGTGATCGCGCTGCTCACTGGCTGTGGGTTTATCGCCTACTTTGTTCCAGCAACCACGCTATATAGCGAAATATTGACATTAAGCGCCAGCTTTTGGATAACCGCCTGGGTGTGGTTTTTTGCCCTTTGCACCTACCTCAATGCAGGTTGGATGCGGGAACAGATGTGTCTGCACTGCTGTCCCTACTCACGCTTTCAGTCAGCCATGTTCGACAGCAATACCTTAACCGTTACCTATCATGCCAAGCGCGGTGAATCTCGCGGCCCAAGAAAGCGTAAACAGGCGACACAACTAGGCGATTGTGTCGATTGCAACCTATGCGTCGATGTCTGCCCCACAGGGATAGATATTCGCAACGGCTTGCAGTATGAGTGCATTAACTGCGGTGCCTGTGTCGATGCTTGTAATCAAACTATGGAAAAATTTGGTTATCAGCCCAGTCTCATTAGTTACACCAGCGAAAATGAACTTAACAACATCACAGCTAAACGTCTCACTTCTTATAAGTTTATCGGCTACAGCTTGGCGGTACTCATAATGCTAGGAGTATTTGCATTCGACGTTTACCGCAAAGCCGATATTCAACTTAACGTGATCCGCGATCGTCAGAGCCTCTACAGAGAGGTCGGTGACAACCGTATCGAAAACAGCTACACCCTAAAAATTCGTAATAAGACCCAACAAGACAAACGTTACCTTATCTACATTGACGGTGAACGCGGTCACTTTATAAATAAAGCGATCGACGTGGAAGTCCGCATAAATGCGGGTGAACAGCTAAGCTATCCAGTCACCGTCTATCAGCAGCGACAGACGACAGCAGCTAATAACCTGCACAAGGTGGCGATTCAATTTAAGGTAATGAACTTAGCTAACCCTGCTGACAGTGTGTCACAGCAGACCCAGTTCTTTACTCTACGCTAGGCGACAATAGGTAAAATTAAGTAGGTTTAAGACCAAGGTGGTCAAGCATGATTGAGTTTGAGCATTAACACTCAAACTCATTCAGAAAAACCACATCAACATGATATGGTCAGACCAGCCCCAAAGGCGCGCTAAAAAACAAATAGTTTTAATTCAAGTAGATAACCAACGATTACCGTATTACATCATTGACAATAGAGGTTGACCTTAGCTGCTTTTTAGCACAATCTAAACGCACGTTTGATTTTGACTCAAATAATAATTAGAGGCACGCTATGGCATATGATGCAGACACCAGTATCGATCTTACTCAATACAGCTCCCTTATCGATCTCATTGAAAGCTCAGCCAAGCGCTATGGTGACAAAACCGCTTATGTCTGTTTAGGTAAAGCCACCAGCTTTAACGAGATTGAGCGTGACTCACGTTATTTTGCCGCCTATTTACAACATCATACATCCCTTGAAGTAGGTGATCGTATTGCCATTCAATTACCTAATATCACGCAATTTGTTATAGCGGCATATGGTGCACTTCGTGCTGGACTTGTGCTGGTAAACACCAATCCACTTTATACCGAACGAGAGCTGATCCATCAGTTTACCGATTCAGGCGCTAAAGCCTTAGTGGTGCTTAGCGACCTATTACCCACGCTCAACAATGTCGTCGCCAATACCCAACTGAAAACCGTTGTCGCCACCCATGCTCTGGATTTGATAACACCACAGCAGCAGCCACACAGCGAGTTCGAGACCACTGCATTTACCGTAGCATTAGCCCAAGGTAGCCGCTTAAACTTTGCCCCGGTCAGTACAGACTTAGCGAGCTTAGCCGCGCTACAATACACTGGCGGCACGACAGGTTTATCTAAAGGCGCTATGCTCAGCCACCGCAACTTAATTGCTAACGCCATGCAGATAAAATCACGACTCGGTGACCGATTAGTACAAGGCGAAGAGATTTTTGTCGCGCCGCTGCCTGTCTACCATATCTATGCTTTTATGGTTAACTTAGTACTCTACTTTGAACGGGGTGGCTGCTCAGTATTGATTCCCAATCCACGCGATATCGCCTCATTAATCAATACTCTATCAGAGCACCCTTTTACCGGCTTTGCAGGCCTAAACACTCTATTTGTCGGCTTGTGCCATCAGCCTGAATTCAAAGCTTTGGACTTTAGTCATCTTAAAGTCACCATCTCTGGCGGCACCGCACTGACCCAAGCCGCAGCCACCGTATGGCAAACCACCACCGGCTGCACCATTTCAGAAGGCTACGGCCTATCGGAAACCTCACCAGTGGTTTCACTTAATGCCCCAGGACATGAGCAACTGGGTACCATAGGCAAACCCGTTATTGAAACCCAAGTGAAAATCCTCGATCTCAACGATCAAGAGGTATCCCTCGGTGAAACCGGAGAGCTGGCGGTAAAGGGTCCACAGGTGATGAGTGGTTACTGGAACAAGCCTCAAGAAACCGCCATGGTGATGACCCAAGATGGTTACTTTAAAACTGGTGATATTGCCATTGCCACCGAAGATGGTTTCCACAAGATTGTCGATCGTAAGAAAGATATGATCATAGTCTCAGGCTTTAATGTTTACCCTAACGAAGTGGAAGAGGTGCTTTCAGCCCACAAAGAGATACTAGAATGTGCGGTGATTGGGGTTGAACATGAACACAGCGGTGAAGCCGTAAAAGCCGTTATCGTATTAAACGCACCCAGCCAAAACTTAGAGCAAACCAAGGCGGAGATTCTACACTATTGCCGCGAGCAACTAACCGCCTATAAAGTGCCTAAAAGCATTGAGTTTATGGAGGCACTTCCCAAATCGACTGTCGGTAAAATATTACGCCGAGAACTGAGAAACTGATTGAGACATCAGAAAAAGGAGCCCATGGCTCCTTTTTTTATTTGGGTCACTGTTTAACCCAAATGATCTCGTCGGTGGCAAATCCAAGTTGCTTAGCTTGCTCACTAAACTTCTGCTTAAGCGCCTCACTCACGGTTGGTGTGCGCGACAAAAACCACAAGTAGTCTCGGTTATAGCTGGTGATGAACGCGTATTGGTAATTATCTTGGTCTAATTCATAGATCACGTAAGCGCCATAGAAGGGACCGAAGAATGACACTTTCAAATGGCCAATGTCGTCACCGTCGACAAAGTATGCCTTTCCCTCAGCGCTATCAAAAACCTGCTCTTTCTCCGAAAAACCACGGTTTGTCACCTTAACACCACCATCTTCTCTCATCTGGTATTCGGCGGTCACCTGACTTAAGCCACGTTCGAAACTATGGTCAAGCCGCGCAATCTCATACCAAGTGCCTAAGTAGCGTGGCAACTCAAAAGATTTAACGGGCTCAATACCACTAGGTAAACTGGTACAGGCGGATAAACATAACAAACTAAAAATAACCAATAAGCGCATAGGTGTCTCTCTATTCTTTGTTTAATACCCATTTTACGTTATAGCCACGCGTAAAGTTCACTCTTGCTGCAAGCCCTCATCAGTTAGCAGTTGCAAACTGGCAAACTCTCGGTATAGGGTATTACTTTGCATCAGCTCTTGATGGGTACCACTGGCTACCAGTACCCCTTTCTCGAGCACTAAGATTCGGTCAGCATTAATAACCGTCGCTAAGCGATGAGCAATAATCAGGGTGGTTCTGCCCTGCATCAATACATCTAAAGCCAGCTTCACCTTTTGCTCGCTAACAGCATCGAGTGCACTGGTTGCCTCGTCGAGAAGTAACACGGGACGCTCAGCAAGAATGGCTCTTGCAATGGCAATTCGTTGCTTCTGACCACCAGAAAGCCTAACACCACGCTCGCCTAAATAGGTTTGGTAGCCTAGAGGAAATTCGCCAATAAACTCATGGGCACGCGCCGCAATACAGGCTTTAATCACTTCATCCTCGCTGGCATCTGGCCGACCATAGCGAACATTTTCTAACACACTAGTAGCAAAGATCACCGACTCCTGAGGCACGAGGGCAAACTGCTGACGTAACTCCTGCGCTGATAAATTGGCAATGTCGATACCATCGAGCGTGATGCTGCCGCTATTAAGGGTATAAAAGCGTTGCAGCAGTTCAAATAAGGTGCTCTTTCCTGCGCCGCTTGCGCCAACTAACGCCACCCGCTCGCCACTTTTTATTTGTAGGCTTAAGCCGCAGATCACCTCTTGGCTAAGTTCGCTAGGTCGATCTGACGTGGTTATATCTCGATAGGAAAATCGCACCTCGTTTAATGAAAGTTCGCCGCGCACTTTGGCTGGCAACGTCATAGGATTAGTTGGTAGTGGAATATCAATCGGCGTTTCAACTAACTCAATTAATCGCTCCGTCGCTCCTGCGGCTCGCTGTATCTCGCCGATGACTTCACTAATGGTCGCAACAGAGCCTGCAACCATCACGGCATAAAACATAAAAGCAGACAGCTCACCACCCGTGATTGCACCTTGCATCACATCATGAGCACCAACCCAAGCCACTAATACTATAGCCAAAATACTAAGAAACATCACCAGTGAAATCAGAATAGAACGGTACTTGATACGCCCTTTCGCAGCATCCATGACCGCTTCGACTCGCTGACTAAATAGCACGCGATCTCTATCTTCATGGGAATAGGCTTGTACCGTATGGATCTCATGCAGCGTTTCATCGACATAGGCACCAAGATCACCGACTCTATCTTGGCTCTGGCGCGACAGATCGCGCACCTTACGCCCAAAAAAGAAGATAGGCCCAAGCACCATAGGGACGGCGAGCAATACTAAGGCGGTCATCTTTATACTCGTGATGGCCATCATCACTATGCCACCAATCACAGTCACACTGGCCCTAAGCGCCATAGAAAGACTTGAACCAACCACCGACTGTAACAAGGTTGAATCGGCAGTAAAACGCGAGATAACCTCCCCAGTTCTGAGCTTGGCATAAAAGCCGGGGGACAACTTTAACAGGTGGTCGTAAACGGTTAAGCGAATGTCGGCGCTGACTCGCTCACCGAGCCAAGTCATTAAATAGAAACGACAAAAAATTGCAGAGCTACTGAGGGCGGTGATCCCTATCACCAACAGGATGATCTCATTAAGACGCCCGCCATTATCTTTTAAAAACCCCTCATCCACCATTAAACGCACTCCTTGGCCAAGGGATAGCCAAGCTAAGGAGCCAATAAACAGAAATACGATGGCGGCAATCACCCGACCACGATAAGGCTTTAAAAAGGCAGCGATCCAAGGCAATATTGCCCGCTTACTAACAGGCGATAGCATTGCAGATACATCTTCAGTCGAAGATAGAGCGCGCTCAGATGGGGCGGCAGATTTGTTATCGCTCATATTTGGCTAAGGTTACTAGGTCAATAACCACAAGAGTACCAAAAATATCGCCATAAAATGATATTTGTTTATCTCACCTCTATTCGGGTTACCTATTTGAATGATAAGGCCAGTACTCGTCCACGCCACTTTATGATGACGCTTTATGATATAGTTCACCCGACAACAAAAAGAGCAAAGGTTCATGAATAAAAGCATCTCCAACGAAACCAAGAATGAAGCAATGAAGGTCGCTAAAGCCATTCAAAAGCCCGGACAGACTAAAGAGCAAACCAAGCTGATAGCACTGGGTATTGAGAAAGGGATCGCCGAATACAAAAAACAGCAAAAGAGTAAGGCGCGTGAGAAAGATAAAGCCCGCAAACAAGAAATAAAAGCCAAAAATCGCGATTCAGAGCAAACTGATGAGGTTCAAATTGTCGACTCAAACGGAAATCCCCCTAAGCTTCCTTGGGCACTGCTGCTACTCAGTTGGGCTGGATTTTTCGCTTATCTTTTGATGCGCTAGCTCAAAAGCCAGAACATCAAACCAAGGCATCAAGCTAACGCATTAAACTAGTTCATCGAACTTACTCCATCCAATTGGTCCATCGAATTAGTGCATCGAATTAGTGCATCAAGCTATCTAGGCGCTGGGCTAACTGGATCGCGATACGCTTTTGCAGGCGTGATGGGTTCGATTGCAAGCACAGGCGCTCCTCCCAGCTAAAGACCTTATTAATTAATTGATAAGTTAACCAGCGAAATGGCTCAGGTTCCCAAGGGGTTAATACTTGTTTAATTTCACTCAAATGCGCCCAAGGCATCCGACTCAATGGCGTATCACGCTCAAGGATAAGGTCGCTTAAAGTTCTGCCAAATAAGTTCGCCGCTCCCACCCCCTCGCCGCCATAACCACCAGCAAGAGCGATACCATTACGCTTATCGAAGATGGCATGGGGGGCAAACTTTCTCGCCATGGCTAAAGTGCCGCCCCAGCCATGAGTAATTGGCACCGTTTTAAGGCTGGGGAAAAGATCATGCATCAATTTGGCACGCCAGGCGAAATCAGGGCTTTGAAGATTGAACTCGGTTTGTACCTGCCCGCCAAAACGGTAGCCACCTCGGGCACCGAAGATCATCCGATTATCTTTGCTTCGTTGGCCGTAAGTCACTTGCCTCGCCACATCGCTGTAGGTGGCTCGGCTTTCTAGGCCGATATGTTGCCATTGCCTATCGCTTAACGGTGCTGTCGCGATTAATAAGCTCTGCACAGGGAGTGTATATCTGCCTAACTGACTGACTTGCCCTTGGTAACCCTCTAAGGCTGGCACAATAATATCCGCCTTCACTTGGCCTTGAGCCGTTTGTACTATGCCTTTCCCAAAGGCTGATACTCGAGTCTGCTCGTAGAGTGTTACCCCTAAGTTCTCGACGACTTTGGCGAGCCCTCTAACCAGTTTTAACGGGTGGATGGTGGCGCAATGTGGCGTAAAAATGGCTGCTTGCCCTCGACGTAACTTAATCGCATCATCAAGTGCTGAGCCTTGCAGCCATTGATAGTCGCTCTCATCAAAGCCTTGCTGATAGAGAGTCGCCAAGGTAGAGGTTAAGCTATCGAGTTGCTCTGGGTATCGCGCCGCGACTTGATAATTTCCGCTATGGATAAAGTCACAATCAACATCATGACGAATAAGAAATTGTTCAATTTCGGTAATAGGGCTTTGAATAGCTTGCTTTATCTGTTGAAAAGCCTCCCCCTGATACCCAGCAAGATAGTGGCTATCGCCCACAAAACTGCCCATTAGCCAGCCGCCATTACGCCCTGAAGCGCCATACCCGGCGCTATCGGCCTCAAGCACTGCAACCTTGAGTGATGGAGACTTCTGCTTCAGATAATAGGCGGTCCATAACCCAGTATATCCAGCACCAATAATCGCCACATCGACCTGAAGGTCACCAGCCAATGATGGCCGACTCATCAAAGGTTGCCCTAATGATTCTCGCCAAACACTCGCTGGAAACTCAACAGCCATTATTCCAATTGTCTCTGGATCTGTTCAAGATGAGTCGATACCCAAGGTCCGCTAATCGGTCCCCAGGTTTTTATCTGATAATAGCCAGCATTGTTGCGGACTCCATCGACCACAAAATGGCACTCTATGCCCAAATCAGACAATGTAGCAATGGCATCTTGTAAGGTGCGACGAGGCATTCCTGTTTGCTGATGCAAGGACAATAGGTTATGACGCTCATTGTCGATAAGCTGTGCGAGGTACAACTTACGCAAAAATGCTTTTTTCTGTTTAGAGATATCTTCGCTCACTCAAGCTCCCCCATTTATCTATCTGCATAGGCTTGTAACATAACAGATAAATTAAAAATTGTTGTCAAATAGTCTACGTACTATTTATTCAAAGCCACTCAACCACTAGAGTTGATGAACGAGATACTGATATAGTCTATTTCAAGAACGGAAGCTTGTACCAATTTGCCTTCATTATCTGAGGTTTGTTATCAGGTGATTGGTATGATGCACACACACAGGACGAGACATGGATCCAGTAAACACGACCCCAACAACTGAAAACGCCCCAAACAGAGTCCCACTTGCTGAAGCGGCTTGGCTCAGTTTTGACCAGGTCGCACTCACACCCGTTGAACCAAGCTATATCAAACAAGTGCAGCTAGAAAACCTGGTGTTTATACCATTATTAATTGCGCCGACGGTATTCGGTTTTTTAATTAGTCTACCCGCCCTTGCACTGATCTCCCTGGTCACCGGATTATTACTCTTGGCCCTCATTATCAGCTTTGGCCGCATACGCTATGCAAAAACCATCGCTTACGCGGTATGCGAACATGAAATTATTATGGAAAAAGGGCTGCTGTGGCATAAAAGGATCTCATTGCCCTACACTAGACTGCAACATGTCAGTTTATCTCAAGGACCATTAGAGCGACACTTTAACCAACATACGCTTAAATGCTTTAGTGCGGGCAGTGGTAGTGCCGAAATCACCTTACCGGGCATACAAAGCGATACCGCTGAATCCCTGCGCCAGCATCTACTGGCCAAAGCGGCATTAAACCAAGGGGGCCAAAAAACTGCTACAACCCAGCTTGATCCCCTTGTCGACCAAGCCGCTGTGTCAACCATTGTGGAACGCCCTCATGAGTAAACGCTTCGAGCAGTGGGCTGCACTATCACCGTGGTCAATCATCAGTTTCAGCTTAGGCACCATAAAGTTGATATTGAACAATGGCTATGCCTTGATCCCTGTTGTCTACACCGGATGGCAGCAAGGGTTTAACTCCCCTTGGGTGATTGTCGTCTTGGCAGCCACAGTTATTGCGGTATTTAGCTTTTCGTCGCTGCAATGGGCTAAGTATCGCTATCGCTTACAAGAGGATAAATTAGGCATTCGCCAGGGGCTGATTTTTAAAAAGAATCATCAGATCCCACTGAATAAAATTCAAAACGTACGCTTGGTTCAACCCCTCTATTTTCGCCCCATGGGACTCTACAGCCTTGTGGTTGAAACCGCGGGTTCCAAAAAAGATGAGGCTGTGTTGGCCGCGGTCAACTACCGTCAAGCGATGCAGCTAAAACGAGCCCTGTTTTCTCAACAGGAACAGGCCAATTCAGCTAGCAGTGAGGCAGCGACGCAGGCAGATCAACCTGTGCGCGGTATCACCACCACCTTGGTAACCAAAAGCGTTAAAGACCTTATACTGTTTGGTCTATATCAAAACAACCTGTTTTGGTTTTCGGTGATCTCTGGCTCAATTCTGGGGCAACTGGATTGGGAGCAATTAGAACAGAGCCAGATAAAGCAAACGATATGGCAATGGTATGAAACCACCATTGCGGTCAATATCATCACCCAAGTGGTCTTTGCGCTGGCGCTATTAGTCACCCTCTACTTGCTGCTATCGCTCATCTCTATCACCTCTGCGATTCTAAAATACCATCCTTATCAACTGGCTCGCCGCCACGATACTATCCACCGCAGCGGTGGCTTATTGGCAAAACAAAATGACAGTTTGGCTTTATCGCGCGTGCAGTTAATTGAGTTTAGTCAGCCCGTGATAGGCAGGCTATTGCAGTTATGGACCATCAACTTTAAACAAGTTAAAGGTAATGAAGTTGAGCAGATGGCCAAGCGCCATATGTTGATACCTAGCATGAAGCGCCAGCAAATAGATGAACTCATGCCAAAGCTCAATGGCCTTGCTGCCACGGCCACTGTCTTACCCACACACTACCGAGGCATTCATATCGGCTGGTTTTGGCGACGGGCTTGGCTCGCCCCTCTCATCGCACTGCTCAATACGCTATTTATTGGCATCAACCCCTTTACCGAGACCTTATTGTTCATTGCCGCTGTCGTGACGGCTTTGATCTATGCAAGATACCGACAATGGGGCTACCTACTTCAAGCGGATAATTGCTGGATCCATACGGGCGTATTGGGTCAAAGCTGGCAACTGGTGTCACTTAAAAAAGTTCAGCATGTCTGCATCACCCAAACACCAGGACAACGTAAAAGGCAACTTGCGACACTCACACTTGGCCTAGCAAGCGGCGAGCAACATATTCCCTACATACCATTGAAAGATGCAAGACAAATCGCAGAAACAGCGCTTCAATTAACCCAGCAAGATCATCATAATTGGATTTAGGAGAGCAAGATGAACTGTCCCCCAGACGATGTGCTTCACTTTTGGTTTGAAGAGATAGAACCCAAATCATGGTGGCTAAAAGATGCCAACTTCGATGCCACCATTACCGAAAGATTTTCAGCCCTACTTAACCAAGCCAAACAGGGCGAACTGCATCACTGGCGCACCACTCCTCGCGGTCGTTTAGCTGAAATCATCGTCTTAGATCAATTTAGCCGCAATATCTATCGCGATCAGCCAGATGCCTTTACCGCTGATTCCATGGCACTCGCGTTGGCCCAAGAAGCCGTGGCTGCTGGTGCCGACAGTGAGCTAAAACCCACTCAAGTGCCCTTTCTTTATATGCCCTATATGCACAGTGAGTCAGCCTATATTCATGAGATTGCACTTGTATTGTTTAGTCGTGAAGCGGCAATTGGTAACTTAGAATTTGAGCAAAGACACAAGAAAATTATCGACCAGTTTGGCCGTTACCCCCATAGAAATAAGATATTAGGCCGGCAATCCACCCCAGAAGAGGAAGCGTTTTTGGCGCTGCCAGGCTCAAGCTTTTAGCCCCTAATAGCAGCAGCTTGGCAGCGAGTATTTAGGAAAATATCATAGGCCAAGCGGGGTCACACGCTAACACTTTAACCAGAATGAACTAACCCAAGCAACATGGTTTAGGTTAGTTCAAACTACCGCGCTAACCTTTGATCCGATAATCCCCTTTGGTGATTAATGTTACTGTGACAGGCGTACCACTCTTGTTTTTCCAATACCAGCCATGCGATCCGGTAAATGGCGCTGTTAAAGAACCTTTCATCTCAGTCGCCGTGGTGATGGCAAAGCTCTCATAATAGCCACTCTGGTCACCTTGTGGTTCGCCATGAAAATCAAAATAGAGAGGCTGCCCATCTGTACGCCACTCGTATTCAAGATGCACATAGGCATCGATAAGCAACTTGTACTCAAGCCCTTTACCTGCGGGAATAACGATATCAATGGTATCGCTTCTCACGCCAGGGGTTTGACGGGCGGCTTTAATCTGTTCAACCGTAAGTAAATGAGCCGCAGGGGGGGCAAAACCCAATCTCGATTCTACTGGTTGTTCAGCGAGTGGCACCGTTTTCTCTTGCGGTTGAGTTTTCACAACGTTAGATTTAACTGGCTCTGCTGATTCCAACTCGGCTTCACTTAAGTCAGCTAACTGTGTCAAGCCAGCAGCCTTGCCAAAACCTGTGGGGTCGACCTTGTATTCTGCAGGTAAAATAATTAGCACTAGTATGATTACCGCCATTACGGTAGCTGTCACACTGGCTTTGATGAGTGTCTTATTACTGTGCACAGGAATATGTTGGTGCGCATTCGATAGTGTCATATAAAATTCCTTATTACGGTGTAGTTATTGAAAATAACCCGTTAATTGATAGCCCGCTAACATCAAACCACTGCTCATTAACAGGGTGTTAGCTGCTAGGGAAAATGTCAGATAACTGCGATGTTGACGCCAGAAGCTGATCAGGAGGAATATCACCCCAAGCGCTAAAAACTGACCAATCTCAACCCCTAAATTGAAGGCCAAAATATTGCTCACCAACCCGTCCCTCGGCAGCTGAAACTCCTGAATTTTAGTCGCAAGGCCAAAGCCATGAAACAAGCCAAATATTGCTACCGCCATTTGCGTATTGGGTTGACGCCCAAACAGTCGCCGAAAACCACCAAGGTTATCAAACCCTTTATAGACAATAGATAAGCCGATAATTGCATCAATAAGGTAAGCGTTAACTTGCACATCGTTCAACACCCCAAATAGCAAGGTGATGCTGTGTCCCAAGGTAAATAAGCTAACGTAGATAACAATATCCTTGCCTCTAAACAGGAAGAAAATCACCCCCACTAAAAAGAGCAGGTGGTCATAACCTGTCACCATATGCTTTGCGCCAATATAGACGAAAGGTAAGATCGACACGCCTTGATTTCCGGACAGGAAGGCTTGCGTATTCTCATCTACACCATGGGCTAACAATGACGTCGACAAAAATACACAACAGATAGTTACCAGCAGGGTTAACCCACTGATAATATGACACTTCATAATTAATACTCCCAAGGTGGTTCGTCTAAAAATTCGAGGATTATCACAGCTCAGTCGTCAAGACCATAATGGAATGGTGATAGCTACTTCCCCTAACATGTGCGATAGCCATCTTAAAGCCTTTGGGCGGCGATAATATCTACCTATGTTAATTTTTTGTTCATGATTAAAGCAGAATTACGCAACGACTACGAGCTTTGTATTGGCTCTCTTCATTTTGGACTTAGCGTGAAGGTTGGGGATTTTACGCCATGACGAGTGAATGCAAGGCTTAGTGGGTATGAATACAGCATCTCTAAACGTCATTACCTCTGACGCGGCTCGCCCTAATAACTTAGCCGAACTCAGTTATTACTCCCTATAAAAAAAACCAGCGCAAGAGTATGTCGCTGGTTTTCTGATACTAATAATGATTAATGTAGACTAAATAAGCTCACCTAACATGGCATCTGAGTACTCTACTAAGGGCTGATCATCACGTACCCGCTCAACATAATCGGGATTGGCAATAAACGGTCGGCCTATTGCTAATAAATCAAACTTGTTTTCAGAAAGCGCTGCCGCCCCCGTTTTAGCGCTATAACTGCCTACGCCAACTAAGGTTTTGCTGTAATGCGCTCGGGTGTAGCTTGAGGCACTGCCCGCTAAATAGTCAAACTGTACGCTATCATCAAAAATACCAATATGCAGATAGGCCAAGTCGCGAGACTCCAGTTGCTTGAGGAAATAATCAAACACTTGGCGGTCACGGCTATCGCCCTTCATATTGACATAGGCGCCCGGCGATACCCGCAAGGCGGTGCGCTCGTTACCAATACGCTCGCAGATGGCGTCAACCACTGCCAGAGGGAAACGTGCCATGTTTTGCGGCGTTTCACCATACTCATCGGTGCGACGATTACTATCATGATGCAAGAACTGATCGATAAGGTAAGCATTAGCTCCGTGGATCTCTACCCCATCAAAACCTGCATCTATCGCATTGGCTGCCGCTTGCGAATAGTCGTTGATCAGTTGCTCAATCTCTTCATGGCTCACCGCTTTTGGCACTTCATAGGTGAGCTCGCGCTGCCGTGGCACGCTACCTTCTATCGCTACAGCCGATGGCCCGATGATCTGGCCGCCAAAAAACGAGGAGTGAGCCACACGACCGGTATGCCACAACTGAGCAAAAATTTTGCCTCCAGCTCGATGTACAGCATCCGTCACCATGCGCCAGCCATCTATCTGCGCTGGGGTAAATAAACCAGGAGTATTGGGATAACCTTGACCATCAGGGCGAATGATCACCGCCTCAGAGATAATTAATCCGGCCGCCGCTCTACGCGCATAATAGTCGGCCATCATTTGAGTCGGCACTAATTCATCATCAGCCATACAACGCGTCAGCGGCGCCATTAAGATCTTATTGTTCAACGTGATCGTACTGTTTAGTTGATAAGGTTGAAATAAGTTAGCAGTCATAGCAATCTCTCTTTCTTGAATATCCGTTCAAGATACCCTTACTTGAATGCTCATTCAAGATCTTTTTTGAACAATCATTCAACTTTGAGTACAATGTGATTTCATCCTACTAGCCAACAGAAGTGCCAATGCGTAACGCCGAGTTTGATCGAGAAAAAGTATTAACCCAAGCCATGACAGCCTTCATGACCAAAGGTTATGCCAAGACCAGCATGCAAGATCTCACTAAAGCAACAGGTTTACACCCAGGTTCTATCTATTGCGCTTTTGACAACAAACGCGGGTTGCTGCTAGCCGCGCTCGATCAGTATCGCGCCAACCGCAGTGCCGAATTTGAAGCATTTTTTGTCGATGACAGCCCCACTATCGAACAGTTAAAGCGTTATCTAGACCATATTGTGCAGCAATGTTTAAGCTGTGACGCATCGAAAGCCTGTTTATTAACCAAAGCCCTTAATGAGCTGGCGGAGCAAGATGAAGAGGTGCGCACTATCATCAATCAGCACTTAGAGAACTGGCAATTAGCGCTGGCACAGAAGTTCCAACGAGCGATTGACAACCAGCAGATAGACAAGCACAGAGATAGTGCCCATTTGGCACGTTACTTTGTCATGGGCATATATGGTTTGCGAACATTCGCACACAGCCACCCCACATCAGAGGTATTACAATCGCTCGCTGATCAGCTTTATCGTGATACCTGCAGATAACCTACGTTAGCCAGTTTTACAGCCACAAGTATGAGTCAGGTACAATGGGGACTTTCCCGCTACTTCACTACCATAACGGGGCACTTTGCTTTATTAGCTAACTCCTCTGCAACACTGGGGTTAAGCAGATGAGAAAGGCCCGTGTGGCCGTGACTGGCAATAACAATCATACCGACATCGTTTTGCTCGCTATCGAGCAATAGTTGCCCTAATACGGCACCCGATCTGACCTCACTTTTCACCGACAACTGCTCCGGCATCAATGCCTGTGCTTGGCGCACAACCTCGGCTAACTTACCATTAGCGTAGGCATGAAGGTGTTGCTCAAGCTCCTCATTACTTTCGACCGTTATGCCGTAATTGTGCGCACCATAAGGTTCGCTCACCACATGCACCACTCTTAAATCGACACCATATAATTTAGCCATATCGACCGCATAAGTGAGCGCGTGACTGGCCGTTTCAGAGAAATCGGTCGGACATAGAATTTGACGAGTACGCATAACATACCTCCTTAAAAAACTATTACGCCTCGCTGGTGACTAAGCGTTAAGGCTACTTCACGACCAGTACTGGGCATGCAGCTTTATTCGCCACCGCTTCGGCGACATTGGTGTGTAAAAAATGCGACAACCCAGTGCGGCCATGGCTAGCAATGACAATCATACCGACATGACTCTCCTCCGCCTCCGCTAAGATCTCTGTCACTGCATCGCCTCGTCGGATCATTGTTTCAATAGTCAACTCGCTGTCTAATCCAGCTAATAAAGACCGCATTCTGTCTGCTGCGGCATCCTCCATGGACTTAGCAAGTTCATCAGGGGTTATAGCTAAAATCTGAAAATTCTCATCACCTAGCAGCTGCTCCACCACATGCAGTAGTCGAAAACCAACCTGATACAAATTGGCCATCTCAATGGCATATCGCAAAGCATGAGAGGCAGTTTCAGAAAAGTCTGTGGGACATAGTATTGGACCAGTTCTCATCACTCACTCCTTAGGGATCAATTTCCCATCAATTAAACCGTTTACGGCCTTTGCGCAGTTCGTTTAACCTAGCCGTATTGCTGACAGCATCCAACTAGGTCAACCAATCGAGCGCCTGCAACCTATCTTCAAAAAACTTAAACTCACCAGGGGTGAACCAATCGGCAACACGTGTCATCCATTGCTGCAAGCCACCTCGACCGACAATGGCCACTTTTTTGAACTCCTTGCCATGCTTGATCCCCAGCTTGAGATCATCCCAAGCGGCATGTAGTGAGATACCTTCGAGCTCGGTAATATCCGCCAGCACAAATACCTCGGGTTCGCGAATACCGATTAGGGCGGACTCAAGCAATGGGGTCATACGTTGGTAGTCTGCGTGAGACAAGCTGCCGACCGCTTTAAAAGCAAGATAAAAATCATCACCATTACGCTCGATTCCGATAGAAATACCATGAATGACGTCACTCATATCAATCTCCTTTTGCCGATGAAATATCGTCTATATCTATCTCCTTTAAGTGTAGTTTTCTACCGCCAACAAAACGTGATCACCATCACATTACGTGGGCAGTTAGGCGATTATTTGACCTAGACAGATAAATGCACTAGCATTAGACCGACTAATCAGTCGGTTTATTCGGTTGCTGCAATAGCATCTATAACGGCCAATGAATAAAACAACTATTTTGGCAACTGTTTGCCATTAATTTAATAAAGGAAAGGTGTGATGAATATGCCACTTGAAATCAACCCATCTGAACAGCTAAACCTTATCTTAGCCAAACAAAAGGCCAGCTATAGACGTCAACCCGCCCCAACATTAGATGAACGGAAACAGCAGTTATCAGCGCTCAAGTCGGCACTACTGGATAACCAAGAGGCTATTATCGATGCATTGAGTAAAGATTATGGTCATCGTTCTAAAGATGACAGCCGGATTTCAGACATCATGCCTTGCATCAACAACATCAATTACAGCCTTAAACACCTAAAGGGTTGGATGAAGCCTAGCCGCCGTCATGCGGGCATCCTGCTTGCGCCAGCCAAAGTGTCGGTGCAGTACCAGCCAGTGGGCGTCGTCGGCATTATTGTGCCGTGGAATTTCCCGGTAATGCTCTCAATTGGTCCACTCATTACCGCCATTGCCGCAGGTAATCGTGCGATGTTAAAGCTGTCTGAGTTCACTCCACATACCAATGCAGTACTCAAGCAGATGCTTAGCGCACTATTTGACGAAACCGTTGTGGCGGTAGTTGAAGGTGAAGCTGATGTCGCCGCGGCCTTTTCATCGCTTGCCTTCGATCATCTGTTATTTACTGGGTCAACCACTGTGGGCCGCCATGTAATGCGTGCTGCCGCGGCAAACCTGACCCCCGTAACCTTAGAGCTAGGCGGAAAGTCGCCAGTGATTGTTGCGCCAGATATGCCTCTCGATGAAGCCGTTGAGCGAATGATCTATGGTAAATGCTTAAATGCGGGTCAGATCTGTGTCGCACCCGACTATGTGTTAGTGCCACAAGGTAAAACTGAACAGTTTAAAGAAGCATTTGAACGCAAATTCAATGCGATGTATGGCCAAATAAGCAATAACGAGGATTATGGCGCTATCATTAATCAACGTCAGTTTGATCGACTCATTGCAGTCATTGATGATGCAAAAGCCAAAGGCGCGCAAATTACTTCTGCCAACGGCGAAGCTATCGACACTGCACAGCGCAAAATTCCCACCCAGCTCATCACTCAAGTCAGCGATGAGATGACACTGATGCAAGACGAGATTTTTGGTCCGCTGCTACCGATCATCGAATATGAAACGGTCGATAACGCCATTGATTTCATTAATGACCGTCCTCGTCCACTTGCGCTATATATCATGAGCTTTAGTGAGCAAACACAACAACATATTTTAGCGCACACCCACTCTGGCGGAGTGTGTATTAATGAGACGGTATTCCACGTAGCCGCCGATGATGCGCCCTTTGGTGGGATAGGTCCCTCTGGCATGGGCCATTACCATGGTAAAGAGGGGTTCCTGACCATGAGCCACGCCAAAACCGTCCTTAGCCGTGGTAAGCTCAATACTGGTAAGTTAGTCCACCCTCCCTATGGCAGCGCGGTTCAACAACTGCTGATGAAACTATTCTTACGTTAAGACGCTGATAGCAAAGTTCGCCCTCGCACAACACTGCGTTAGGGCGATAATAGTTACTGAAAAGCAGGCTACAAGATGAGTAAATCCGATAAAAAACAAGCCATATTAGACACAGCGTTATCGCTATTTGTCGCACAGGGATTTCATGCCACAACCACGGCCTCCATCGCGAGGGAAGCGGGGGTTGCCACAGGTACATTGTTCCACCATTTTGCCTCTAAAGATGCCTTAATGGATCACCTTTTCTTGGCCGTAAAGCAGGAGTTTGCTGACGCGATTGTTGGTGCAGCCAATCAGAGCGGTAATTTAAAGCAAGACGCCAAAACACTGTGGTTTTCTGCACTCGACTGGGCGATTGCCCATCCCCTTAAGCAGGAGTTCTTTCAGCTCTACTCTATGTCGCCGACCATAGAGCAACCCGTTCGAGCTCAAGCAATGAATACCATATTGGGCTTTATTGCTAACTTAATTGAACAAGGTCAACAACAAGGTATCTTGGCCAACTATCCAATTGGTTTGATGCAAGACAACTGTCATGGCCAATACCTTGCCGCCACCCGTTATTTTATCGACCATCCAGATAAGTGGCAGTTAGACGACCATAAAGAGGCCAGCTTCAATCTGTTTTGGCATGCCATGGTAATACCAATCAGCAGCAGAAAGTGATTGACTCTGCGTGTTTTTGACAACGAATTCAAGGCAAATGGGCGACGGAATGATTGCTCCCTTGTGAGGCCATTCAACAAAGATGTTGTGAATGCCCTCAATGCACGACGATATGGAGATAGGGCGAAGCACGACTAAAGGGGTTTAGGAGGTAGGGTAACGCATGGAACGGTTTTCGAGGATGCTAGAGCCAAGGAGCAATTAAGGGCCTTGCCTCATAAGCCTAAATTCTCCGCTGAGCGATCACATCTTTATACTGATTGGTATAAGCTAGCTCTCATCACTTTTGGCTACTCCTGCCAATCAGCAAAGTGCGTCAGTAAGTGATCGATAGCTAGCCGGGCACGCATGGGTAAGAAGCGACGGTTTTGGTAAACAATCCAGCTGGTTAAACCGCTGCTCCAATAGGGCTGCAAAATAGGCACAACAGAACCTTTAGCTAATGCATTGATAAAACTACTTTTGGGTAGATAACCAATGCCTAAATGCTGCTCACAGGCAGCAATAACTGCCGGGACATTGTTGCTACGCCAGCGGCCCTGCACCTTTACGTTGATCTCCCGTTCAGGTTCACTTGCGCTGTCAGCATCATGAAACAACCAATGATCCTTGTTAGAGATAATACAGCTATGGTGTTTGAGGTCCCGAGGATGATTTGGCAGCCCATACTGCTGAAGATAGTCAGGACTGGCCACCGCCATCATATTGCGGTTGGCTAATTTACGAGCCACTAACCCTGAGTCTTGTAACGCACCAAAACGAATGGCGAAATCGATACCGTCCTCAACAAAATTCACCATACGGCTATTAAAATCCATGTCGATAGTCAGCTCAGGGTGTTGACTGGCAAATTCTATCAACACGGGAGCAATATACTGCTCAGCAAATGCCCCTGCGGCACTGACACGCAGCGTACCACTCAATTCCAATTGTTGATTAATCACCTGCTCATTGGCTTGCTGCAACCCTACCAACAGATTTTTGCACTGTTGAAAATAACGCTGCCCTGCTTGCGTCAAACTGACACTGCGGGTGGTGCGAGCAAACAAGGCGCAACCTAAACGGGTTTCTAAGCGAGCAATTTGCCGGCTAACATGGCTGGTTGAGTGACCCAGTTGACGTGCAGCCGCCGAAAAACCATGGGTTTCCGCCACGGCAATAAACTCCACTATTCCCTCAAAACTGTCCATATCGACACCCATTATTGCCATATAACAATAGTAATTTGCATATTTCGCTAATTATCATATCTATTAGCAACAATTACAATGAGCGCACTTTCAACAAATGAGCACAGACCAATGAAAAAAGTTCTTATCCTACTGACTAACCACGCGACACTCGGAACCACTGATGAAGCTAATGGCACGTTTGCTCCAGAACTCACCCATGCACTGCATCAGTTACTTGATGCAGGCCTGGACTATGACCTAGTATCAATTCAGGGCGGCAAGGCACCACTTTATGGAACCGATATTGAAGGTGACACCATCAATAGTGAGATCTTAGCCAATGAAGTATTCCAAACTCGGGTAAACAACACCATCCCTGCCACCCAAATCAATATTCAGGATTATGCCGCTATTTATTATCCAGGTGGGTTTGGCTTACTGTCAGACTTAGCCAGCAATGAGTTTGTCGCACAGTTAAGTGCGAGCCATTATGAAGCCGGCGGCGTCATTGGTGCCGTTTGTCATGGACCTGCAGGCCTACTGCCTATCACGCTTAGTAATGGTCAGAAGCTGATTGCCGATAAATCGGTTACCGGATTTACTCGCGAAGAAGAAGTGGACTACGGCACCATTGATAATATTCCATTCCTGCTTGAAGAAGCGTTAACTCGCACAGCTGCACGTTATAATAAGGTGCAACCTTGGAACGAATTTGTCATCGAAGACAACCGCGTTATCACCGGGCAAAACCCAGCGAGCGCCAGCGCTGTCGGCAAGGCGATTGCAGCGCATTTAGCCTAAAAGCAACACAACACCCAGCGCAGACTGAGATGAGACTGCACTGGGTGCAGATGTTTGCGCCACGGACTCTTTTTTGATGTTAATATCTGCTGCATATCTCTGTGAACTTGCCGCGATAATAATAACAATCTAGGAGCGCTACATGGCCGTACAATCTCAACGACGTCATCTACTTAAAGCCTTGGCAGCTGGCGGCCTACTGACTCAGTTAGCGCCTCTCACGAGTTGGGCACAACTGAGCAGCCAACCACTTTACATCGACGGTCTCTCTTTTCTACCCGATGATCTCGCCGATCTCAGCGGCTCCAAACTCGATGCATACCTTTGTGATATCTCGGCCATTGAAGCCATTAAGCAGCCCGATGGTACCACCAACTATAAACGCACCTATAACGCCTGTGTCCAGAGCATAAGCGAAGCATTGACCCGAGTGAATGCCAACCCAGACAAACTGTTACTCGGTAAAAGTGGTCAAGATATTCAGCGCGCACAGGATAGTCAGCGAACGGCGGTATTTTTTCAAATTCAAGGCGCTGACTGCGTTGAGCAAAGCATAAATTCAGGTTTAGCCCAGGTCGATGAGTTTTATGACCGTGGTTTGCGCGTACTGCAACTTACCCATCACTATGGTAATAAATTCAGCGGCGGCGCACTGGATAATGACGGTACACAGGGACTGAACCTTCCGTTAACGCCAGCAGGCCAACAACTGATAGAAAAGCTGAATCAGAAAAAGATGTTAATTGATGTCAGTCACTCTAGCCCTCAATCGGCCCTCGAGACAGCTAGAGCGAGCAAGATGCCGATAGTACAGAGCCATGGTGCCGTGCGCGCCATCGTTAACCACGCCCGCTGCTCGCCCGATGAGGTAATTAAAGCCATCGGCGACACTGGCGGTTTGTTTGGCGTATTTATGATGACCTTCTGGCTCACTAACGATAAAATCCCGACCACAGAGCACTATATAGCGCACCTTAAGCATGTGGCCAATATCGGCGGTATCGACGCTGTTGCTATTGCCAACGACTACCCCCTACGCGGCCATGAAAATCTATTAAAGCTCGAGAATAATAATGCCGAAGGTGTTAAGCAGTATATCGAGTGGTGGCACAGTCTACGCGCACGCGGTGTATTGGGCTTTGACAGTGAACCGCAGCATGTAATTATCCCTGAGCTAAATCATATCGATCGCATGGAGCGAATCGATAGCGCGTTATCAGACGCCGGTTTTAGCAGTGGAGATCGCAGCAAGATCATGGGAGGCAATTGGCAACGAGTGTTAACGGAGGTATTAGGGTAAAACCTTTTTGTTACAAGGGCTATGAGTGCTCACACATCGCTAGCCAACGGTCACGTTAGCCTTTATGGTTATATATTGCTTACAGCAAGCCACTCTGACACGTTACCTGCATCTCCATGTGATCTTTACCTCGGCATCCATGCCTCTCGCTCGTACGCACTAAGCTACGCTTCACTGACCGAGCTACAAGAGTGCTTACCCATTCAATCCTTGATTAACATCTAACCCATAGCGATATGGTAAATGTCAGCATGATATCGGCAATATCACTGTTTATGTGATCACGATATTGGTAGATACATCACCCCCGCAGGCTATTTATAAGTAGCCATGAAGGTTAGACCGGCAAACAAACCTAACCAGTAAGCCAGATGCTACCCCGCCGTCGCTCATCGAGGTTCTATCTGCTCCACCATCAATTGCAGGCTTTCATTCCCTCGGTACTCATTAATATCGAGCTTATATGCTACATGGGCAAATTGAATCGTAGCATCGGGCCAAGTTTTCAGGTCGACATTAAAGGCGATGGCGTCCACCATGGTTTGGCCACATTCGCTTTCCAGAACCAGTTTGAGATGACGCTCACCCACAATCCGCTGCTGTACTACGCGAAAGTAACCATCAAACAGTGGCTCGGCGAAATTTTGCCCCCATGGACCTGCATTGCGTAATTCTCGGGCAATATCCATGTTCAGCTGATGGGGCAATAACGCTCCATCACTCACAATCTCACCCGTTAGCTGCTCTGGCGCCAACAGATTTCGGACGGCTTCATCATACGCCGCAGCGAAGCGGTTAAACTCCCCCGCTCTTAACGACAGTCCCGCCGCCATGGCATGTCCACCAAACTTGATGATCATCCCAGGGTGTTTGGCATTGATAAGCTCCAGTAGGTCGCGCATATGCAACCCCTTAATAGAGCGTGCAGAGCCTTTTATCTCCCCTTCACTTGCTTCTGCAAAGGCAATAACTGGGCGATGATATTTATCTTTGATTCGTGAAGCGAGAATGCCTATCACCCCCTGATGCCAATCGCTTTGATAAAGTGCGATTCCCCAAGGTAAGTCTGACTCATCCAGTGCTAACGCTTCGAGGCTTTTTAGCGCTTCTTGCTGCATGTCGGCTTCTAAGTCGCGTCGTTCTGCGTTTAAACCATCCAGCTCGCTGGCCATGCGCCGTGCGTGCATGATGTCATCACACAACAAGGTTTCGACCCCTAGGGCCATCTCGTCTAGTCGGCCTGCGGCGTTGAGGCGTGGCCCCACCGCAAAGCCAAAGTCAGAGGCAACAATCCGTGCTGTGTTACGTTTAGCCACTTCTAGCAGCGCAGTGATCCCCGGACGACAACGACCAGCACGCACTCGCTTAAGTCCCGCATCAACTAAGATGCGATTATTGGTATCGAGAGACACCACATCGGCCACAGTGCCCAGTGCGACAATATCTAATAAGCTGGCGAGGTTAGGCTCAGCAATACCCTGTTGCTGGTACCAGTTGCGTTGCCTTAGTTCAGCTCTGAGAGCCGACATCAAATAGAAAGCGACCCCAACACCAGCAATGGCTTTACTGGCAAAGCTACAACCCACCTGATTGGGATTAACAATGGCATCTGCCGCTGGCACGGTTTGACCTGGCAGGTGATGGTCGGTGATCACCACTGTCATGCCACAAGCTTTTGCCGCCGCGACACCTTCAATCGATGAAATACCATTATCGACGGTGATCAACAGCTCGGCACCTTTTTGGTAAGCCACATCGACAATTTCAGGACTTAGACCATAGCCATAATCAAAACGATTAGGGATAAGGTAGTCCACCTTTTGTGCGCCCATCATCCGCAGAGCAAGCAAACAAACACTGGTCGATGTGGCCCCATCGGCATCGAAATCCCCCATGATTAAGATAGCTCGGTTGGCGGCAATAGCATCTGCAACAATCGCTGCGGCAACATCAACATCCTTCATGGTATTGGGGCGCAACAAGTTAGCAAGCGCCAACTCGCAATCTGTATCACTACAACCTCGACTCGCATACACCTGTTTTAATATTGGAGAGAGGTGTGCAGGAAGGTGACTATCATCTACTGCCGGACGGCGAACTATCTTATGGATCACAACATCAATAACCTAAGCATACATGGTCAGCTAGCATAACAAAGCTCAGTGAATAACACAGTAACCGCATTGAGTTTTGTTGCACATCACCATTGAACAGACACAAAAAAGGTGAGCCTTGGCTCACCTCTTAAATCAATAGCAATCACGGCTATTAGTTGCGCTCTAACACTTGTAAAAGCTGTGCTGGCGGCTGATAGCCTGGGATCATGGTGCCATCTTCTAAGATGATAGCTGGCGTACCATTTACACCGAGTGTTTGCCCTAAGCTGTACTGCTGAGCAATTTTTGCATCACACTTGGCCAGCGGCACACTTTTACCACCTTTTGCATCATCCATTGCTTGCAGTGGGTCGGCAGCACACCATACCGCTTCCATCTCGTTAGCATTTTTAGACGGCACACCTTGGCGTGGGAACGCTAAATAACGCACTGTGATGCCTAAATCGTTATACTCGGCCATCTCGTTATGCAGTTTACGGCAGTAGCCACAGGTGATGTCAGTAAACACGGTAACGACATGTTTCTCATCTTTAGCCTTATAGACCAACATATTCTTCTCAAAAGGCTTAATCATCTCAATACGAGGGCCAGCCAACGCAGCCTCGGTTAAGTTTTTCATGCCTTTATCTAGATCATATAAATTACCATGGAACAACTTAGAACCATCTTGTGAGATATAAAGCACACCGCGATCTGTAATGGCTTCATATAGCCCAGGCACTGGTGATGGGGTAAGGCTTTGCACTTCTACACTTAATGTCTCAGACAATTTTTGTTTAAGTTGGGCACTATTATCAACGGCACTATTTGATGCAGCTAGCACAAATGGCGCTGCAACAAGCGTGCATAGCAAGGTAAGGGCTCGGGTAAAGTTCATTAGAATTCCTGTACTGTATTTGGACTACAACCATTAAACCAAACGAGGTCATGTTTATAAGACCCGACTAAGGGCTGAAAAGTTACATGGACATCGCTTTGAAAGCAAATTATTCGGTTTTTTAACCCCTTGGATGGTGATCTTGATGCAATTTAGCCAATCTCGCCTTGGCTACATGGGTGTATATTTGGGTGGTCGATAAATCACTGTGGCCTAATAGTAGCTGTACCACACGCAGATCTGCGCCATGATTAAGAAGGTGGGTAGCAAAAGCATGACGTAATGTGTGAGGTGAAAGATGCACAGTGATACCCGCTCGTAACGCATAATGCTTTATTCGATGCCAAAATGTTTGCCGTGTCATCATGGTGCCGCGCTTAGATGGAAACACCACGTCACTCACTTTGCCCTTAAGAAGTTCAGCACGCGCTCCCGCTAGATAGTGCTCAATCTCCTGCACGGCGAGTTCGCCCAATGGCACTAAGCGCTCTTTACTACCCTTACCGACGATCCGCACTAATCCTTGTCGCAAGCTCATCTGTTCCATAGTCAAGCCAACCAGTTCAGACACGCGTAATCCACTGGCATAAAGCAGTTCTAGCATGGCTCGATCGCGACACTCTAACGGATCCTCGGCATTAGGTTCATTGAGCAACCGATCAACATCGGCCTCACTTAAGGAGTCTGGTAGCTTACGTGCCAGTTTGGGGGGCTTGATCATTGCTAGCGGATCTAACTCAATACGTTTTTGCACTACCAGGTATCGATAGAAGCGCCGTAAACTGCTTACCAACCTTGCACTGCTGCTTTTCTCAAAGCCCTTTTCAAAGCGTTGGCTCAGATAGTCACGCACTAATATCTGGTCAACATCCAGCAGGGCCAGTTGTTTAGCCTGAACAAACTTATCAAATATGCACAGATCGCTACGATAAGCCTGCAAAGTATTATCGCTAAGCCCCTTGCTGGACCAAAGGTCATCAAGAAAAGCTTCAATCAATGGATCTTGCTGATAGCGACTTATGGATGCGGTCACGCAAACTCCTTAAAAAACGATTTTATACTAATCAGTATAAGAAAGTGATCGACTTAGCGTGTTCATTAACAACGAATTTAAGGTGGATAGATGATGAAATACTTGCTCCCTTGAGAAGCCATTCAACGCAGTAGTCGACAGGAAAAAAGCGCCTTAAAGACGTTTTTAGCACATCCGATGCCGTGTTAACGAGTTTGCCCCGAGAAACAAGTATGCTCTTCGCTCATTGCAATCAACATGAATAAAGTGAAGGCCCTTAATGCAGGAGCAATTAAGGGCCGTGCCTCACAAGCGCTAAGCTCTTACTGAGCAATCACACCTTTATACTGCTGGGTATTAGCCATATAGCCAACACCGTTATCTTACGCTATCGCAATCATAGAGTTCAATTAAGCACGGCTTCAGGTTTGGCTGAGCGCTTGCTCATCAAGCACAATAATATCGTCACACCAGTTGGCAGTAGCCACGCCATGCCTTCGTTGTGCAATGGCATAAAGTTAAAGATGCTCATATCAACACCCGCAGCTTTAAGGCCGTCGATAATACCGAAGAACAAGGCAATACTTAATACCGCACGATGAGCAAATTCAGGCTGGTTGAAACGCTCAGTAAGATAGGTCACGGCAACCAATGCAATCGCCACAGGATAGATGGTGACCAATACAGGAATACTGATACTAATCAATTGTGCTAGGCCAACATTGGCCACAGTTGCACAAGTAATGCTCATCACGACCACAAGCAAACGATAAGACAGCTTCGGCATCAGCTCATTGAAATACTCAGCACAGGCCGACACCAAACCGACCACAGTCGTTAAACACGCTAAGGTCACCACAGCTGCCAGTAGCACTTGACCTAAGCCGCCAAACTGATGATTAACATAGTTGGTTAAGATGATACCGCCATTGTCAGCACCTACCGCTAAATCACCGGCTGTCGCACCAAGATAAAACAGAGAAATATAAACAAATGCCAAACCGCCAGCCGCAATAAAGGCTGCGCGGACTAAATATTTGGTTTGCTCCTTAGGCGCATCAATCCCTTTTTTGCGTAAGATGTCGATGATCAACATACCAAAGATTAGCGACGCCAAGGTATCCATGGTGTTGTAACCTTCTAAAATGCCCTTAGTCAGCGGATTAGACTGATAATCACCAACAGCTTGACTCACTTCAGCACCGGGTAACACGATGACAGCGCCAGCCAGTCCCATTAGTAATAGAAGCATTATCGGTGTAAGCACTTTGCCCACACTGTCGAGCAATTTACCAGGAAATAGAGACAACAACATCGCGATACCAAAGAAGATAGTGGTATACAGGAGTTGAGAGCTATTGAGTACTATGCCTGCAAACTCGAAGGTTGCACTGCTATCTGCGATAAATGGCTTATAACCCATTTCATAGGCGACAAGGCCAGCGCGTGGCGCAGCGAAAGCGGGACCAATGATAATATAGATAGCAATCGCCAGTGCAGTGGCAGCAAATGCAGGCAGCAGCCCCATCACTTTACCGTTGGCTTTTGCCACCGCAATCAAGGTAATTAGCGGGAGTGTCACCGCCGTCACGAGGAATCCTATCATCGCAAGCGTCATGTTCTCACCCGCAAGATATCCTGCTAGCGGTGGGAAAATTAGGTTTCCTGCCCCTAAGAAAAAAGCAAAGGTCATAAAACCTAAGCCTAATGTATCGGTCAAACTCATTTTATTATTTTGCACACAACGCCCCATTAATCTGCTTTTTTATAATGATCTCAATCGCTTCTCAAAACACTCTGACAATTATCGCGATATTCAAAGCGTGTAAACCTTTAATTACACGACGACTTGGTAAATCTAGCCTATGGTTGGCTACTTCTTGAACTACAGCAGGATTAACTGACGCTAAAAATGCATTCAAACTGGCTTACCTGACTCAACCTTAGGCGTTAATGCCTAAAGTGAGGGCATACTATTAGCAAAATCCCTAACGATTAACAAGCAAGCGCCCCCTATCTAGCGCAATTAAGATCAAGGCTTTAACATCTGTAGAACCCGACGGTTTCATCCATTACATCTGACAACATTTATCGGTAGCGGTATCTGTTAATAAAGCGTGCTCAATAAGCATAAAATACGTGTCGCTTTGGCCGCACAGTCACAATGCGGTACAATAGCCAGCAACCATGCCGCTTACTCTTGCCCTCACCATGCCATTTACCTTTAAGCAGTTTCATATCGATGACTCACATTGCGGCATGCCCGTCAGTACCGACGGCGTACTGCTCGGCGCATGGGCTCCCTTGTCGCAGGCACAGCAAATTCTGGATATTGGTACAGGCAGTGGTTTGCTCGCCCTCATGGCTGCACAGCGAAGTCATGGCGTCATCACTGCCATTGAGATTGATGCCAACGCAGCGATAGATTGTCGACGTAACTTTGCCGCATCAGATTGGGCCGCACGTCTTACCCTGATTAATAGTGATATAAGACAGTGGATCGATGCCACGACTAGCCCGTTACCGCAGTTTGACCATATCATCTGCAACCCGCCCTACTTTGAGGCTGGCCCACTCTCTCAGTGCGATCGGCGTGCACAGGCGCGGCACACTCATCGTTTAGATTTTGCTCAATTACTCAATGCTATCCGTCAGCTACTCAGCTCTGAGGGCAACGCCAGCATTATCTTGCCGCAAGCAAGCTTTGCAGGCTTTAGTGCACAGCTTGCTCAGGCGCAATTGGCTATCATCGAGCAGGTTGATGTCTCGAGCGTTACCGGTAAAGCAGCCCACCGACATCTATTACGCCTTGGTCATCTAGCTGCGTTAAGTGACGCCAAAGACACTAACACCAAAAGCACTACGCAGCTTACAATTAGAGATAAAAATGGCGCCTATACACCGGAGATGGTCGCCTTGACACAGGCCTTTTACCTGAAGCTTTAATCTGGTTGCGCCATGTTTGCGATTAAATCTGCTCCCCTTCCCTATAGTCATCGCACTCACTCCACTTTTGGGTGTATAATGCCGCGCTATTATTTATTGAGACGCTGCGCATGCAATTTGAAGACTTCCACCTTGACGACCAATTACTTCAGTCGCTCAAGGCGATGGGCCATGATACGCCCACCACAATTCAGCAACAGACAATTCCCTTAGCACTCGACCAACAAGATATTATGGCTCGAGCGCCAACAGGAACCGGTAAAACGGCAAGTTTTCTGCTGCCTGCGCTGCAACATCTTATCGATTTTCCACGTCGCTTCTCGGGTCAGGCTCGAGTACTGATTTTGACGCCAACCCGTGAACTAGCCAGTCAGGTTCATCGCTATGCCTCTCACTTGGCCACGGATCTTGATTTAGATATCGCGATCATTACAGGTGGTGTGCCTTATGCACCGCAAGAGAAAGCCTTGGCAGAGAACGTCGATATATTAGTCGCGACCCCAGGTCGTCTCATGGAGTATCTCGATAAAGGCCAATTCGACGCGCAGTCGGTTGAAGTGTTAGTCATAGATGAAGCCGACCGTATGCTTGATATGGGCTTTGCGTCGGTAGTTCAAGCTATCGCCATTGAAGCACAAGGTCGCAAGCAGAATATGCTGTTTTCAGCCACCCTTGAAGGCGGCGGTGTAAGTCGCTTTGCGCAAATGCTACTGTCTGATCCGGTGACCATCGAAACAAAACCGCCCCGCAGCGAAAAAGCCAAGATCCACCAATGGATCCATCTTGCTGATGATAAAGACCATAAGTTTGCCTTGCTATGCAGCATTCTAAACCGTGAAGACGTTACCCGAGCCATTGTTTTCGTTAAAACACGTGAAGTAGTTGCCAGTCTCGATGGCCAGTTACAACGTGCGGGCATCAACTGCGCCTTTATGCGTGGCGATATGGAGCAGAAAGCTCGCTTCCAAGCCCTAGGACGTTTCACTAAAGGCGAAGTGAAAATTTTGCTGGCGACCGATGTTGCCGCACGAGGTATCGATGTCGATGATATCAGTCATGTGATTAACTTCGATATGCCGCGTTCGGCCGACACCTATGTCCACCGTATTGGTCGTACTGGTCGTGCAGGGAATAAAGGCACCGCGATCTCATTGGCCGAAGCACACGATATGCGTATTGTGGCCAAAATCGAACGCTATATCGAACAGCCGCTTAAGCGTCGTATCATTGAAGAGTTGCGCCCTAAACATAAAGAAGCCCGCCCGCCAGGGAAGAAAAAAACAAAAACCACTGATAAAAAAGTGAATAAGAAATACAAAGCTAGCAAGAAGAAAAAGTAGTCTTGTAGCCAAAAAACTAAGCCGCGCAAAGCGGCTTATTTTTTACCCAGCTGTAACATCTTACACTAGGCATTCGCCGACTCCGTTTGAATATCAATGTGTTAATATTTCTATATGTTTCAGCAATTGATACATTTTATTTACAAAAAAGCATTTATCGACCCGCTAACCTCTGGTAATTTATAGAGCAAGCAGTTCAGCACGGAATAGCAGAAGTCGATGATTAAAATAATTCTAAGAAGAGTTCTCCCCCCAATTTTCATCCTAGTAGTCTTTATCGGCTTGGCCGGACTGCTGATGAGTACCCAAGAAGCCCCTGAGCAAAAAGCAGATGAAGTGCCAGTCCCGATTGTGGATGTCACCACCGTCACTCAGCAAACGGTGTCGCTCAATCTCCCCTCTTATGGCGTGGTCACTCCCAAAAATAAAACACAACTAGTCACCGAGGTTCAAGGACGCATGTTAGCGATATCCGACAGTTTTGTGGCTGGGGGCGTTGTTAAGCGTGGCGATAAGTTAGCCGAAATTGAACCCTCAGATTATGAAGCCGACCTGATGCAGGCTCAAGCCTCGTTAGCGCAAGCTAAAGCCTTGTTGGAAGAGGAAGTTGCCCGCGGTGAAGTGGCTAAAAATGATTGGCAAGGCTACGACGGAGGCATGCCACCAGAGCTTGGTTTACGTCTTCCACAACTGAAAAAAGAGCAAGCTAATGTCAAGTTTGCTGAGGCCGCTATGGCCCGCGCACAACGTAATTTAGAACGCACCATTATTAGGGCACCTTTCGATGGCATCATCAAAGCTAGAAACGTCGACTTAGGCCAGTATGTAAGCTTAGGCACTAACCTAGGTGAACTTTATGACACCCGAGTTGCTGAAATCCGCTTACCCTTAGCCAACGGCGAACTCGCCTATTTGGAGTCAGTCGATAACCCAGATACCGAAGTCACCTTGAGTGCGCAGCTCGCAGGACGAACAGTTAGTTGGACAGGAAAAATCATCCGCAGTGAAGGGGTAATTGATGCCGAAAATCGTATGGTCTACCTAGTCGCAGAAATTAAAGATCCCTACCTGAGAGACAATAAGCAAGAGGGTGAACTGCCGCTTAAATATGGCAGTTTTGTCACCGCAGTCATTAAAGGTCGGACCGTAGATGGCATCGTTAAGTTGCCACGCCATATTGTTCGCGACGGCCAAGTCGCAGTCGTCACGGCTGACAATACCTTAGAGATGCGTAATGTGAACGTTGTTCGCACCGATATCGAGAATGTCTACATTAAAGATAGCCTTATTGATGGCGAGCGTATCTCCCTCACCAACATCAATAACATGGCTACTGGCCAACTAGTCAAAGTCATTGGTGAAGATGCGCTACCCGAAAGCTCTAACGAAGACGCTGACGACACACCAACCTTGGTTGCAGTAGGTGATCAATAATGGATAGCAACAAGGGAATTATTGCCTGGTTTGCCCGCAATAGCGTGGCCGCCAACCTATTGATGGTCGTGCTGCTCATTGGTGGCCTATTCAGTACAGTACTAATTAACAAAGAGGTATTCCCTACCTTCGAGCTCAACTATCTGCAGATATCCGTCGCCTACCCTGGTGCTGCGCCGCAGGAGATTGAAGAGGGGATCAATATCAAGATCGAAGAGTCGATCCAAGATATTAGCGGCATAAAAAAGGTCACCTCTGTTGCCAGTGAAGGCTTTGGTAATGTCACCATCGAAGTGGAGGATGGCTTCGATGCCCAAGATATTCTTGATGAAGCTAAACTGCGCATCGATGCCATATCGACATTTCCTGAGAATATTGAAAAGCCCAATATATTCCGTATCAAACCAGAAAATAATGTTATTTGGATCTCTGTCTACGGCGACATGAGCCTGCATCAAATGAAGGAGCTGGCCAAAAATATTCGTGAAGAGGTCACCGCCCTACCTGCGATTACCCGCGCTCAGGTTACCGGTGTACGTGAGTATGAGATCAGTATTGAGCTATCAGAAGATAAGCTACGAGAGTACGGCTTAAGCTTTGCCCAAGTGGCAGGTGCTGTGCGTAACTCCTCTATCGACCTGCCTGGCGGTTCGATTCGCGCCCAAGATGGCGACATATTGCTGCGTACTAAAGGCCAAGCCTATACGGGTGAAGACTTTGCCAAGATTGTAGTGAGCACACGTCCAGATGGTAGCAGGGTGATGTTGCCGCAAGTGGCAACTATCCGTGATGACTTTGAAGAGCGTTTAGAGTACACCCGCTTTAATGGTAAACCGGCAGCGATTATCGAGGTGCTCAGCGTCGACGATCAAAATGCACTAGACATCTCTTCACAAGTAAAAAGCTATATCGAAGAACGCCGAGCTACCCTGCCCGCCAATGCCGAGTTAGATACCTGGGGAGATTTAACCCATTATCTCAAAGGCCGCCTTAATATGATGTTGTCTAACATGTTATATGGTGCTTTGTTGGTATTTATTATCTTGGCGCTGTTTTTAGAACTCAAGCTGGCATTTTGGGTCATGATGGGGCTACCCGTCTGTTTCCTTGGCGCTATGTTACTGATGCCACTGGAACCCTTCTCACTGTCAATCAACATGTTGACGCTATTTGCCTTTATTCTGGTGCTGGGGATCGTGGTGGACGATGCCATTGTTATTGGGGAAAGCGCCTATACCGAAATAGAAAAACATGGCCACTCCATCGACAATGTGGTTAAAGGAGCACAGAAAGTCGCTATGCCCGCGACCTTTGGGGTATTGACCACCATAGCCGCCTTTATGCCCATGCTCATGGTTTCCGGCCCCATGGCAATTATCTGGAAATCCATTGGTTTAGTGGTGATTCTCTGTTTAGCCTTCTCATTGGTAGAGTCGAAACTGATTTTACCGGCGCATCTTGCGCACATGAAACCCAAGCGTCACAACCCGAACCCCAATATGTTTGTGCGCTTTAAAGTTTCCCTTAACAACAAGGTGCAGCATTTTATTCATCACAACTATCGTCACTTTATAAAGCGCTGTATTACCCAACGCTATAATGTTGTAGCCGCTTTTGTCGGTGTACTGATCCTCTCTATCGCCTTAGTGGCAAGTGGTAAAGTGCGCTGGGTATTCTTCCCTGATATCCCCTCTGACTTTATTCAAGTGCGACTCGATATGGATGTGGGCAGTTCTGAGGCCAACACCTTAAAAGTGGTCAAAGAGATTGAGAATGCGCTCTACACCATGAACGATAAAATGGAAGATGAGTATGGCTACCCAGTGGTCAAACATAGCTTTATCAATATGAGCTCACGCACCTCAGCCTTTATCTTTGCCGAATTAACTAAAGGTGAAGACAGAGATGTAGATGGTGTCACTATAGCCAGCGCATGGCGTGAGGCACTACCCGAACTGATTTCAGTTAAGAAACTGAACATCAACGCCAGTACCAACGATGCAGGCGGTGATATCTCCTTTAGACTGACCTCAAGCGATCTAGAGCAACTGTCGTTAGCCGCTAATGAGCTTAAACAGAAGCTACGCACCTATGAAGGGGTGTACGATATTGCCGATAACTACTCATCAGGAAGCCATGAAATTCGTTTAAGCATCAAACCAGAAGCTGAAGCCCTTGGCTTAACCCTCTCAGATCTTGCTAGCCAAGTACGTTACGGTTTCTATGGCTACGAAGCTCAAAGGATCTTGCGTAATAAAGAAGAAGTGAAGGTCATGGTGCGTTACCCGCTAGAGCAGCGACGCACAGTGGGACATCTCGAAAACATGATGATCCGAACTCCACAAGGTATCTCAGTGCCCTTCTCTAGCGTGGCAGCAATTGAGCTCGGTGACTCCTACTCTTCAATTACTCGTGTCGATAACCGCCGTGCTATTACCGTAACCGCCAACGCCAACAAAAATATTGTTGAACCGTCAAAAGTGGTTGGCGAGATTCAAAAGGATTTCCTGCCCTACTTAGAGGGTAAATATCCGCACATCTCTACCGCATTAGATGGTGGAAGTGCCGATGAAGCCAGTGCATTAGTTGGCTTATTACAGGGCTTCTTCTTTGCCATGTTTACCATCTATGCCTTGATGGCCATACCGTTAAAATCCTACAGCCAACCATTGATCATTATGTCAGTGATCCCTTTTGGTATCATCGGCGCACTATTTGGCCACTTTATTCTCGGGCTCTCTATGAGCGTCTTAAGCCTATGCGGTATTGTGGCGCTTGCGGGCGTGGTGGTGAATGACTCATTGATTTTGGTCGACTTTGTTAACCGAGCAAGAAGCCAAGGTCTACCGATAGTGGAAGCCGCTATCGATGCGGGTTGCTACCGGTTTAGAGCGATTATCTTAACGTCGATGACCACCTTCGTTGGCTTAGTACCCATTATTTTAGAGCGTAGCTTACAGGCACAAATTGTGATCCCCATGGCGACCTCACTCGCTTTTGGTATCCTGTTCTCGACTGTGGTAACCCTGATTTTGGTGCCTATTCTCTATATCATTCTCGATGATATCAGAAGAAGCCTAAGGCGTTTGTTTAACTGGTGGTGGCAACCTAAGCCTCACCCAGCCGATGAGACCAATTAATCAGATTTAGGGAGGCAATGCCTCCCTTTTTGATCAGCCCAACATTTTGCAAAAACAAAACAGGTTACACTCAACGTATCCTCACTTTCACTGATATGCCATGACCGCTTCCACTCTTGTCTACGACATACGTAACAGCCGCTACCTCAATATCACTGGGCGCTGCACTTTACGTTGCCAATTTTGTCCAAAACATAATGGCAGTAAGCAGGTGCATGAGTATCAACTCGCCTTGGACCATCAACCTACAGCTACCGAGATCATCCCTCTATTGGGCGATGTAAGTCAGTTTGATGAGTATGTGTTCTGTGGCTATGGTGAACCGACTTTAAATCTAAAGACCTTAATTGAGGTCGCTACTGAGATAAAACGCTTGGGAGGGAGAGTCAGGGTTAATACCGATGGGCTGGGCAATCTGTTCCATCGCCGCAATATACTGCCAGAATTGGCCAACATTGTTGATGCCCTATCTATATCACTCAATGCAGACACAGAAGCGACCTATCTTCGCCACTGCAAACCCAAACTCAAAGGTGCGTACCAAGCGGTTAATGACTTTATTAAGCTCGCTCCTCACTATATAGCCAGTGTACAAGTTTCTGCCATTAATGGCCTCGAAGGCGTCGACATCAAACGTTGTGAGCAGATAGTGCTGGATGCCAACGCCCAATTTAAACCCCGCCAACTCGGAATTGTTGGCTGACCTTAGCTGATTTAGAGCAGTCGTTAGCAAGATGTAACCCCCTGTGTTTAGTCACTAGATTCATGCTAACATAGGCGACAAATTCTCTGGGTGTTCTCAATCTTAATGCTGATGCAAAAACTACCACTTTTGATCTCGACTCAAGGACTGCATTGGTCGACGCAACGCATTTTCTCCGTGGCGACGCAGATCATTATTTTGCTGATCAGTGTGATTCTTATGACCAATGTCATCATCACCTTAGGTGAGCGACGTCTACAGGAAGACTGGGCCACGCAGCGCTACAGTGAGCTACAATCTGTTGGCACCTTGATTGCTGACAAAGTTGGTTTCCAGCAGTTTAGAACCCAGATGTTTGCCAATTCAGAGTTGCTCAAGCGTTACTTGACTATCCCAAGCGAAGTCAGGCAAGCCAAACTGCAACAAAACTGGAACGTCATGACCAGTAATATCCCAGAGCTGTTGGATATCGCCCTGTTTGACCCGCAAGGTAAATATAAATTCTCTACCACTAATGATTTCAGCCGTGAGCCTTTACCCCCAGCACTACTGGGTGGTGCACGCAACATGGGGGGAAATGAGGTCTATACCTCTCCACTCGAATTTACCCCTATTGCCGGCAAGCTAGAACCTTACCTCTATCAGCTAGCTTGGTTAGAAAATCCCGACCAAACGGTGCGTGGCTATCTGGTCAGTTACCAGTCAATGGCACGGATGTTGAAAAGTATTAAACCTGCTTATTCCAGTGCAGAGTCACCGCTATTAATGCTAGATACACAAGGCTTAATCTATGCTGGCGCCGAGTCTCGCCCAACCATTAATCGTATTCCAGACACCATGGGCGGTAGCCTTAGACAAACCTACCCAGCTCTGTGGCGCAAAATGTCGACCAGTAACTTTGGGCAGTTTCATGGTGATGACGCCACATTTGTTTACCTCAAAATCGAGCTAACGACCCAGTATGAAACGCGCCGCGAATATTACTTGGTCTCCTACGTACGTAACGACGCCATTGCAGATAATTTCTCACAGTGGCGCAACATTCTAATTTTCGGGGCCGTGGTATTAACCCTATTAGCACTTAGTCTTATTTTACTCAGCCACTCATACCGGATTGGACAGCGCTCTCGCGCATACAGCATTCAGCTGGCTAACCGCCTATTTCACCAAGATATTGGCTGCATAATCGTCAACGATAACAATCGAGTTATCACCGCCAACGATCAGGCGGCGAAACTACTCGCGATGCCAATAGATGAACTATCAGATAGAAATTTACAGCGCATACTGCAATTTGAAGACGATCAATATGCCGCCATCATGACCCAGCTAGAAACCGACAAGCGCTGGCAAGATGAAGTCGATTTTGAAAACCTATCAGGCACCTCTCTAAGGGTCACCATTACTGGCGCCCCGCGTACACCCAAAGAGAGCAAATACCTGTTAGTGACCTTTGAAGATGTTACGGAGTTAAAGCAGATACAGCATCAATCGAATTTAAATAGACTGCTTAACGACAGCTCTGTGGCCTGCGCCTTAGTGCAAGCCAACGGTGATCTGGAACTGGTCAATGAAGCATTCATGCAACTAGTCTCTATTCATGATATTGCGGGTAAAAACCTGACAGAGCTACTTAACAACGATTTGAGTTCACAGTGGTCTCGGATCACGCAACAGATCATGCTACAAGGCAGCTGGAAGGGACAAATTTTATGTGACCCTAACAGCAATGAAAACACCTGCTTACAAGCCACACTCAAAGGGCATTTAGACGCTGCGGGTGATATTGAGCATATTGTCTGCACCCTAGAGCAAGCCCAAAAGCGCGCTTTACTGCAAGATAGAGGTGACTTTATTCCCCACCGTAGCACTATCTTAGTCAATCTTAGAGACCTAGATGATTACTTTAAGTCCCTAAGCGATAAGAGCCGCGATAGCTCTAGTTTGCTGCTAATGGATATCACCGCTGAGAGTATGTTGAGCCATATGAGTGATATTGGCCAACTAGAAAGTCGCCAAAAAGAGGTCGAGATCCATATTCTTAAATCGCTGCCTGTAGGTTATCAGATGTCACACTGGCAACTGGGTAAGCTGATTGTTATCTTGCCCGACACCAGCTCAGATAACGCTCACCATTTTGCGGTTAAGACACTAGGTAGCCTCAATGAAATTGGTTTAGGTGCAGGTATCTGCATGGGGATTGCCAGTTACCAGCCAAGGCAAAACCTTGAACAATACTTAAGTAACGCCGAAATAGCACTTAAACGTGCCAAACAGATAGGTGAACAAAATATCTGCCAAGCCTATACTCGGCAGCCCTAAGCAAACAGATTAAAGCGCATCACTGATGCGCTTTAATAATGTAATCCTCAAGACAGCGCTGTAACCAAAATGGCGTCGTCACCTTGCCGCGAGTATCCAGCTTTAACCATAAATAAACCGTTGGATGACTAAAGTTCTTCAAAATCGATTGGTCTTGCACATGATCGATTTTTTGTGCCTTCAATCCGTTAATGTTTCTTAAAAAGTCCACCGCCCCTTTGACCCCGATAATGATGATGGCATCAGAATTAAGCAGACTATTAGCCGCACTCCCTAAGTCTGGAGCCGTTGCGTAGATCTGCATCTGTTTGCCCACCTGTTTAGCGTAGTTTCCTATTGGCGACTTATTGGCAGGAAATGGCATAGTGATGAGCTTAACCAACGGGTAATCAATCATATTTTCGATACAGGGATCGCGCCAAATGGGATGATCACTGCGCGCCACCAAATAACCGCCTCGATGTTGAATAATCGACTTAGATAAAATGGCGCGATGACTTGAACGTTGAAAGCAGATCGCCGCATCCAGTTCATCATTAATTAGTTGTTGGCTGGTGGTTTCCCCCCAAGGCGTTGTAGACACAATGATTTCGCTATCAGCAACAGGCATAGCCGCTTGCTTAATGCTCTGGGTCAAATTGATCTCTAATTGGGGAACCGTGGCAATCTCAACCGTGTTTTCCGCTCCCCCTGAGCCGCCTTTCATCAAATGATCCACCGCTTGGCTGCACTCCATCATCTCACGGAAAATGGGGTAGAGATTATGTGCTTTCTCGGTGGCCTGGAACTGACTTTCACGGCGAATAAATAGTGGGTCGTCAAATACGCTGCGCAGCGCTGCCAATGCACGACTCACCTTAGGCTGAGACAACTCTAGATGGCTGGCGACCTCAATAGCATTTTTTTTCACATAGATTTGGCAGAAGATCTCAATCGTCGTCAATGGAATGTCGAGTAGTTTATCTTTTGGCATCAACGGCTCCGTCGCAGTTTATGATCACATTACTTTGGATATAAGAACTGATCTCCTCTTCCACCCAAGGCACTGTATGGGTACCGTCTCTAAGCTGAGTTAAATAGTGGTGATGACCGTCTGCGCGCAGGTTAAGTAATCGGTTTTGCTCTTCTGGCAGCGCTACCGCACAGATGTTGCCTTTCGCACATAAAAACTCAACGGCATCGCGATAGCAAATTAGCGCCAAGGCATCACTACGCTCAAGTTGAATCATCAGATCGGCCAACAGGCACACCTTAGCAATAATATTGATATCCATAGATTTTTCAGAAGCGTACAGCGCAAGAGGATCGTGCCCTTGATCAAACTCATGGCCGTTAAAACTGATATAGGGAAATCTGAGAATGTCATCAACATCAACATGCCCATCACCATGAAAAATCGGGTGTTCCTTATTACCCACCAACACATAAGCATTGGCCTTTGCTACAAACTGAGAAGATAAACGCTCAGAGTTATGTGCCTCGAAGGTGATGGCTAAATCCACATCGAGTCGGCTCAGTAGCTTATCAATATCATTACTACAGGGTTTTATATTGAAGCTAAACTTCTGTTGTAACTGTGAAGCCCTATCTTGCAGATAACTTAATAAGTTCAGTGACAATGGTGGAGGACAGGCTATGGTCATCTCTTGTTTAGTTTGCACTGTTTCAGGTTCAGACAAAGCCAAGCTTAATTCCGATAGCGCTAATATTCGTTTCAGCTGAGGATAGATAGATTGCGCAAATGGCGTATGTTCAAAACCATGCTGTTTTCGTACAAATAAAGGTTCATCGAATGAATGACGCAACGCCTTTAAGCTGCGGCTCACTTTAGACGTTGCAACCCCCAATTGCTGGGCGACATGAGTGGAACTCAAGGTTTCAAATAGTAGTACAAAGACTTTAATATTGAACAGCGTATTGCTATTTATTCGGCTCATGTATCTCCTTTTAACAAGGCTTAAGTTCGCGCTTATTTATACGCCTCTAATCTAATCTAATCTAAATCCATTGTCATTACGCTCAGATCTGCCCCAATTTATGATATTTAGCTAGAATTTTGTTAAATATGTGACACTGACAAACAAGTAAACAAGTAAACAAGTAAACAAGTAAACAAGTAAACAAGGAGTATCTCCTCGGCACTAAATCTCGCAAAGTAATAAAATAAATCTTGTAGCACTTAAAACTAATCGCCCAAATAGAATCACTTGCTACTTAGGCAAATTAAGATTCACTATTGTGATTTGCGGAATATGAATATTAGAGTTTCACCTTAAGAAATTCTCGCGAATCATCCACAAAAAACAAATAAAGCAAAACAAAAAACCAACCTCAAACACAAAAACACCAAGTTAAAACTACCAGCAAACACAAAATCAGTTCAAATCGCCAATTTAGACTATTTGGTTAAAGTGATGTACTTCATATCAGACTTTTCTACCAATCCTTAACATTTAAGCCAGCTACACCCAGTGGTTAATCTTGGAGAAAAAATGATGATAAAAACAAAAACAACCACACTTGCGCTACTCATTGCCTCATCGGTAATGTTGTCTGCCTGTGGAGATGGGAATGATGGAAAAGATGGTATAGATGGTGAAAACGGTCAGCCAGGCAACCCTGGTGCACCGGGAACGAGCGGTCTGCATATTGATATGGCCAATGAGGCTATCGCCAATATCACTAACGCCAGTTATGCCGACGGTATTATAACGGTGGATTTTGAGCTCGAAAATAAGCAGGGCGTTGGCTTATTTGGCCTGAGTGGCAGCAATCCTTTTCATGACTTCCGCTTTTCACTTGCCCAATTAAAAACAGAAGAGGGCAGTGAGCTTAAGCAGTGGTTGTCACTATTAAATGAAACCACCAATGATGCGGGCACCACCTTTGAACAGGGCTTTGAAAAGATAAAAGACTGTGTTGAATGCTTAGTCGATCACAATGACGGCACCTATAGCTATACCTTTAAAACGGAGCTCACTACAGCACAAGATCCTGCTGGTATCGACTTCGACCCACAACTGACGCAACGTATCGCTATCGAGATGCAATTTGAGTATGACTCAGGTCATGAGTTGGCCGAGAATGCCCATTTTGACTGGATACCAGCAACCAATGCCAGCGAAGGTATTGAGACCCGTGAATTGGTGACCATGCAAACCTGCTACACCTGTCACCAGCCTGATAGCTTAGAAGCTCATGGCGGTCGACGTCTAGATATGGAAAACTGTCAATCTTGCCACAACGGGATTGTCACCGACCCCAACGCTATCTCTGTCGAGCTTGGGCATATGGTACACGCCATCCACATGGGACCACACCGTGAGGGTAAAGACAGCGAAGGCAATGTAGTACCTATGCCATACACCATTGCTGGTTACGGCGGCGATCATGCCTTTGACTACCCTGCTTTCCCAACGAAACCCTTTATGGATTGTACCGCCTGTCACGTTGAAGACGACACGCTTGCCGATAAAGATCTGTGGTTAGCCAATGCCAATGCTAACGCGTGTACGGGATGTCATACCGACTCACCAGCACAACATAAATCAGATAAAAATCCGCAATTAACCTGTACCGATTGTCATAGCGCAGCGGTACATAATGACCACGCAAAACCTTACCAAGCGGCAAAAGAGTATGACGCTGTTGTCACTAATGTTGCCATTAGCACTGCTAATGAAATTAGCTTCGACTTGAAGATAACCGATGAAGCTGGAATCCTTGTCAGCCAAGATGAAGTCTATAAAAAGGGTTACAGCAAGCCTTATGTCGTGGTGAGCTGGGATGTTGAAAAAGATTACCCAGACTTTGATCAGTCTCCCTACAGCGAGCGTCGAATTGATATTAAAGATCCCGCTAAGGCAACTTGGAATGGTGATAACAGTGTCAGTGTTAAGGTCGCGATGAACTTCCCCAACGATATCGCTTCTCGCTCACTGGAAGTCCTGCCTGTACTTAAAGTGTGCTTTGAAGAGAGCAGCGCCAACCGTGTCAGCTGTGATGCGAGCAATGCCTACCCGGCCTATGTGCAGACCGACGCTTATCGCACCATCCTTAACGACAGCGAAGCAGAGGTTGCACAGCGCCGTGCGATTATCGATCAGCAAACCTGTCACGACTGTCACAGCTATGAGTTTTACCATGATTCCAATGGCGTAAACTGTATTGCCTGCCACACCAATGATAAGAAACTGGGTGCTGTAGAAGATGAAAACGGTGATGCGCTGGCTTCAGGCGAGAAGAAATCAACCAGCTTTATGTACAAAGCCCACAAAGCACAGGGCCATGACAACGGTCATGGTGGCAGTGGGACTATCTTGAAAACTGACTGCACCACTTGTCATGCTGAAGTTGAAGGTTGGGGCGGTAAAGCCTATGGTTTCGAGCTCGGACGTAATGCAGGTCAAGCCCATACGGTACCAAGCTTTATTCCTGGTAAAAACAATGACCCGGCATTGACACCAGTAGCAACTTGGTATGCCTCACCCGATGCGGCTGCATGTATGAGTTGTCACCAGAAATACCTATCCGATGCAGCCATGTCACACATGCAAAACAATGGCGCATACTTTGGCTCAGATAAGCAGCAAGCCAAAGAAGCAAAAGAAGCCTGTGCAACCTGTCATAGCCCAGAGAAAATTATGGAGCACCACGGCCACAAGCTATAACAAATTAGGCGCTTAGCCCCCCTAAGCGCTTTGTTCCACCCGCTATCCCTGCAATGTCAAAGGCACCTTCGGGTGCCTTTTTATCCTCTTTTATTATCCATTTAGCACTGTATTGCGAGTTGCGAGTTGCGAGTTGCGAGTCAAAGTATATTAGCGTGTGGCTTGCTGAATACTGGTGGGATGTGTTTGGAGGTCACACCTTCATGACAACCAATCGCTAATACGCTAGTTAACTCTCTTAAAAGTTTATTTTGGGTCCATTAATTCAGCTCATAGCGAGTTATATGACTTCAGATCAACAACCATAGACTTTTGGTGGATTAAGATAGACAAACAGTACAAGTGCGGATGTATTGTTTGTCATGCTAGGAGCAAAAATGAAATACTTAACGTTAATGGTGACGCTTTGGTTTACGGCTGCGCTGTCGGCCGCGCCGTCATACACCCCAAAGCAAGAGAGAGAAGTCGCGTTCTGTAGTGGGCTGTTGAACGGATATAACTCAGAAAACAGCACAAATATGATGACGTATTTGATTGAAATAGCGAAGCCAACAGATAGATACCACTTTATGCTAGTCAGAGAATATGACAGGGGCATAGGTTATGTAGAAGGTTGGCATGAGGCTTGTTTGCGCCAACAAAGCTGTAATGAGGCATCGTTATCCGATGCGGCAATAAGCACTTGGAAGCACTTCAAATGCAACAATTACGGCCTTGACACCCTCTTTAATACACCAACCACCCCCGAAAAGGTGATCGGAAAAGCAAACACTGAAGAGGTAAATGGATCGGCAAAAATGGGTTCCAATCCAGACGATGAACCCTGTACCTGCGTGTTTAACAAAAACAGAATGTGGAATCCTGACAAAATTGTCTGGAACAATGAAGAGTGGGTATGTACAAATTATACTACCGATGGCCTCTGCTCAGAGGTAAGCAAAGTCGAAGGAGCCCCCAAGTAGTTACAAAGTTAACGGTCTCGTTTAAAGTGGTTCTGCATATATGGTATTGATAAGTGTCACACTGCTCGCCAAGGTAAAGGTGATTGGTGTGGCCAGCTCGCCGAAAAATAAAGAGCCACTCGCTGCAGAATAGGCATTGAGGGTATTACAGATTCTGTCTAGAAACCGGTTAAGGAACTAACTCACATTTACCCCAAAGTTTGTTGCCCTTGGAATGAGGTTTGCATTTTTTATTTGACTGAGCAGCCTTGGGCTAGGTGGAAATTGGTTAAGTGAGCTTGAAGGTCGTATCTTCATAGCAATCAATCACCTGCGGTGAGCTTGTGTGCAAGCACTCTTTTGGCTCGCAGACTTTTTGTTAAAGAAAGTTGTCCATGAAGGTTCCATAGCGACATCTAATCTACATGGATAATGGAATGCCGATAAATGTCGGGAGCATTTTCTGTCTGTCGCCAAGGGCCAAAACCGCGTTTATACTGGGTTATTCACTCTCTTGGATCTGACCTCATTGGTAGACATTGAGACAACTTATTATTTTTAATAAGAAACCTTCAATAAAATGTTCCAACACATATTGATAACAACCAGTAGGAAGGATTAAAATATAACCAGTTAAGGACAGAGCTAGGCAAACTCGAATCAACTATCGAGGACGCCATTTAGGGAAGAAAAGCCTATCACTAATGCGCTAATTAACTCTCTTTAAAAGTTTACTCTGATCCTATTTATTCTCGTCAAAGGAATGGAAATGCGAGCCAGATTATTTTTGTTAATATCAGTACTATTTTTAACCGCCTGTAACAGCACAATTAAAAATACCAAAATCGATAAAAACAAATCACTTGATGTTAATCATGGAGTGGTAGGCGTTCAGATTATTAATAATGCTGAACAATTAACACCACCTCACCGAGATTGGACAGAAGTCATTGTTGTTAGAATTGACAACTTTGAAGATAAAAAACAAAAAGCAGTAGCCATGGCTAAATCCAAGGCAAAAACCAAAGATAAAGACAGTATTAATAAAGATAATGTGGATTGGGAACCCGATGTTTATTCTTTGTCTCCAACTCGAGAAGGGTTAATTGATAGTCAGGTCTTTATCGGGTCAATGCCAGAGGGGAGTTATATTATTTCAAGCCTTTATAGTTACTATGATGGTGGAGATTATACCTCTTGGTTGAACATGCCAGTTGATCACTCAACGGGGGTATTTAAGGTAAAAAAAGGTCAGTTAACAAATCTTGGCAGTGTGGTTTTTCAACCTTTATTAAATGTTCAGCAAAAGTCATTTTGGGTACAAAAATCAAGCCAAAAAGCTTATGTTACTCGTTTAGATGCACAACAAAAGCTGAGCACGTTCTTATTGAGTAATTATCCAAACCTTGCAGAAAGTCTCGATTTATCCACTGTTCATTTATGGGAAAAAGATGAGCTAGATCGTTTTAGATCTAACTTAAGTAAGCTATCGCGCCAAAATGCCTACGGTAAAACCGCTATGCCACTAACGATCCACGGTAAAGGGGTTATTGCATCAAAATTTGGTCAAATAAAATGGCAAGATCAGCAAGGACAATGGCATCAACTTGACCTCAATACCAACAGCCAACTTGCTGCAGTATTAGAGACCGATGACCAACTGATGATAGCTGGTGAGCGTGGTGAAATATTTATGGCTAACAGCTGGCTTGGTGAATGGAAGCAGATATCCAGAGTATCAGCGAATGAGGCAATAACTTGGTTTGGCAAAGGTGAAAATAGTTTTTTTGCCATGACTCAGTCGATTGATGAGTTCAATATTTACCAGTTTGCCTCACTCGAATCGGATTGGATAAAGCTAAGAAGCTTCAAACGCAAAACCGATCGTTTATTAAGTGCCTTTGGCCATCTATTTCCCATCATGACAAAATCAGGCCAATTGTCGGTATTGAATGACAATAAGTTATTTGAATTCAACCCCCATACCAGCAGTTGGAGCGAACAAATAAGCACTCGCATGTCAGCAGTTTCACAGTTAGCCAACGGTTATCTAGTCGGGATAGAAAGAAGCTATTGGGGTGCAGGTGAGCAAGTTATTAGTTTAGATTCTGGCAAGACTTGGTTAACGGTAAACCGTGATCTTATGGCTTTTGATGACCATGAAACACAGAGAAGCTTACCAGTAGTCTTTTCCGATGGCACTGTTGTAACACTAGGGCGTAAGAAAACCAAAGCAAAAGATAAAAGAAACCTTCGAGGTGAGCTGAAAGTTATCTCCACCACGCTTGAGCAAGCAGAAAATAACAAGTCATGGAGCTATCATGGTAATGCCGTGCCTGAATGCGAGACATTATTAGCTCAGATATCATCTGCTGATGAGATCTATTTTCTATGTGACAAAGGCGATGTGATATTTACCCAAGATCTAGGTCAATCTTGGCAACATGTTATTAAGATAGATATTGCTGATATGCAGCTTAAATTTAATGAACTAGTTGAAGCCACTAATGCGGAAAAACTAAAACAGCAAATAGAAGCCAAATCAAAGGAGAGCACTCAACTTTAGCGTACAAGGTTATTGGTTTTGACTGGTGTATGAATACTAATTACCGCCAAACCGAAGAGAGTGATAACACTATGCTGATGCCGCTGGGCACTATGGTTTCATGGATGAAACCATAGTGCCCAGAAGCGACACAAAAATGTCCCTAGCTAAAAGCCAGTGCGGCACTCTTGGCTCTCGTTCGTGAGCTAGAAGCTACGCATCACTCACCTTACCGAAGAACGACCAACAGGTTTTCCGCAGGACAGGAGGTGGTTAGCGGCTTAAAAAAGCCCTCCCTCTGACCTTAATCGGCAACTTCCTGCTCAAACCCTATCGCCTGCACACCATCGGGTAACTTACTTTCGGTCACTTCAATAATGGTGGAGCGGTTCATAGTGACTTTATAGCGGGCAAATTGGGGTGGATTACGTCCCTCTCTGAGCGACAGAACTAGATTGATTTGGTAACGGCGCTCTACCGAGTCACTGCTGATTTTACCGTCTGACTCTTTATAAATTTTAGCCTTACCGCGCTCTAGATAACGAGCAAACGGCGCAAGACTAAAGTTGACCTGTTCCTGAATGGTGGAGTATCCAGCTAAGAAGTCTTTCTGAGAGATCCGCGAGTTGATACCATAATGCAAAATATCGGCATCAACTTTATTCTGGCTATGACGTCGATTTAAAATCTCATCGATCTCAGTGGGCAACTCTTTAGCCTTAATAAAATCAATCCACACGAGCTGACGACCAATAACAGCCTGGCTTGTGGTATCTCGCAGTATGCGGCTCCAACGCGGCCGACCTTTTTGAATTACCCGCCATAACGCATTACGAATATCTTCTTTGAAGATCTCACGAAAACCGTAAATCACCGCTAATGTCAGCACCAAAGATAGCGTTAAGCCACTAAACACACCTTGCGCCTTAATAATTAGCGCTGACACAACCAACATCACAAAGCCAGTGGCGATGCCTGTAGTGAGCTTTTTCAACCCAACGCCTAAGGTTTTAAGCTCCTCTTTAAGTACGACCCCTTGCTGGATAAGGCGGCGTAGTAACAGCATTTTGTTGGAGATACGGTTAGGGTCATCTTTGGTTTGTGATGAGTTATAGTTTTTACTTTCCCGATAGCTATTTTCACTACGACAAAGGTTCACCACCTCTTCCGTTATCTCGCTGTAATCGCTGCTTCTAGGCGCATGGGACAAAAGTTTGAGTAAACGTTGCTCGCAAAACCAAGATAGATAATTATCTGAGTTCTCAAAATAGTGCTTCCATTTGGGATCGCTAGGCTCGTTACGACGAAACTTTTTCAGCAGTTGAGCCACTATGTCACTCAGATCTTTAAGCGCAAGGTAGAACTGTTCAATATCCTCTATTTGCGCCAGTTCTTTACTGTCGGTTTCAATGGCAACGGCAAACTGGTAGGCAAACAGGTTGAGATAGAGCCTAAACTCCTCAACGGTGCGTTTATTTTGGCTAATGAATCGGCCTTGCACTAACGGAAGATGCAAACCAGAAGAGTAGTAGGAACGACGGCCTGCTATGGCTGCGTGGTAGTACTCCTCTTCATCTAAACTCTGCGGGTTAATCCCCATCTCTTTAGGCAGAAAAAAATAGAGATCTAAGCGTCGATGATCGCCCTCCTTCATCTGGTGGACAAATTTTATCGACAGCGATTCTTCCTGCTTAACGTAGACTTTAGACACGTAACCTCAATTTTGTAGAAATATATCAGATGGTTATAGATGTATTATAGCTCAATATGCTTTAGTGAACTAAGCGGCATCCACAAACGGTATTGCTGGGTTGGAAAAGCACCACGGCATAATCTCTATGTTGGTCGAGATCCAAGGGTTCGATCGATAGATTATGCATTCCTTGGCTATCTAAATTAAAGGAACTGATATAAGAAAGATACTGCATATGCCTTGGAAGTTGTTCATTTTGATTATCATCACTCTCCTCTTTGGTATCAACCGAAAAATTATAGCGATTTGCCTGCTTATCAAAATCGACCAGTTTGCCATGCATACGAATGGTGCCAGCTAAAGTGCCATCGAGATTAAAGTAACGGTAGTTGATCTGTGCCTGCTGTTTTTTGGCCATAATATCGACAAGCAAGTAATGTTTCCCTGCCCCTTCTGCCACATCAGAGGTGTCAAACAACTCAGAGCTGCAACTTAGCATTAAAGTTTCTGGTGGATTGAGATAGCGGTAGCTCACTGTAATACTTACGGCGAGTAGCATTAGCACTAGCAGGTTAATACCCCATAAGACCTTTCTATTCACAAAGAGACACCTCAGTTAACCATGCGTCAGAGATAAATGACTTTTGTTGGCGATAGTCGGTCAACTTCAAATTTCTCACTAAAGATTGCCCCAACTTTTCACCCCGCATCGTGATATTAAAAACTTGCTTATCATGGGACAGAGAAAGGTAGATTTGTTGCCAAGGTGAAGATTCACAGGAGGCAAAGCCCTTGGCTAGTTTTTGTGACAAGGCCACTAACGACGTGTTATTGGTTTTTGACTTGGCATAACTAATAAAAGTGACCTGCTGACCAGACTCAAGTGTGATGCTATGGCTGTCATAGGGAGCGGTGTGATGTACCTTTATACTGGCAGCCACGAGCCATTGCCCCCCAACTAATATGCATAGCAATAAGACTAATACACCAACCCACGCCTTTAACACGCGATGATGCTTACCGAATAACCAGGTGATCATTGTTTGATAATTGGCGCGTAGTGGGTTGCTACGGATACTTTGGTTAGGCAGAGGCTGAGACAAACGTTTATCGATGTGCAACCGATACCCTTTGCCTTTCACCGTCTCTATCATCTGTTCGTGCATTGGGCCAAGAAATGAGCGCAGCATAAAGACAGCCCGAGTCACAGACGAATCACTCAGTGCTGCGTACTGATCGTCCCCCGCTCCCAAGGTTTGCTTAGCAACGATCTTATCCTGATTGGCAAGTAGCAGAGTCAATACCTGCAACTCCGCTCGGGGCAAATGCCACTGTTCGCCGCTGACTTGATTAGTCAATAAACCGCGTTGCCTGTCAAAGAGACAATCACCTAATTGCATGGGTATCTATCCATTAATCATTTACTCAACAAGCTTATTCGACAAGCTTATTCAAAATCACAAATAATTTCTGTGATCACCTCTATCTCCTTAAAATTCATACGGGAATTAGCCTAAATACATGACTGACACTTGCTAATTTGTGACCAAAATCACCCTATTCATCCAACAAATCATTCAACAAGTGGTTGCTTCAATCTCAATAAATTTACATGAAGACAACAAATAAAGTGATCCGCCCCACACTGTAAGAACCAATTCAGATTACAAAACAATAATAATCCAGCTTAAACGATTAACCCGCTCATCAATTAATCAAATCTTTATTAGAAAAATACGGCAAACATTCATCAAGCTAACGTCACACTATTTGCAATCCTCTCCTCCCACAATGACCCCAAGTTTCAAGGAGCGAACAGTTTCGCACCGACAATAAAAATAACACCTATCCATGTGAGGACATTTTTATGACTATCAATAGACGCCAAGCACTAACTAAAATCATTGGCATTAGCACAGCTGCTGCCGGAGCTACCCTAATGGGCACGTCTGCTTTTGCTGGGACAGATGAACAAGGTAATTTCCGTTTAGAACTTGGGGATAAACTCAAGTATGTGCCACTTGATGCCATGGCAACAGCTAAGCTGGCTTATGAAACAGGTGGCGGATGTATGCATCAGGTGTTCCATGCCATGATCACCATGCTTGCCAAATCATCCAGTGCCGATGCTGCCAAGTTTGCTACTATCCCAACCGCCCTTGCCGGTTATGGTTGGGCTGGTATCGTGGGTCAAGGTACTGTCTGTGGTAACAACAATGCCACTGGGATGCTAGTGAATATTCTTGATGACATTAATGGCCAAAACAACGCCGTGATTGGTGCAACATTCCGCTACTATGAAAATACTGTGCTACCACTGTCTAGCGACGAATTCGTTGCAGGTATTGGTTCTACCGCAGAGAAGAGTGCACTTGTCGGAAAATCTACCGTGGCTAACAGTATTCTTTGCCATTCATCAATCAGCAACTGGTCAAAAGCTAATGGCTTGCCCTTTGTGAAAAAAGGCGAGCGCTGTAAGCGTCTATCAGCCTCTATCACTTTCCACCTTGTAGAATTACTTAACCGTGCCTATGCCGGTGAAGACCTCTCTGCGTTGCCAGAATCTAAGCCTTCTGAAGAGGCGCAAGCATGTCAAAGCTGTCACGGCAGTGAAACTACTATGGGCAGTGCTGCCAGCGTGAAAGCGGATATGGAGTGTACAACTTGCCATACCGGACACTTTAACTAAGGAGCCCGTCATGAATGATAAATTAGTGACTAGCCTATTGGCTGCGCTGTTACTGTGTGGCGGTTGTGGCAGCGATGATTCAGATACGACTGAACCGCCAGTGGTGGTTCCGCCTCCAGTGGCTGACAGTATTGATATTAATGAAGCCACGGTGATCAACTTAGAGCTTGCTACCTTCGATGGCGCCAGTGGCGCGTTGACTTTCAACTTGGCCGACGCAGACAAGCTTGCTATCACCAACGTGAAGGACTACAAGATCACCTACTTCGGCTTTCCAGATGAAACCAAAACATCATCGAAAGCTAAAGCGTGGAAACGCTGGCATGTTACCAAAAGCTACCAATGTGATAGCGCAGAGGCTAACTGCAATGGGGTCTTGGTTGAAGCTGAAAAAGGCAGTTATAGTTTCGATGCGACAGGCCTAGATTGGGACGAAAATGCAACCGCTGGCGCAGTTGAAAAATACAAAGTGGCTATCGAGATCAAAGGAACACTGGCTGAAAACGAATTAGTTTTACTTCCGTCAACATAAACCACTGTACCGCTTGGAGAGCTTCGGCTCTCCTTTTTTATTAAAATTCACACACCCAGACAGAATTACCAGGGCAAAACCTAAGCACGGCATAGCCTTTATCGGCTTCCATTAATACCACGCTAATATCCAATACCACCGAATGACCAAACTCTATCGTTTCTTCCGCATAATTTATGATGGTGGAGATATCGGTTAACGCCCAATCACTGACGCTATCTAGCTCAACTTCGGCTTGATTGACGTGCAGTTTATAGTCCATATTGGCCACATCTAAACGATTTAGATTGCCTGATAACTTCACCCAGCCAGCAGTTAGCCCTTTATCAATAAACTGATAATCCAAGGCGATCTGCTCACCCTCACTGTAAACACTCAATGCCATCTCTAACTCACGATCATTGGCAACATTAAAGGTATCTGCACGACAGTAAAAATTGAGGGCTTGCGCGTCGGTTTTATAGCAATGTAACCAATATCCGCCCGCTATCAAGGCACAAGAGGCCGTAGCCAAACCTAACAATCTCGTCCGATAAAAAAGCGATCTATTCAACATACTAACTACAGATTTCCATATCAACTAACCACTGTTTATTGACAAACTCGAAACCACGCCCTTGGGCGATAGCTTTTACGTTTTTGAGCATCAAGCCTTGGCTACCGTCTTTTTTAAGGCCAATGCTCATCACTTTATTGTCGTCTGACCAAGAGCAAAACAATTTGTCCCAATCAAGGCGATCACATTGATGAAGTTGATTCACTAAATGTTCAAATTGTGGTGCCATGACGACTTGCTGGTCATGTGAATGGTAGACAGGATAATAAGCCACTTCCCCATTTGAATGTTGAATAAACTGCTCTTTATGCAGTGAAAACTTAGTCGACGGCTCAAATACTGAATAGAGTAGTAATAACAATAGTATCAGCTGCGCAATAAGAATCAGATACTGCTGTTTAGTGATGCTTCTACCAGGCGTACCGCTAAGGAAACGATGGCTTCGCGTTAACTTAACATGCAGTAAAAAACCTTGATCATCGATAGACTCTATTAAACTTGCGCTATTGTTCCCCATAAAAAATCGCAATCTATCTATCGCTTCTTCGAGACGAGCTAAACTTGACTCAGCCACAGGCAATACAGCGATCAACTGAGCGTTAGAGAGGACTTGGCCACGATGGTTAGCCAATAAAGACAAAATAGCGTGCTCAGATGCAGGCATTTTCCAGCTTGTATCATTTTCTTGATTGGATAATTGACCAGAAGCCATATCAAACCAGCAACTACCTATTTGCATACCCTATCCCATCTATGTGTCAGGAAATCATTGTATCGACTCGTAACATAAAGGTCTGTGATCCTACAGGAGTCACAAATAGGATTTTTCACTTTCGTGATAAAAAGCACATAACCAACTAATATATAAGAATAATTGTAAGCGATATAGATACATTTGTAACATGTTACAGTTAACCTAATTCACTGACTAACAGCCATAAAAAAAGCGCCTCTTAGGCGCTTTTTTTAACCACAAACTTGCTAGCTTAGAATGAGTAAAGCAAGGTCATGTTCGTTTCGGTATCGGTGCTCTTCTTATCATCGGCAGGCTCGCTGTTGTAACGCACCACAACGGCAAACTTCATTGCTAATGCGCCGATAATATTTGCCGTGATAGATGTTTCAGAACGGCCTTCAAGGCTATCACCGTAATCGGCAACAAACAGCTGCTTAAACTTAGAGCTATCGGTGATTTCAGTTTCAAAATTCATCACACCGTGAGCAACCCAGCTCTCTTCAGTGTCGTCACCTGCAGCAAGTGCACTGGCATCATCAAGACGTTTGTACTGGTAACCAGGACCGACTTCAACCGCAAATAATGTCTTACCGGTATCAACAAATTTGTGACCATAACCCGCTGAAACCGTTGATTTAGAATCAAAGCCTGTAAAAGGATCAATCTCATGATTTGCGTTAGCAAACAAATAGCTAACATCGTTTAACTTATAGTTACCTTGAATTAGGCCATAATAACGCTTACCTGTTTCTTCACCGCTATCTTCTTTATATAAGGCTTCAAGTAGATACTGGTTTTCCCAATTGCCTAACTCATGCTTCATGTCCAAACGGCCTTTTAGCGAGGTCGTCTCAGTGTTACCCGTGGTGATAGTCGCACCCAGTTCAGCATCTGCAGCGAAGGTTTTATCACCCTCAACGAAATCTGCACCAGCGAGTGCAGCAAATGGCGTTGCTAATAATATAGCCGTAGCCGTCAGCAATTTTTTCATTTTGTATTACCTGTAGTATCAAAGTCCCTTAAAAATTGGCGCAATATTAACATCTGCCGTACAAAATTGAAAACTCGGCTTGTATTCTCAATATATTAGGCTAGCTAGCGTTTATGTTTCACTTAGTGAGCGTTCGTATTTAGATTATTGGTTAGCGATGATACTGACATTTTTTGTAGCCAAAAGTTAAATCGGCAAATTATTTGCAAAAAAAAGCCCACTTGCGTGGGCTTTTTTATATCAAGGATAAATAGGTTTAATTAACCTGAGGATCCAGCTCACCAGACTGATAAGCCTTATACATAGCTTGCAGTGACTTAGGCTTGATCTTAGACCCCATACCCGCACAACCAAATGCTTCGTAGCGCGTGGTACAGATATCGGCCATCGCTTCCATCGACGCTTTAAGGAATTTACGTGGGTCAAACTCGCTTGGGTTTTCAGCCAAGAACTTACGTACTGCGCCTGTCGATGCTAGACGTAAGTCAGTATCGATATTTACTTTACGTACGCCGTGCTTAATGCCTTCAACGATCTCTTCAAGCGGTACACCGTATGTTTCAGGAATAGCGCCACCATATTGGTTAATGATTTCAAGCCATTCTTGCGGTACTGAAGACGATCCGTGCATGACTAAGTGAGTATTAGGAATGCGAGCGTGGATCTCTTTAATACGGTCGATACGCAGTACATCACCAGTAGGCTTACGGCTAAACTTATACGCGCCATGGCTGGTACCAATTGCAATGGCTAAAGCATCAACATGGGTATCACGTACAAAGCGCGCCGCTTCTTCTGGCGTAGTCAGTAGCTGGTCATGACTCAAGATACCTTCAGCGCCAACACCATCCTCTTCACCCGCCATGCCTGTTTCTAGGCTACCTAAACAACCAATTTCGCCTTCAACTGATACGCCACAAGCATGAGCAAATGCAACCGTTTTACGGGTCACATCTACATTGTACTCATATGATGCTGGTGTTTTACCATCAGCCATCAAAGAGCCATCCATCATCACCGATGACATACCTAGCTGAATAGAGCGCTGACAAATATCAGGGTCTGTGCCGTGATCTTGGTGAATACACACTGGGATATCAGGGTATTGCTCAAGTGCAGCCGCCATCAGATACTTAAGGAACTGAGGACGCGCATATTTACGTGCACCCGCTGATGCCTGAACAATAACAGGGCTATCTGTTGCTTCAGCAGCTTGCATAATCGCGCGCATCTGCTCTAAGTTGTTCACGTTAAAAGCTGGAACGCCATAATCATGTTCTGCAGCATGATCTAGCATTTGACGTAGGGAAATTAAGGCCATTTTTTACTCCAATAATAGGGTGATAAGTTAATTTCTTTGACTAACTAAAGTCACCGAGGTCACTATCGTTTGGACAGATTTTTATACTGAAGACAACCACTAACATCCTGTTAGTAGTTATCGACAGCGGTTTTTTTATAATATTAATTATTCGTATTACTTACTTCAGCAACCCTTATTCGCCACGGCTTTCTAGCATGGCGACAGCAGGTAGTTCTTTGCCTTCAAGGAACTCAAGGAACGCACCACCACCGGTTGAAATATAAGAAACCTTGTCAGCAATTCCGTATTTATCAACGGCCGCCAGTGTGTCGCCGCCGCCCGCAATAGAGAATGCCGATGAGTCAGCAATCGCTTGAGCAATACGCTTAGTACCTTCGCCAAATTGGTCAAACTCAAATACACCAACTGGACCATTCCATACAATGGTACCGGCATTTTTAAGGATATCAGCTAGCGCTTCGGCGCTGTCTGGGCCGATATCAAAGATCATATCTTCGCTTGATACCGCGCTGACATCTTTCAATGTCGCCGCCGCAGTTGGACTAAACTCACCAGCAACAACCACATCAGTTGGCACAGGGATATCACCACCACGACTCTGCGCATTGGCAACAAGACGCTTAGCTTCTTCAATCAGATCGGCTTCATATAGTGATTTACCCACTTCATGGCCGGCTGCCGCGATAAAGGTGTTAGCAATACCGCCACCCACAACGAGCTGGTCAACGATGCCAGAGAGGCTTTCAAGTACCGTCAACTTAGTTGACACCTTTGAACCACCCACTATCGCAACCAATGGGCGCGCAGGGTTGTCCATCGCCTTGCCTAATGCTTCTAATTCGCCACTAAGCAGTGGACCAGCACAAGCAATTGGGGCATATAAACCAACGCCATGGGTAGACGCTTGAGCGCGGTGAGCAGTACCGAATGCATCCATCACGTAGACATCACACAGTGCAGCGAGCTTTTTAGACAGTGCTTCATCGTTTTTCTTTTCGCCAACATTGAAGCGAACGTTTTCAAACACAACCACTTCACCGACATTTGCATCAACACCGTCAAGGTAATCACTGGCTAGGCGCACAGGACAATCGAGCGCTTTGGCAAGGTAATCGACCACAGGTTGCAATGAAAACTCAGCGTTAAACTCACCTTCTGTTGGACGTCCTAGGTGAGACATCACCATCACAGCGGCACCTTTTTCAAGGGCAAGCTTGATGGTTGGCAATGCGGCGCGCAGACGTGCATCACTGGTTACCACGCCATCACTGACGGGGACATTCAGGTCTTCACGAATAAGCACACGCTTACCTTGGAGATCTAACGCTGACATATTGATAATAGCCATTTTACGTTTCCTTAAGATTTAAAGTTAAAAGACAAAAGTTATAAAAATCTGGTGGTATTCACTTAGGGACATAACACCTAAGTGAAAGCGGCTGATGGCATCACCATCAGCTTAATATGTTTGTTCTGCTCGTACCGCTTTGATCATCTCTAAACTAGTGTCGAGCATACGATTAGCAAAACCCCACTCATTATCACACCACAATAGTAGCTTAACTAAATGACCGGCACTGACTCGCGTCTGCGTACCATCGACAATACTAGAGCGCGGGTCATGGTTAAAATCACAAGAGACTAACGGTGCATTAGTATAGCCTACAACCCCTTGGTATGAGCCATTAGCTGCTTGAGAGAGTACTTGGTTCACTGTATCGATATCGACACGTTTATCTAAGGTCACCGATAAGTCAATTGCGGTCACGTTAATTGTCGGCACGCGCACAGAAATCGCTTCAAATTTGTCCTTCATCTCCGGCAAGATGCGTTCAATACCGCGGGCTAATTTGGTATCTACCGGGATAATAGACTGACCTGCGGCTCGGGTACGCCTTAGATCATCATGGTAAGCATCGATAACTTGCTGATCGTTCATTGCTGAGTGAATAGTGGTGATTGCGCCGCTTTTAACTTGGAATGCTCTATCAAGCACCTGAATAATCGGCACGAGACAGTTAGTGGTACAGGATGCATTTGAGACGATGGTATGGTCTGCGGCTAATTCATCATGATTTACGCCATAGACAATGGTGGCATCAACATCACTTGATGAGGGATGACTGATTAGCACTTGTTTGGCCCCTGCTTTCAGGTGCGCCTCACAAGCTTGTCTGTCGATTAATGCTCCTGTCGCCTCATAAACCACATCAATGCCCATCTCTTGCCAAGGCAACTTGGTCGCATCGGCTTCATGGAGCAGTTGAATATGATCGTCACCAATGGTCATGATATTGCCGTCGAGTGAGGCAGGAGATTGAAAACGACCATGAGTGCTATCGTACTGGGTCAAATGAAGCATAGCTTCGGGGGTGGCGAGTTCATTAATGGCGACAATCTGGATTCGATCGCGCTTGCCCGATTCATACAGGGCACGAAGAATTGAACGACCAATTCGGCCATATCCATTAATAGCGACTCTGATCATTAAGTGCTTGAACTCCTCGAAGCATTCCCTAAGGAAAGATGTTTAATATGACAACGGCTTACCTGCATTCCTTATCAGATAAGCCGTATCATCATAGCCCGAAAGCACATGACTTTCGGGTTCTAGGACTAGCCTTAAGCTAGGCCGTTTACTGTTGCAATGACATTTTCAACGGTGAAACCGAAATGCTTCATCAGTTCGCCACCTGGTGCAGATTCACCAAAGGTAGTCATGCCTACAACAGCACCATCGAAACCAACATATTTATGCCAGAAATCAACATGTGCAGCTTCGATAGCCACACGTTTAGTCACTGCACGTGGCAGCACTGACTCTTTATATGCCGCGTCTTGCGCATCAAAAGCATTCGTCGATGGCATAGAAACCACACGTACTAGCTTACCTTGCTCAGTCAATGCTGCAGCAGAATCAAGCGCAAGTTGCACTTCACTACCCGTCGCAATCAAGATCACATCTGGAGTACCAGCACAATCACTTAGTACATAACCACCTTTAACGACATTCGCTAACTGCTCTTCGGTACGCGCTTGAGCAGGTAGATTTTGACGACTAAAGATCAGTGACGTTGGTGCATCACGACGTTCAATCGCATTCTTCCAAGAAACCGCGGTTTCAGCCGCATCACATGGACGCCACACCATCATGTTAGGTGTCATGCGTAGGTTCGCGAGCTGCTCAACAGGTTGGTGAGTTGGGCCATCTTCACCTTGACCGATAGAGTCATGGGTATAAACGAAGATATTTTGAATCCCCATCAAGGCAGACATACGCACTGCGTTACGCGCATATTCCATAAACATCATGAAGGTCGCGCCGTAGTTGATAAAACCACCGTGTAAGGAGACACCATTCATGATACCGCTCATACCGAATTCACGCACACCGTAGTAGATGTAGTTACCAGCAGCATCATCTTGAATACCTTTAGAACCAGACCATAAAGTCAGGTTAGAACCCGCAAGATCAGCAGAGCCGCCAAGTAATTCTGGTAACATAGCGCCAAAGGCACCAATGGCATTTTGTGACGCTTTACGGCTAGCAATACCTTCGCCTTTCTCTTGGCACTCTTTGATAAACGCCTGTGCTTTTGCTTCAAAGTCTGCAGGTAGTTCACCATCAATAACGCGGCGCTTATATTCTGCGGCTAACTCTGGGTAAGCTTCAGCATAGGCTGCCAATTTACCATTCCAGTTTGCTTCATTGGTTGCACCAGTATCTTTTGCATCCCAACCTGCATAAACGTTGTCAGGGATTTCAAATGCACCATGATCCCAACCAAGGAATTCACGTGCCGCCGCGATTTCAGCATCACCCAGTGGTGCGCCGTGACAATCATGGCTGCCCGACTTATTTGGCGAGCCAAAACCAATGGTGGTTTTGCAGCAGATCATGCTTGGCTTATCAGTAACCGATTTAGCTTCTTCGATTGCCGCGCGGATAGCATCGCTATCGTGGCCATCAACATCAGCAATCACGTGCCAGCCGTAAGACTCAAAACGCTTTGGTGTATCGTCAGTGAACCAGCCTTCTACGTGACCATCGATAGATATACCGTTGTCATCCCAGAACGCGACCAACTTACCAAGACCTAAGGTTCCCGCTAGTGAACAGGCTTCGTGAGAGATGCCTTCCATCAAACAACCGTCACCAAGGAAACAGTAAGTAAAGTGATCGACAATGTCGTGACCTGGGCGGTTAAACTGAGCTGCCAATGTCTTTTCAGCAATCGCCATACCTACAGCATTACTGATCCCAGCGCCTAGTGGGCCAGTAGTTGTTTCAACACCTGGGGTGTAACCATACTCTGGGTGGCCAGGGGTTTTTGAATGCAGTTGACGGAAGTTTTGTAGCTCTTCAATCGGCAATGCATAACCAGTAAGGTGCAGCAAAGAGTAAATCAGCATTGAACCATGACCGTTAGACAGAATAAAACGATCGCGATCAGCCCACTCTGGGTTGTTTGGGTTATGCTTAAGGAAGTCATTCCAAAGCACTTCAGCGATATCAGCCATTCCCATTGGGGCACCTGGGTGACCAGAATTGGCTTTTTGAACGGCATCCATAGTTAAAGCGCGAATGGCGTTTGCGAGTTCTTTACGAGATGACATGCTCTCTCCTGCTGATAGTTGGGGATTTTGCGGGCAATTGTGGTCGCATATTTTCCCTTACTAGGCGGTGGGACGCAAATAAAAATCACCATTTGATGCAGATTAAACCGATATTACTGCTAAATAAGCATATTTGCCTTGTAGACCCTAGGTGGTTTTACTGGCCCAATTCAAACATTACGCTGTTTATATTGCAGTCAAATTAATCTGGCTGTGACAATAACCAACCTTAACGCTAGGTTTTTTCGCTGTGCATTATAGTCAACCACCCACAAAAACCCCTTAATAAACAAATGATTAAAATTAGATTCTCATTTATATAATGTGACCCATTAGAAAATTTACTGGGCTTTACAGCACAATTTTTGCCGAAAAGGGTGTTATCCATTCGGTTTTCCACTAAAATAGCCGTCTAGATGTAGATACTTCTACACATTCAAATTGTTTAAACACGAGATTTTCCATTATGGCAAAGCACTTGTTCACCTCTGAGTCGGTCTCAGAAGGTCATCCAGATAAAATCGCCGATCAAATTTCTGATGCGGTACTCGACGCGATCTTAGAGCAAGATCCTAAAGCTCGTGTTGCGTGTGAAACATACGTAAAAACCGGCATGGTAATGGTTGGTGGTGAAGTGACCACTTCTGCATGGGTTGATATCGAAGAGATCACCCGTAAAACCGTGCGTGACATTGGTTACACTCACTCAGATATGGGCTTTGATGCTGATTCTTGTGCTGTACTAAACGCCATTGGTAAACAGTCACCAGATATCAATCAAGGTGTTGACCGTGCCGACCCTAAAGAACAAGGCGCTGGTGACCAAGGTCTAATGTTTGGTTACGCCAACAACGAAACTGACGTATTAATGCCTGCGCCGATCACTTATTCGCACAAGCTAGTTAAACGTCAATCTGAAGTACGTAAAGACAATACGCTTCCATGGTTGCGTCCCGATGCAAAAAGTCAGGTGACTTTTGCTTACAACAGTGACGGAAGCATTGCCGGTATCGATGCCGTTGTGCTTTCAACTCAGCACCGTGAAGATGTTAGTCAGCCTGACTTAATCGAAGGCGTGATGGAAACCATCATTAAGCCTGTGCTACCGGCGAAGTGGTTAACTAAAGATACTAAGTACTTTATTAACCCAACAGGCCGTTTTGTTATCGGTGGCCCAGTAGGCGATTGTGGTCTAACCGGTCGTAAGATCATTGTTGATACCTATGGTGGTATGGCGCGTCACGGTGGTGGGGCTTTCTCTGGTAAAGACCCATCAAAAGTTGACCGCAGTGCTGCTTATGCTGCGCGTTATGTGGCTAAGAACATTGTTGCAGCGGGTCTGGCGGATCGTTGTGAGATACAAGTTTCTTATGCTATTGGCGTCGCCGAGCCGACCTCTATTAGCGTTGAAACCTTCGGTACTGGTAAGGTCTCTGAAGATGTATTGATTAAACTAGTACGTCAACATTTCGACCTGCGTCCTTATGGACTGACTGAAATGCTAGATCTGGCTCGTCCAATCTATAAATCAACGGCTGCTTATGGTCACTTTGGCCGTAATGAGTTCCCATGGGAGCGTACTGATAAAGCCGACGCTCTTCGCGCTGACGCCAAGCTTTAATCAAGGTTATCAGCAAAAAAAACCGCCTAAATGGCGGTTTTTTTGTATCCATATCTTCACCTTAATTAAGCTAATAGTCATCAATCAGGGTTAACGGCTTATCTGGCTTTGCATAACTAAGCCTGCCTAATCGTTCAGTACGATGATAACTATCCAGCCCTGAGACACAGACGCTATTGAGCCTTTCAATATCGACACTACCATCACTTTTAAATGCCATATCATCAAGCAGTATATCGGTAATGCTGCCGATAACTAATAGGGTTTGATTAAGCGCTATCGTCTCAACACTCTCTAGTTTAACCGCATATTTTAGGCGACTTTGCGCCACAAAGGGAGCTAGCACACCTTCATGGTACGCCGGTGTTAACCCAACTGCGTCAAACTCACACTGGTCGGTCTCATAGCGAGCGGATGTTTGATGGGCTTGCTGCCAAATATCACTATTAACCTGATTGATGGTGTAGCAGCTGGTGGCAATAATATTACTTAAGGTATCTCTCGCCACCGAGTGAGGCCGGCTAATAAAGCCAACCAAAGCGGGATCGGCCCCCAAATGAATCACTGAACTAACAATGGCTAAATTGGTTTGGCCTAACTCACTGACGCTACCAATCAGGTTAGCGCTTTTAAAGCCAGATAAACTATTCACCAAATGAGCACGATATCGATGTTCTAGCGATGAGAGTTGATTTTGGTCGATATGTATTGTTTGATTTACCATAAAATTGCTTCACCATTCCAATCGATAAAATAGGCCTGTGCTGAGGGAGTCACGGTTTGTGTCACGGCTAATAGCCGCTCAGCAACAAAGTCGGGAGAAAAGAGTTTTTCTTTGGGAACGTTTTGCTGGAACGGCTTAGACAACGGCGTGTCAGTTGTGCCGGGATGAAATGCCAATATCGCTACATTCTTAGCACGGCGAGCATATTCAACGGCCGATGTTTGCAACAGCATATTGAGCGCGGCCTTAGATGCTCGGTAACTGTACCAGCCACCAAGGCGATTATCACTAATGCTGCCGATACGGGCACTCATTACCGCAATGACACATTTTCTATCACCTTTTACTAACGGCATTAGGTGTTTAAGCCACATCATCGGCGTGATGGTATTAATCTTAAACAGGGTGTTCATCGCCTCTTCGCTAAGATCTTCAAGCCGTTTTTCAGGTTTGACTGTGTCTTGATGTAAGATGCCGTTAAAAATAAACACATTGCTAATAACGTGTTTCTGCGTGGCTAGCTCGCTCACTAAAGCAGCAATTTCCCCTTCACTGTATCCACTCTGAATCGATTTAAGCCTCTTAGCTGTATAGGTTAAGGCTTGACGGCTAATTGCTATCACTGGACCTTGCATTAATAGATGCTCGATCAACGCTTTAGCAATCACGCTACTGGCTCCTATGACAACTGAAACGCCGCGGCATACTTCTGGCTCAGAAACCTCTTTCATGACAAACCACACTGACCTGTATCGCAGCGTTTCTTCCCGGTTAATAAATAGGAAATTTTGTACCTATGCTTAGCGAATTTTAAGTAGAGAAAATCTGCAACGGGTTTAACCACCGGCCACGTTAAGGGCACAACAAAGTGTTTTTTCCCCACTAATGCCCAGGCTAAGTAGGTGACATCGAGCCCGGTTAGCAATTCACCATGTTCGGTTTCGCCATGCAATATCTGATTGGCGTATTTGATATCGATATGGGGATATCGCGTAGTAAAGTCGACACTAGCGAGGTCGGCGAGCTCTATAAACTCTTTAGTATCATATCGTTTTAGCTTAGCCATCTCGGCCGCGCAAAGTGGACATTGACTGTCATAGAAAATACGAAGTTTCATCAGTTTCCAATCCCTATTACAATGACGTGGCAAACCAACGCCACGCCAGTAAGATAAGTTCTTAACTGGATGTAATCATCAGATAAGGTTTTGTCACGCCACTGCTGTTTGTCTAGTCGGTAGACCACCACATAACCGAGCATTAAGATGATCAGTGAAACATAAAGGTGGTTAATGACAATAGTCACCCAAGCCAACACGCTCACTACGTTGCTGATAATCAATAATTTGTCATCATTGAGATAATGAACTTTGCTACTTTCTCTGCCCCACAAGGTACCAGCAAGAAACGACAGAATAATGGCGCTGTAGGTGATGAACAACATCAAGGGATCGATAGAGAAGAGCGTTTGCCCCATCAAAATTAAGCCGGTAGAAATAATAAAAGGTAAAAGTCCTGCATACCCCAACATAGAATAGGTTTTTGACATGAGCGCACCCGACTTTACGTAATTTAAAATTATTACGTATTAAGCGGGCATAGCGATCACACCCTGTCGTAGAGGTTACTCAGTGTGAATTTTTTGCCGTTTTATTTCAATTAGGTAACTCAACCAGCTGAACATTAAAATACCAATGGCGTCGGCAAGTAGATCAAACAAATCGAAGGTACGCTGAGGAAAGTAAGCTTGACTGCACTCCTCTATGAGGACGATAACAGCAACTGCAATGGCACCTAAATAGGGACTAAAACCACCTAGACGAACACGCTTAAAATTTGTGCCAAGGGTAACCAGCAATGTAAGCGTGCCAAACAGCAGCAAGTGCCCCCACTTATCGCCATATGGAACGTGTCGGATTAATTCAAAAAAGAGGTTGGATTGACCGGTGTCAGCGCTAAAAATGATCCAGCCAAGAAAGAGACTAAAAAGCACACTTAAGCCAGCAAATAATCTCACCAAAGCCCACCCCCTGCTTGCAGGACGCTATCAATGACTCTAACAGTGATCAAAATGGCTATATTCCATACACATAAAGCTGACCTGTTGCAGCGTCATCAGAGGTACGTTAACCGTCTGCGACTCTTGAAGCTGATGCATGGCAGGTTCGGTCATAAGCGATATCGCTGCACTGTAATCATTACTCCAACCACAATCGAGCCAAACGTGATGCCATTGCACCGCATAGAACTGGCGTGTTCCTTTTTGTCCCTCTCGGGTAAGCTCAACGCATTCACAAACTTCCCCTTGTTCAGCCAACAAGGCTTTGATCAGCTTCATATTGTCAAACGAGCTCAGGCGAATCTCAGCATAAGGAGATAATAATTCACCGATTGAAAGCGTCATGGCGTCACTCCTCATCCCTATTGCGTCGCCGATACGAGCAAGTAGTAATCTCGATCGTCGAAGCTAAAAAAGTCGACCACTTGCATAGCGGCTTTGTTGGTGTGCGCGTGAAAAGAGCGTTCATTATCTTCAGCAATAAACGTCAACATCATCGGATACTTTTCACCCAGCAATGATTTAAGCATAGAGACTAAACCTTCAAATACCCCTTGGCCGCGAGACTCTGGACTTATCCAAATAGGGCCATACTGGCAACAATTCTGTCTATTTAAGGTTCTTCCATTAAACTCTAGATCTCTCATTCGCCCTAGCAAGCGTCGATAAATCGGCCAAGACTCAAAAAAAGACCATTTCCCCGCCACTACATAGCCAATAATAGCGCCATCTTGCTCCGCTAAGACAATCCAATGCGCCTTGATGAGGGTTTGAATATCCCCTAAGGAAAATGACTGCCCCGTCATGACTCCGCCACGTTGGCTTGGCTCAAGCTCCGCCTCTAGTTGCGACTGTTCAAGTTGCGCTATCACTTGCGCATCTGCCAATGTCGCTTGCCTTATTTGCATCAAACCTCGCAATATTTAACCTTAGTGGGCCTATTTTGCCTAAAACAGAGAAAACCAGTGAAAAAGCAGCCTTGATATTTGCTAAAAAGCCTATCGACTACCACAATTAACATACTTTCAACATTGACGGTAAATACCTCTCATGCTGCCAGAAAACATTCATACTGGGATTAGTATACTGGAAAACGACAATGCACAGATAAACTTAGTGCGCTGGATGCATCAATGTGAATTAATGAAGAGATATTATCAAGCAGAGGTCGCGTTTGTGGTTCAACAAACCGATTTAGGGTTTGAAGTCATTGTGAGCTCAATCAACGATACGCGAAAATACCTGTCAGGCACGCTCTACTCAGAAAAAATAGAACTATTTACCCGCCTATCAAATAGCCAACCCGATGGCATAAATATCGATTTAACAGCGCAGTCTAATTGGCAACTTCCTGACGACTTAACTGACACCAGCAATATTTTATCGCGCCCAATATTATGGCCTGACGGGACTATTTTTGGTTGTTTATGCGTACTCAACCCAGAGAGTGACGACACGGCTAATGTTAACTCATTCATGCTGGAACCTTTCCAGATATTACTGCAACAAGATTTAGCACTACTGTGTCAAAGTCAGCGTATCGAATCTCTCTCTATGCGCGATCGCGAAACAGGCATGCTCAACCATTATGGCTTTATCATGATGGCACCGCGTCAACTCAACTTAGGGCGTCGATTTGGTGCGCATGCAGGCATTCTGTTTTTTGAACTCTACCCAGATCCTGTACTTTTACCTGTTATAGAAGATAAACATATACGCCTGCTCGGCACTATTATCCAGGACACAATAAGGACCGCAGATATTGCCGCCCACTACAATAAGACCCAATTTGTCGTGCTAGTCTTTGTCGACTCTGAACGCGATCTCGCCCATATTGGTGTTCGAGTGGAAAAACTACTGAAGCAACAAAATGATCGCCTTAGCCTAGATTCTGGCCACGCGTTTTTCAGCCCAGAATCTTCGGCAAAGCTCGCCCCCATGCTAGAAAAGGCAAAAGGACAGTTAAAATCACAACAAAGCCCAGTAGATGACAGCATTAAAACCAATGCACAAACACCAGCTGCAATAGTAAGAAACTAGCCCTATTGTATTGAAATACGACAGCATTTTAATCCACCTCTCAATCGCAGCTGAGTGGGTTAAAATTGTTGGCAGATGTAAAAAATGATCGCTCTCGCAAAACAGTCATTTTACATTCTCACAACACCTGGTTTTTAGGTATGATGTGCTAACGCAGATAGGCTACTTTGTCGCCAGCCCAGCGATTAACCGCGGTGATATCTGTCTGCTCAACCGAATAAAAATAAGAGAGCAATCAAAATGCTACTACAATGCCCAGAACAAACTCTTTGGTTAAGGGATAGAGACCACCCTGCTATTACTATGCCTCGCTGGCAACAACAAGTTGATCTACTACAAGAATTTTACCAAGCCGATGCCTGCGTTGTTTTGCAATCCATTGATAGTGAGTTTCAAGTCGTCTGCAGCCGCCAATCTACCGCGCTAGATCTGTATGCTGGCACTCAGTTTAGCGACAACGTCCTAGCCACTGCACTTAGCTCGCATCGTGGCTATGGCTTAATTGAGTTACCTAGCCCCTTAAATTCCTACAATAACCTCAGCCAGTTCGAGCGATTAGATGCCGTACCTATCTACTGGGCTGACGGACAGCTGTTTGGTTGCCTCGTCATCTGTAATAGCAAACAAACAAAACATTTTGAGCGACTACTGCCATTACTGGAAAACAGTAAAGCCTTGATCCAGGCCGAGCTTAAGCATCTGTTTCTTATGCAACAAGTACAGATGATGTCGGTACAAGATGAATTGACCTGTATGTTGAACCCCTACGGATTTAATTTAATGGCCCCAAGACAACTTAGCCTAAGCCGGCGATTTGGCTCTCACGCGGGGATTATTTTACTCGAGGACATTACCGAATATAGAGATAAAACCCAACAGACCCAGGGGATGAGGCAAATAGCAAGAGTGATTCACCACCACATGCGTGATGCTGATGTCTCAGCCAGAATTGAAAATGGCCTGTTTGCCATTCTGGCGTTTGTAGACAATCAAGCCAACCTTGACGCACTGGTCTGTCGCCTAAGAAAGCAGATAGCTAAAGAAGAGATTCATGCCCATATCGCCATTGGGTCAAGCTATTTTAAACCCAATACCCATTTAGCCATCGAGCCTATGCTTGAAGCCGCGCGACAGAACCTCATCAGCTACAAGGTCAACCACCGCAAGAGTATCAGTTAGCTATTGAGAAGAATTTGAATTTTCTTGCGCCCTAGCCCATTGGATAAATAACACCATGGGAAAGGGTGACATTAGCACTAAGCCCAACCCTATTAAACACGAGATCAGCAATATGCCGCTGACCTCTTGAGTCAAAGTGGTAAAGCTATACAGCATTATCCCAGTGGCTAACATTAATACCCCTAACCAATGAGCAACTTTTAATCCTTTCATCATTTCTAACGTTCTCCGCCAACACGCAGCACTGCTATAATGGGCATAAAAATAGATTTTGTAGTGATACAAGCTATAAATGAACAAAATATCATGTAAAAAGTACTAATAAGACTTTTTAATTCACCATAATGTCGTCAAAATATGGCCTATAAATGTTTACGGATATAACCATGTCTACCAAGTCTCTCATTATCGTCGCTGCACTGCTCGGGTTAACCGCTTGCCAATCAACTCCCTCTACCGAAATTACTGGTATCGAGGTACAAGGTAGCTGGCATATCGAATCTGCTCAAGGGCAGCCAGTGATCGATTACAGCCCCGCCCAACTTATTTTTTCAGCCGATGGTGAACTCAGCGGTAACAATAGCTGTAATGAATTTTTCGGCCAATATCAGCTAGAGGGCAGCCGTCTCACACTCTCTCCAGCCGGACACACAATGAAAGCCTGTGTGGATGCATTAATGCATCAAGAACAACGAGTAATGCAAGCGATGGAGCAGATCACGCTAGCACAAGAATCAAAAGGTAAGTTAATCCTAAAAGATGATAACGGCAAGATACAGCTAGTTCTGAGTAAGAAATAACCAAAAAAACCGCCAAATGGCGGTTTTTTTTAACGGAAATATAATCTACTTTTCTACTTGTTGTGACAAGCTAACCTGGTCAGCCATAAGCTGGCTTTGCTGTGCATCCGCATTGTAGTGCTCGATATCTAGCTCATCTTCTGATTTTGCAATCACAGTGGTCGCGACCAGATCGCCCGATACATTGACCACGGTGCGCGCCATATCCAATATGCGGTCAATACCAGCAATAAGTGCAACTCCTTCAAGCGGCAGGCCAACCGTTGTCAGCACTAAAGTAAGCATCACCAGCCCCGCACCAGGAACACCTGCAGTACCAATTGATGCCAACGTTGCCGTAAGGATAATTGTGATGTAATCCACCCAAGTGAGATCGATACCAAAAGCCTGCGCAACAAACAGTGCGGTGACGCCTTGATAAAGGGCTGTACCATCCATATTAATGGTTGTTCCAAGTGGCAATACGAAGCTGGAGATCTTCTTATTGACCCCAAGAGACTCATTAGCGCACTTCATACTTACAGGTAAGGTTCCAGCAGAGCTTGAGGTTGTATAAGCCACCGCTAACGCACTGCGAATTCCTTTGAAAAACTGAATAGGATTAAGTTTAGCGACCACGCTTAGCACTAAACTGTAGAATCCAATAATATGTAATGCGCACCCCAAATAGACGGCAATAATCACCTTGATTAGCGGCATTAGCATATCGACACCATATTCACCGGCCACCCATGCCATCAAACCGAACACCCCATAAGGTGCAAATTTCATCACCATGTCGGTAAGTTTATACATCGCCTCAGCAAGGCTTTCAAATACCTTAATGGCAGGTCGACCATGCTCACCAATAAGCACCAAAGCGATACCCAACGCCACCGCAAACACGATAACTTGCAGAATTTGACCACTAGCAAGCGCTGCAATCGGGTTAGTCGGTACAATATTGATCAAGGTCTCCATCACAGATGGCACCTCTTTCGCTACTGCAGCACCCTCTGAGTGCATGCCAAGTCCTGCACCTGGTTTCATAATGCTACCAACCGCTAAGCCAACTGAGATAGCGATGGAAGTGGTGCCTAAGTAGAAGGCAAAAGACTTAAAGCCGATGCGCCCCATTTTGGCAGTGTCTTGCATTGAGGTTACGCCAACAATCAAAGAACAAAAAACCAAGGGAACAATTAACATCTTAATGGTGTTAACAAACAAGGTCCCTATGGGTTTAAGCAACACAGCTTGTTCGCCTAACCCTAGCCCCGCCAATATTCCTAAAAGCATACCGATTAAGATTTGTAGCCATAACGGCACGGACATCCAAGCAGACCACACTCGGCCCAGCGAAGATGGAGATGTTTGCGACATGTTATTAACCTTGAACAGAGAGAAAGCAGGCGCTCGAATATGCAATAGCGTCGATAAGAACAACGTTTATCCGAGCGGAATTAAGGAGCAGAATGTTATCATTTAGACAAGCACAATGGCGTGATCAACATCATGATGAGTCACAACTCATGCATCAAAATTCACCGAGTGTCTTTCATCATCTATCTGTAGCTTGTGAAGGGCGGCTGGCGGTTGCTCACGTTCAATAAGGTGGCTCCAGTATGCATCATCAAAACCATGAAAGAAGGCTTTTTCTTTACCTTGAGACTTTAAGATTAACCGCCACCAGACAATGCCCCAAACTCCAAAACTTAATAGTGTCAGGACAAAATGCCAACGGTGGTGTATCTCACAGTTGTCAGCTGCAACCGCTTGGATAGCGCGAAACCTAGCCTGAGTTTGAGCAGGCTCTATGGACGAGTTTACTGTGTGATTATTCCCTTCATTATCATCTTTAGACTTCATCATCTCACCTTTGAATGTCATCTAATCTCATTAATAAAAAGTCTAGCAGAGTTAGACTTTAGTCGAATGCCAAATTGCAAAATTTCTCTCAATAAGCCACCACCCCGTGATAAAGTGGCCAACCCAAAACAGGAGGCGAAAATGCAAATAAGAAAAGGCCAACAAACAGATCTGAGCGCGTTAGTGCAGTTTAATCAGGCGATGGCACAAGAAACCGAAGGCTTAAGCCTTGATGAGCAAACCTTGACGCATGGGGTTAGTACCTTATTAAAGCAACCTGAAAAAGGGTTTTACCTTGTTGCAGAACATGAAGGCGAGATCTTAGGCTCGCTAATGGTCACCTATGAATGGAGTGACTGGCGTGCCAAAGATTACTACTGGATCCAGAGTGTTTACATTCGTCCACAAAGCCGTCGCCAAGGAATTTATGGCAAGCTCTATCAAGCAGTAAAGGATATTGCAGCACAAAATGGCGGGGCCGCCAGTTTTAGACTCTACGTGGAACAGGAGAACGTCAAGGCCCAACAAACTTACCAAACCCTTGGCATGGATAAAAGCTACTACTTAATGTATGAAGAGAAATAACCTGCCATTTTATCGCCCCTAAATCAGCGACGATAACACGACAAACAACCAAGGCTAACCCACATTGGTTGTTTGTCGGCGATACATCACTCAGGCCTGTTGCCCCAGTGATGCACAAATTAGCTTAGGCGCAAATACTGGTAACCTTAATCGCTAACCCACCTTGGCTTGTCTCACGGTATTTAACGTGCATATCTTTGCCCGTCTCATACATAGTCGCAATCACTTTGTCCAAGCTCACTCTCGGCTCGCTGTTACGGCGCATTGCCATTCGCGTCGAGTTAATCGCTTTTACCGCAGCAATAGCATTACGTTCAATACAGGGCACTTGCACTTGGCCCGCGACAGGATCACAGGTTAAGCCAAGGTTATGTTCCATGCCAATTTCAGCCGCCACGCACACTTGTGACGGGCTAGCTCCCATTAGTTCGGCCAAGCCCGCTGCAGCCATAGAACAAGCAACCCCCACCTCTCCCTGACAGCCAACTTCGGCCCCAGAGATTGATGCATTGCGCTTATACAAACCACCAATAGCGGCCGCAGCAAGATAAAATCGAGTGTACTCTTTTGGACCAACAGGCTGAATAAACTTATCGTAGTAGGCTAGTACGGCAGGGATAATCCCAGCCGCGCCATTAGTTGGCGAAGTAACCACTCTCCCCCCCGCAGCATTCTCTTCGCTCACAGCAAGGGCAAACATGTTGATCCAGTCAACAATAACCATAGGATCGGAAGAGAGGCGTTCATTGGTGACCAACTGACGAAACAATGCCGGGGCTCGACGCGGCACACGTAAAGGGCCTGCGAGCACCCCTTCGGTCTGACAACCTCGTTCAATCCCCTCTTTCATGGTTTCCCACACAGCAGCAAACCCTTCAATTATGGTTTGCTCTGTATTGAACACCTTCTCGTTGGCCATCATGATGGCACTGATACTCATCCCCGTCTCATCACATAGCTTCAGTAGGTCATCGGCGAAAGCGAAAGGATATGGCACCACCACTTCATTGGCCGCGACCAAGCCAAACTGCTGCTCATCAACAATAAAGCCACCGCCCGTTGAGTAGTAAGTCTTGCTATAAGCACTGCTAGTGCCCTTCCATGCCGTTAACGTCATGCCATTTTCGTGCAATGGTAATGCATGACGATGGAAGGTCACCGCTTCAATAGGGAAGTCAACTCTATGTCCTTCTTGACCTAAAGGCAGTGCCGAAGTCAGCTCAACCTGACGAATGAACTCAGGAGTGAGATCGATATCCACCATCTCAGGGCTGTTGCCCGCCAAGCCCATAATGATCGCTGTGTCGGTATGATGCCCCTTGCCTGTGAGTGACAATGAACCATAGATATCAACCGTAACTGACGTGATATCGGTAAGTTCTCCACGTTGACGCAAATCATCAACAAAACCTTTTGCGGCCTTCATCGGCCCGACAGTGTGTGAGCTGGAGGGACCAACACCTATCTTAAAAATATCAAATGCGCTAACCATAATTCACCCCAAATAAAGCAGGAAGGGCCGCTTACTTAACCAATAAATAAGCTACCCAGAACAAACATCAAACGAGAGATTAAGACAACATGCCAAACACAATTGCAGTCATCGCCAATAAACCCGCAATGATGACGAAAATGTTACTAATGCGGCCACGATATGCCTTCAATGCAGGCACCTTGTAGACTGCGTACATCGGCATTAGATAGAGAATCGCCGCGATGATTGGGCCACCTAATGCTTCAATCATTCCGAGAATACTTGGGTTGATAATCGCCACGCCCCAGATAGTGAGGAACATGAAACCAAGAATAAACTTGTCTATTTTACTGTCAGCGACCTCTCTGTTAGCGCTACGTAATTGCTTAGTAATGATTCCTCTCATCCCTTCAGTCGCACCCATGTAGTGACCAAAGAAAGAAGAAACAATCGCAATCACCGCAATAATAGGGCCAAAGTAACTAACAAACCCACTGGCATGAACATTTGCCAAGTAAGAAAGAATAGGTAAGTTCTGCGCTTTAGCTTCAGCTAGCTGAGTCGGGCTTAACGACAGCACACATGAGAAAACAAACAACATCACGAAGCCAACTAACATCATGGTGGTATTACGTAAAATCACATCCGCTTTCTTAGCGGCATTTTGTCCGTGTTGCTTTTTAAGCGACACCGAGAACTGAGAGATGGCAGGTGAGTGGTTAAAGGCGAATACCAGCACCGGAATGGTCAACCAAACTGTACCTAAGAAGTCTGCAGTTGCAGGCACTTGCATTAACGCATCTGTTTTCCAGCTTGGGATTAAATAAAAAGACATAAATGCCAAAATAGCAACCAATGGATACACTAGCAGTTGAGTCACTTTCAACATGAATTTCTCACCAGCGACCATCACTGACATCATGCCTAAAATCAACACACCAGAAAGCAGAAATCGTGGAGGTGACGCCATACCTAGCTGATTAACAATAAAACTATCAACGGTATTGGTAATACCCACGCCATAAATCAACACAATGGGGTAGATAGCAAAGAAGTAAAGTAGCGTGATGGCTTTACCCGCTCCCACCCCAAAATACTCTTCTACAACGTGTGTGATGTCACTGCCTTCTCGCTGAGACGAACAAACGAAGCGAGATAAACCGCGGTGGGCTAAATAGGTCATAGGTCCAATAATCAAAGCCATCATCACTAACGGCCAAAACCCGCCCATACCTGCGTTAATGGGCAGGAATAAGATCCCTGCTCCAACGGCAGTACCAAATAAGCTTAACATCCAAGTGGTATCGGTACGTGTCCAACCCTGTTTGGCTGGAACCATTACTTCAGAAACTGTAGCTTCACTTTGCATAACTAGACCCTTTCGATGCGCTCGCATCTCAATGTTTATACGACTTCTAACGGCAAAAACACCAATAGAAGGCCGACTAAATTTGCGCTCAGAATATAGAAGATGTGATCCGAAAAATTGATCTAGAACGGGGTTTTGTAATGAAATTTCAGAATGAGCTAATGTTGTGAGCTAGCTCCGATTAAAGCTGTTGTAAATTTCCATAATACCAATAGAACAGTAACTTAGTTGAACCTAATATTAACAGTTGCTTCACCTACAGCCCAAGCCAGTCAAGGGATTGTGTTTTTTTTACCACCGAAGTAATGTGAGGCAACCCGCAGATAAACGCCATAACGAGAGATCTCCCAACAAGTTGCCGCCATACTAAGATCTTAGTCACACTAACTTAGCTATCGCCGTACTGATAGCCCACTATCTATAATGGCCCACACCATGCATCCCAAGTACAATGATGGCAGAATAGTCACCATAATATTATGAAGGTCCCTTACATGTCTGCTCTATATCATGCCACGACGCTACGTATCACCGTCGGCTCCCATAACCCCGTCAAGATCGATGCAGCTAAACAAGCGATCAGTCTACTGCTCCCTAATGCTGAGATCATATGTCAAGGCATGCATGCCCCCTCCGGGGTTGCCGAACAACCGATGACTGACGCGGAAACCAAAGCGGGGGCCATCAACCGTGCTCGCTACTGTGAGCAGCATGCCAATGTCGATGCATCATTCGCCGCTGATCTATATATTGCTATGGAAGGTGGTGTAGATAACTTTGAACATGGCCCAGCAACTTACGCCTACATGGCGATCATTTATCAAGGTAAAGTGTCTATCGGACGCAGTGCCCAACTGCCTCTCCCTCAAGCGGTCTACCAAGCGCTAGAACAAGGAGAAGAACTTGGTCATGTGATGGACAGGCTGTTTAATACGGTCAATATTAAACAAAAAGGTGGTGCCATTGGCTTACTCACCGATGGCAAAGCAACCCGAGGTAGTATCTACACTCAAGCCTTAATATTGGCGATGGCCCCTTTTCTCAACCCGCAAGTATTTAACACCACTGGGGGTTAATGCAGCTATAGCGGTCGCTAATTGAACATTACCCTCTTGCCTAACATGAGTGACTTAATGTATGTTGCCAATATGTTAAAACACTCATTTATATTAATCATATCAACGCTAGCTCAAAACTACATTAGCAAAAACTTGCATTTCTAAAATAAGCCCTCTAAATTAGATGTATATCGCAACCATTTTCCTATTGGACATTCGATGAATCAGACCTGCCCAACCATAGAGACGGAATCTTTTCAAATTGCAAGCGATGAGCTGCCAGAAACTTGCTCATCTTTGCGCAGTTTATCAAGACAACTCGTCAGGCAACTTGGCATGCTAAATTCAGCCTGTGGCGAGCTCCCCCTTTCCCCAGTGCAAGCACACGCGATTATTGAACTAAATTCACAAGAGCTATCCATAAAACAGTTAGCCTTAGCGCTAAACATAGATAAGTCGAATGCTAGTAGAGCATTAAGTCAGTTGTGCGATAAAGGACTGGCTAAAAGCCGCAATAACCCCAAGGATAGCCGCAGCTCCTTGTGTCAGCTAACACCACAAGGTAAACGCCTACTCAGTAAGCTTAATCGCCAGCAAAATGCGATGTTTGAACAGATCTTAGCCCAGCTCTCACCTGCGCAAATTGCGCAGCTAGAAACCTCGATGACGCAATACACTCGCGCGATAGACACCGCCAATGCACAACAGGGCTTCATCATCAGAAGTATCACTGAGCAAGATAACCCGCATATTGCGCGGGTGATTCGTAACGTATCGGCAGAATATGGCCTAACCCCAGACAAAGGTTATGGGGTTGCTGACCCGACCTTGGACGAGCTTCATACTGTCTATCATGCTGATGATGCACACTACTGGGTCATTGAATACAAGGGCTGTATCTTAGGTGGGGCTGGGATCGCACCGCTTGCCGGACATGATGGCATATGTGAACTTCAAAAGATGTATTTCGACCCTAAGCTACGTGGCAAGGGTTTTGCTAACCGACTTGCCCTTCAAGCGCTTGAGTTTGCACGAACACAAGGCTACGAAAGCTGCTATCTAGAAACCACGGCCGTATTGAAAGAAGCTATTATCCTCTATGAAAAAATAGGGTTTAAACATTTGGCTGCGCCGCTGGGTAACACTGGGCACGATGCTTGTGAAATCCCAATGATGCTCACGCTGTAAATTTTTTTAACCATTTAAATCATTACCTTAAATAAAAAATACTCATTGAAATAATTTATCTAGTGTTTCAGAAAAAAGCTTGCTAGCCTCAAGGTAACTCAGTGCATTCTGGAGATTTGAATGGATTATAGAAGACTGCCACATTCCAGCCTAGACGTTAGTGAATTGTGCCTAGGCACCATGACGTGGGGCGAGCAAAATACTCAAAACGAAGCCTTTGAACAACTCGATTATGCTATCGGCGAAGGCATTAATTTTATCGACACTGCCGAAATGTACCCGGTTCCACCTAAAGCAGAAACCCAAGGGGAAACCGAACGTATTCTAGGTAACTACCTCAAATCCCGCGGTAATAGAGACAACCTCGTCATCGCCACCAAAGTGTCTGCACCGGGGGGGAAAAGTGACTATATACGCCCAAATATGGCGCTCGACTGGCGTAACATCCATCAAGCCGTCGACGACTCTCTCTCGCGTTTACAGGTCGACACCATAGATCTATACCAACTGCATTGGCCTGATCGAAACACTAACTTCTTTGGCGAACTGTTTTACCAGCAGCAAGATTCAGAGAAGCTCACCCCAATTCTCGATACCTTAGAAGCGTTAGCTGACCTCATCAGTGCCGGTAAAATTCGCTATATTGGTGTGTCTAATGAAACCTCTTGGGGCTTGATGAAATACCTACAACTTGCTGAAAAGCATGGCTTACCGCGTATCATCAGTGTGCAAAACCCCTACAACTTGCTCAACCGTAGTTTCGAGGTTGGCATGGCTGAAATAGCGCATCGAGAAGAATTACCACTGCTGGCCTACTCGCCATTGGCATTTGGTGCGTTAAGCGGCAAGTACCTCAATGATCAGTGGCCAGAAGGGGCAAGGTTAACCCTGTTTAAACGCTTTGCGCGCTACACAGGATCGCAGATGGCTTTGGAAGCTACACAAGCCTACGTAGAACTGGCCCGTGAGTTTAATATCAGCCCAGCACAGATGGCCCTTGCATTTGTAAACAGCCGGCAATTTGTTGCATCAAATATCATCGGCGCGACCAGCCTGACGCAACTAAAAGAGAATATAGATAGCGTGAATGTCAGTCTCAGCGAGCCACTCATGAGTCGGCTTAATGACCTTGCTGAACGATATCGCCTACCTTGCCCCTAATCGACCTGACGACAAGTAAAAAGCAGCTTGCAATAGGCGCCAAGATCTCCCAAGATCTTAGCGCCTTTTCTATATCACTGTTGGACCGATGAATGGACGTTAACCACCTGCGCGCGCAGTTTCCTGCCCTTGCACAAACATTAGGGGATTATCCGCTATGTTATCTTGATACGGCGGCCACCAGCCAGAAGCCGAAACAAGTGCTAGACGCCATCAATCACTACTACCAGCAAGATAACGCAAATGTCCATCGCGCCGCGCACCAGTTATCCAGTCGCGCAACCGTTAACTACGAAGCGGTACGCGATGATGTGCGAGACTTTATCAACGCAGGTCAACGTGAAGAGATCATTTTTACCCACGGCACCACCGAAGGGATCAACATGGTAGCCCACGGCCTGACTGCGCAAATAGATCCGGGTGCCACCATTCTCGTCGATACCGCAGCCCACCATGCCAACCTCGTTCCATGGCAAATGTTAGCCCTGCGCACGGGCGCGACCGTGGTCCCAATTCCACTAGACAGTCACTGCCGTATCGATCAGCAAGCCTATGCACAGCTATTGCAACAGCATCCAGCTATCGTTGCATTGAGCCATGTATCAAACGCACTGGGTACCGTCAATCCAGTCACCCAGATGGCGGCACAAGCCAAAGCTGTCGGCGCGATAACGGTTATTGATGGCGCACAGGCCATCGCCCATTTGACAGTAGATGTACAAGCAATTGATTGTGACTTCTACCTCTTCTCTGGCCATAAGATGTATGGCCCAACTGGCGTGGGAATTCTCTACGGTAAATATGCCCAACTCGACCGCCTAACACCACTGCTGACCGGTGGGGAGATGATTAAAAGTGTGACTTTCGAGGCCACTGAATTCAATATTTTGCCAAATCGCTTGGAAGCTGGCACACCACCCATAAGTGGAGTAATAGGGTTAGGTGCTGCAATAAAATTTATCAATCAACTAGATAAAGCCGCCACGGTTAAACGAGAAAATGAGCTGCTGACCTACCTACAACAGCGACTCTTGGCATTGGGAGATATCACTCTTTACGGCGCACATGACGACAATATCGGCGCTGTTGCTTTTAATCTTGCTGATGAGCATCATCAAGATGTGGGTATTTTACTCGACCAACAGGGGATCGCCGTGCGTTGTGGCCATCACTGCGCCATGCCTCTGATGCAGTCGCTCAATATTAAAGGCTGCTGCCGCGCATCAATTGGCGTATATACCAACGTTGAAGATATCGATCGTTTCATCGATGGTTTAATTTCGGTCAAAGAATTACTGCTTTAGGCACATAGCCTCACAGGATAACCATGAACTCAACAAGTCAATTTCTCAGTCGTGACCTCTTTACGGCGCAAACCTTCGACAGCGAGGTCATACTCGCTCGCTTTAAACAAGCGGCCAATTGGCAAGAGCGTTACCGGGAAATCATGCTGCTCGGTAAAACCTTGCCTAAACTCGATGACATGCTACGTGTTGAGCAGGCGCAAGTGCAAGGCTGTGAGAGTAACGCTTGGCTCTACCATGCCCAAATTGATGATCTGCATTACTATATCGCCGACAGTGATGCGCGTATCGTAAAAGGCCTTATTGCATTACTCTTGGCTGCTACCCATGGCCATAGCAGTGAATCCATTGCGGCACTAGATATCAATGCTTATTTCGATGAGCTCGGGCTTACAGGACAACTCAGCCCATCGCGCACTAACGGCTTATTTGCACTAGCTACCGCAATCAAAGCCGCCGCAAAATCCCCGTAAAAAAGCGCAGTCTACTGTTAAGTCTTTCCCACTGATTTTTTGTGAAACTAGTGCTTTCACAAAAAATTCACGCCACAGGAAAAATAATACCCGTTAGGCGCGCAGCCGAGTTGGCTGCCACACTTGCAAGAGACTTAACGATGCACTCCATCCCAACCAACAGCCATCAGCTTAACTTCCGCAACCACCTGCTGCTGCCAGCGGTGCTATTTGTGCTAGTCATTGCCTTGATTGAACGGTTTCATGTCGATATGGCCTTAGGTCAATGGCTATTTCACCTTGAAGGCGGCAATGAAAACTGGCCCTTAAGAGGTCACTGGCTAACGGAAACTGTGATCCATCAAGGCGGGCGCTATTTCGTCATTCTGCTCGGCCTCGTCATCATAGGTTTAATGGTTGCCAGCATTAAGAAAGTCAATTTAAGGCCTTACAGAAAAGGGCTACTCTTCCTATTTATTAGTGTATTAAGCAGTGTGACCATTGTTAGGTTAGGTAAATCGCTCACCCATTTAGATTGCCCTTGGCATCTCAAAATATTTGGTGGTAGCGCCGATTATTACTCGCTATTCTCCGGAAAAATTGCAGCCGACTCTCCGGGTCAATGCTTTCCTGCTGGGCACTCTAGCTCAGGCTACGCCTGGGTAGCGCTGTACTTTTTTGCACTGGCTTATGCACAAAGATATCGCTGGATTGGCTTAGGCATTGGATTGGCGATTGGAATGATGTTTGGTATCGCACAACAACTGCGCGGTGCTCATTTTCTCTCCCATGACGTATGGAGCCTGGGGATCTCATGGTTTATCGCCGCTGGTTTTTACATTGTGATCTTTCGCCAACCAAAGCTTGCCACGACAACAATGGAGGCTCACCTTTCTGACATAGACCCCGTATAACGACCAATTTAGCCTTAACTTATCTGTTTAAGATCGCCATGAGGTGAAGTATGGGCCTGATGAGATACTTGGGCGACGCTATATTGGTCATCACCCCGACGCTTTGCGTTATACATCGCCATATCGGCCGCATGCAGCAAGGTATCGATATTGCTGCCATGCTCAGGAAATATGGCAATGCCGAGGCTGGCGTGGATCGTCAACTCAGGCTCAATTGACGGCAGCGGGTGTGAGAATTGATTGAACACACTACGGCTAATCTCTTTGGTTTGTTGCGCTAGGCTATTTTCACTAAATAGCCCCTCTATGACCATTACAAACTCATCGCCACCGATACGCGCAACCAGATCACCACTGCGTTTAACCTCTGTTAAGCGAGTTGCTGCGGTAACCAAGACTCGATCGCCAACCTGATGACCGTAGTTATCGTTGATGGCTTTGAAGTGGTTAAGATCAATAAAGATTAGCGCCACCCGCGTCTTATCATTACGCGCGCGCTCAATAGCCAACTGAAGATGTTGCTCCAACATCAGTCGATTAGGTAAGCCAGTTAATACATCATGATGGGCTAAACGGTGTAGTTGATGTGTCGATGCCTTTTCATCCGTGATATCCCGTACCACTCCCATCATTTTATTTATCTCACCCAAGCCATTTTTGACATAGTTACCCGTTTCTCTGATCCAGCGAACAGTACCATCGGGCCAGAGAATACGGTACTCCACATCGTGAATATCACCGGTTTCAATACTTTTCAACTCACCTGCTTTAACTAACTCTCTATCATCTGGATGGACTCTAGAATAGAAAAACTCATAACTTGGCGTTACTTCACCTTGTTCATAACCAAAGATGCCGTAGATTGCCTCAGACCAATAAAGGGTGTCGGTGCCAACGTCCCAATCCCAAGTGCCAATTTGCGCAAAATATTGGCTACGCTTAAAACGTTCGATATCCCCCAACATCTCATCGCTTGTTGATAAGGGGCGAACCAAGAATAGGGTCTGTGTATCATCGCGCATCAAGCGAGTAAAACTCAGCCGAGCATAACCTTCACACAGGCTCATACCATATTGACGTTCAGGGCTAGTTTGAGGAGAAAACTCATTAAAGTTCGCAATCCACTCGCCTAAAAAACGTTGCGAGAGATCGGCGCAGCAATCATCCAATAGCTGCTGCGCGGCATGATTGTGAGCTAAGAGATACCCGTCATGATCAACAGCCAATAATCCATCACTAATCGTTTGGCTGAGCGTCTTAAAGACCGTGGTACTGCCCACGGCTACGTCAGGAATACGCTTTTCAGCGTGCAGGTAGCGCCATCGCATCCTACCGACCATGATACTCAGTGCTACCACTAAACATCCCAATAACACTAAGGCCAGCTCAGTCACGCAAAAACCCCGATATTAATCGTAAACAAACGGCTGAACACCTATTGTTAACTACCGATAAACTTTCCATGTTAGCGACATCCCCTTTCACGATACCCAGTGTTGACCACAAAAGTGTGCAAGATAAAGTCATCATAAACTCACCCTAAACGCTTTACCAGTATAGTGCGCCTTCGTGTTATCTCGGGGCCATCAATGCTCCCCCTCAGCAAAGATTAGGCGTTATGAGCTGTAACGGGCATGACATCCATCAATTGCCGACCTAAAAAGCCGCCCACAATCATGGCTGTCACAAATAGCATAATACTGAAATCAAACTGAGCTAGATTCACGATGGCAGGGCCAGGACAGATACCCACTAATCCCCAACCTAGGCCAAATAACGCCGCACCTATGACTAGTGGCGCATCGATGACTCGCTTGGTCGGCAAATGATAGTGACTCTCGAATACGGGTCCTTGTTTCGCCAACGCTCTGGGTTTCACAACCATAAGATACACAGGTAGATACACAGCCAAGGCCGATGACATCACCAACATCAGGGACGGGTCCCACTGCCCGCTCGAGAGCAAGCTCAAATTAAGAAAACTGATCACTTTTGCTGGATCAGCAAGTCCCGATAACATCAAACCGGTGCCAAATAGTACGCCACATAACAGCGCCATCAACTTTTTCATATTAATATCCCCGCTGCCTAATGGAACACAATTGCGGTGATCACACCGACGAACATAAACACCAAGGTTGCCACAATCGAGCGTGGTGATAAACGGCCAATACCACAGATACCATGACCACTGGTGCACCCGCTGCCAATCGCACAGCCCAGTCCCACCAACAATCCAGACACTAGTAATATGGGCATTGAAATTGATAGAGCTGCAATATCGATAGGTTGGACATCAAATATGGCTTGCAGTGGTGGCCCCATGAGTAAACCACTTATCAGTAACCCACCAAGAAAATACCATTGCCAAGCAATCCCTTTGACATCACTTGGCTTTCGAGACCAAAGTGCCGCTGACAAAATACCGCTGATCCCGGCTATTCTGCCGTTAAGGACCATCAGTAATATGGCGCCTAAACCGATTAAGAAGCCACCGAATAACGCGGGGACGAAGGATGAAAACATCAAATACCTCTTTCATCTAGCATTGATTGAAAGGCGCCCAACGTAAAATGGACACCTTTGATATACGCTCTAGGCCTTGGCAAACTTATAAGTACGGTAACCACCAATCAGATTACGGGCCTTATAACCACAATTGACCAGCTGACGATAAGCGACGTTGCCTCGCAGGCCAACTTGGCAATAGATAACGATCTCTTTGTCTTTGGGTAACTCGTCCATGCGATCGCGTAACTCATCGACAGGGATATTGACTGCACCTTCTATGTAACCGCCATTTTTAAGCTCACCAGGGTTACGTACATCCAACAACAATTGATCATCGGTCAGGTTGTCGACTTCATCAAAATGAATCGCCATCAGGTCGCCTTTGAGTAGATTGTTGGCCACAAACGCGGCTTGATTAATCACATCTTTAGCGCTACCAAATGGCGGTGCATACGTCAGTTCTAAGTGCTGTAACTGCTCTACCGTCATGCCTGCACGCTGTGCAACGGCCATGACGTCGATACGCTTATCGATACCATCTTTGCCTACCGCTTGCGCGCCAAGGATCTTGCCTGAAGATGGGGCAAACAGTAGTTTAAAAGATACAATTTCTGCTCCCGGGTAATAGCTTGCATGGCTCGCCGTGTGCACATACACTTTTTGATAAGCGATATTAGCCCGCTGTAGTTGCTGTTCATTTTTACCTGTTGAAGCCACGGCTAAATCAAAAATCTTACAGATCGCCGTGCCTTGCGTCCCCTGATAGGTTTCATTGCGGCCAAACATATTATCCGCCGCCATGCGACCTTGGCGGTTTGCCGGGCCAGCTAGTGGCACCAGCGTTTGTTGCCCAGTCACAAAATCTTTATCTTCCACTGCATCGCCTACCGCGTAGATAGCCGGATCACTGGTTTGCATCATCTCATTAGTATGGATACCACCTAACTCGCCAATGTCGAGCCCTGCGGCGCGCGCGAGGGTTGTCTCAGGTTTTACCCCGATAGCCATGATTAACATGTCTGTTTTAAGGGTTTCCCCATTACTTAACGACAGCGCCAAATGACCCGCAATATGACGATGGGCTGTATCTTCACCGGCAGCATCGCTTTCAATGTGCGTCTGAGGCAGATACTCCACGGCAGACAGCGCGGTGCTTAAACGTAGATCGATCCCTTTTTGCCTAATTTCAACGTGGGCAAAGCCCGCCATTTCTCGGTCGATAGGCGTCATCACCTGCTGGGCGAGTTCTAACAAGGTGGTTTTAATCCCAAGCTGATGCAAAGACTCCATCATCTCTAAGCCAATAAATCCGCCACCAACAACCGTAGCATGCTCAACATTATTCATCTGAATAGTCTGAATAATACGGTCCATATCGGGGATATTGCGCAGCGAATGAGTCAAGGGGTTATCGATACCTGGAATCGGCGGAACAATGGGTGCAGCGCCAGGGCTTAATAGCAATACATCATACGATTCATCATACTCGGTACCATTAAGCAGGTTCTTGACCGTGACAGATTTTGCTTGGCGATTAATGCAGGTCACTTCATTCATCACTCGCACATCGACATTAAAACGCGCCTTAAAACTTTCTGGTGTTTGCAGCACAAGAGCACTGCGCTGAGTGATGTCGCCACCAATGTGATAAGGCAAACCACAATTGGCAAAAGAGACATACTCACCACGCTCAAACATGATGATTTCAGCGTCTTCACTGAGTCTTCTGGCTCTCGCAGCTGCAGATGCACCGCCTGCAACGCCACCAATAATAAGTACTTTTTTCATCTTAATGCCTCAACGTATCTGCCTGAAATCCTTAATGGCGGAAATTGTATTACATTCGCCATTACATGCAAATTTGTTTTATTAGAAAAATCTAAGTGAATGGGTGTTTTAGTGATCTTCATCCTAATATACGCAAATTATTAAACAGAAACTGACACATGAACCCCATTCATTAACTTCAGGTTAAACAATTCCCAACGGCACCACCTGCAAAAACAACATTGCTCTTTACAGGGCTCGCCCAGCCACATAAGATCCAGCCACTCTACGCAAAAGAAAGATACCTCAATGACCACAATTACAATTACTCGCCCTGACGATTGGCACGTTCATCTACGCGATGGCGATGTGCTAGCAGACACCGTAAGAGATACTGGCCGTTATATGGGCCGTGCGATCATCATGCCTAACCTCGTGCCACCAGCGACCAACGTTGAAAGTGCCATGGCCTACTATGAACGCATTAAAGCGGTGACCACCACTAACTTTGAGCCTTTGATGGTGCTGTATCTGACCGATAACACCACGCCAGAGGATATTCGTGCAGCAAAAGCGTCGGGCAAAGTTGTCGCCGCTAAATTATACCCAGCTGGCGCAACCACTAACTCAGATTCAGGCGTAACCGATGTGAAAAACATCTATCCCGTGCTTGAGGCGATGCAAGAAGTGGGCATGCTATTTTTAGTTCACGGTGAGGTCACTGACTCATCGATCGATATCTTCGATAGAGAAGCGATCTTTATCGAAAACACCCTAAAGCAAGTGGTACAAGACTTTCCATCATTGAAGATTGTGCTTGAGCATATCACCACCAAAGATGCAGTCGACTTTGTCAGCAGTGCACCAGCCAATGTTGCCGCAACGATCACCGCACACCACCTGCTCTACAACCGCAACCATATGCTAGCTGGTGGTATTCGTCCTCATTTTTACTGCTTGCCCATCTTAAAACGCAATACCCACCAACAAGCATTGCTGGCTGCTGCGGCCAGTGGCAACAAAAAATTCTTCTTAGGCACAGACTCGGCACCTCATGCTAAAGATCGTAAAGAAGCAGCGTGTGGCTGCGCAGGTTCTTATACTGCTCACGCCGCTATCGAGCTTTATGCTGAAGCCTTTGAGTCGGTTAACGCATTAGACAAGTTAGAGGCCTTTGCCAGCTTCAATGGTCCAGATTTCTATGGTCTAGCGCGCAACGCCGACACCATTACCTTAGTGAAGCGCAGCTGGGATGTACCTGCGACTTATCCCCTAGGTGGTACGGGTGTCGTCCCAATCCGCGCGGGTGAGCGCATCGACTGGCAAGTAGAAGATTAACCTCGCCAATCGCACCCATTAAGTTCACTCAAAAACACCGCCAATTGGCGGTGTTTTTTATTAATCTTCTTGGCTGGGCAACCAGATACGCACTAACAAGCCCCCCTGCTGACGATTATGCAGGCTTATCCGTCCATCATGGGCCTCGATGATCTCGCGACATAAAGGTAGACCTAAACCAGTACCCGACTGTTTGGTTGAGTAAAAGGGCAATAATGCCTGCGCCAAGACCTCAGGCGACATGCCACTACCACCGTCAGCAACCTCTATACAGACGCCCTCCATGCCGTCAGTTAAGGTCTGCTGCGCAATGCGCACCGAAATGTCCTCTACCGTTGACCCCGATTCATGGGCATTTTTAAGTAGATTAAGTAACACCTGCTCCAATTGAATTAGGTCTATAAAACCTGGAGCGTTTGGGAGTTCACCGACTAAGCTAAATTGAAAATGCTGCGCTAACTGCGCCATCAGTTTTTGCCAATCAACCCTACTCTTTTTCGGCAATGGAAGCTTAGCAAACCGGGCATAATTGAAAATAAACTGGCTAAGATGACTGGTTCTATCTTCTATCGTATCGAAGATAAGCTTAAGTTTCGCATTGTCCAATGGCTCGGTGATCTTACGTCCCGATCTCACCATGGAAGCGATGGGAGCCACCGAGTTATTCAGCTCATGACTGATGATGCGAATCACCTTCTTCCAAACCGCCACCTCTTGCCTATTTAGCTCTCGCGTCATCTGCTTTAATAAGATGAGATGATGGTATTGACCATTAAGCAGGAAACGTCCACGAGACAGATGCCAAGTCTCATCTTCGCCTTCCTCTTCTTCACTGGCTAAACTAAATAGCCCACCTTTAGGGCTGTTGATTGCATTGGCAAGTTCTTGGTTCATCCCTTCAAGCAACTCGGTCAAGCTCACCCCTTCAATACGCACGCCCTGATTAAATAGATGACGAGCGGCATCATTGGCGTAGATCACTCGCTGGCGATCATCAAGCAGTAACATCACGTTAGGTGAACTTTGAATCACCTTATCGAGCAGAAGCTCACGCTGATAGATGTATTGACGTTGTTGTCTTAATACGGCAGCCGACTCATTAAACAGTGTCGCCAGAGCCCGCAGTTGGCTATCCCCTTGAACAGGAATATGCACACTAAAATCATTGTCTTTAAAGTTAAGTAACCCCACCTCTAGCGCACTTAAACTGCTGGCCAATGACCGAGTCATCCAACGACTGAGTAACCAAGCAAACATCAAGCCGACCAAGAGGCTAGTGAGTATCAAGCCTAGACCTATCTCGCTGACTAAGGTTGGCGCAAAGTGAGACAGCAAGAGTATGAAAATCACCATAGCGCCTAAAGCTGCTACCACTGTCCCCAAGGTTAATTTATTGCGCAACGAAAGGCTCATTTTTCGATACCAAACTTATCCATGCGTCGATACAACGCCTGCCGGCTCAAGCCCAATGATTTAGCCACGCGAGCTATCACGCCATTATGCTGTGCCAGGGCTTTTTCAATATCCGCCCTTTCAGGCTCTGCCTGTTTAATGTCGCCGCTTTTGGGTTCAAACTCCTGAATCTTTTGCTCACTGCTTGCTGTCGTTTGGCTTGCAGATAAATGTTGTGGCGAAGGGCTTCCCCCGCTTAACGATGAGGAGTGATTGAGCTGTGATTTAAAACCAAAGTCGTCAATAGTTAACGTCGGGGAGTCAGCGAGAATAACCGCCCGTTTACAGGCGTTTTCGAGTTCACGCACATTACCTGGCCAAGGGTATGTCAACAGCGCCTGTTGAGTGGGTTTAGACAGAGAAAACGCTCGGCCAATAAAGTGGCTTACCAGAGGTAAAATATCGTCCTGACGTTGATTCAACGGCGGCAACGCCAACTCAATAACATTAAGGCGATAGAAAAGATCTTCTCTAAATCGACCAGCGGCAATGTCGTCAGCCAGATCAGCGTTGGTGGCACTGATCACCCTTACATTGACCTTGCGAGTCTGGTGACTCCCCAGCCGCTCAAACTCACCCGTTTGTAGCACACGCAGCAGTTTTACCTGACCCGACAACGGTAAATTTCCAATCTCATCTAAAAACAGCGTGCCACCATCGGCAGCCTCAAATCGGCCTATACGTGTCTTATTTGCCCCGGTGAACGCCCCGGCTTCGGCGCCGAACAGTTCAGCTTCGAGCAGCTCCATGGGCAGCGCGCCAATATTCACTTTGATGAACGGCTTATTTTGAAGGGGCGAGTTGGCATGAATAATATCTGCCAATTTATCTTTACCCGCACCGTTTGGCCCTGTGATAAGCACCGACACATCTGACTTGGCAATTTGCAGCGCCAGATCGATACAGCGCTGCATCGCTCCACTAGCAAAAATAATCCCACATAACTGTGCATCATTAATGACCGACATACGCTGATTTTCCGAGCGAGTCAGTTGGGTATTTTGCTTCGAGAGGGCATGCAAGGAGATCAGGTTGTTGACGCTAATCAGTAATTTATCGTCATCCCAGGGTTTACCCATATAGTCGGCCGCCCCCTCTTTTACCAACTCCACCGCCAACTCTAGCTGAGTCCATGCGGTTAGCAGAATAATAGGCAGCTTAGGTTGATGTTGGCGAATGTCGTAAAACAGGCGTTTCCCCTCCTCGCCCGAGGTGGTGTCTTGGGTAAAGTTCATGTCCTGAATCACTAAAGCGATCTCTTGTTCAGCCAAGAGCGTTAAAGCCGCCTCAGGAGAGAGGCAGCTTAGGGTATTAAATCCATGTAATTCGAGCATCAAGGAGAGTGCACTGCACACAGCCTGATTGTCGTCGACGATGAGAATCGTATCCATATTATCTAGTTATGCTCTTTGCCGTTCACGTGCAGAAAAGATAAAACTAACCGAAAGCGCTAAGCTTTTAAAGGCCAAGCTGCTTTCAATAAGTATTACAAGGCCGTAATCTTAAACGCTCCGCGTTGCCATAGCGGGAGAAATATTTGCCGCTTTTCTCGCTGGCAGCACCACTGCGACAGTGGTCACAAGTAGCAGCCCGAATATGGTCATGATAGGGTACAGCAAATTAAGCTGCGGCAGGTCGTAATGCTGCATCAACTGTTGGCCTAGTAACACAGCCAGCCCGCCTCCCAGCAATCCGCCAACCACGCATATGATGTAGTTTTCGGTCAAGAACAGGCTAAGGATATCGGCCTTGGTTGCACCTAAGGCGCGACGAGTTCCTATCTGCTTGGTGCGGCGCTGAATATTAAACATCACCATTCCTGTCAAACCTAGGCTGGTGATCAACAGCAGTAAAACTACCATCATAGATAACACGGTCACCATTAGCTGATGATCACGGTAGGAGCTCTCCTTTACCGCTTTAATCGACTGAAAATCATCAATCACACGATTTGGGTTTTCCTTAAGCATGACATCAGTGATTGCCTGCTTCAGTTCCGCATGATGCTGGGGCAATGCACGTACCAAATAAGAACGCCCCCCCCAATCCACATTTTGAATAACGCTGTACTCTAAATCGCCACTATCGATCCAGGCACCTTGCAGCTTTTCCACAACACCGATAATGGTTATCTGTGTATCCTCGCCTTCATATAACACTTTGCCCAGCGCCGATTCATTTGGCCAAGTCGCATCGGCCAACGCCTTTGATACGATAGCCAGCTTTCCACTGGCCGTGAGGCTAGTATTAATCTCATCGGGATAGAAATTTCGCCCATCAATCAACTTAAGCCCTAAGGTCTCTAAGGTATGCTCCGTTCCCAAATACATTGCAAACTGCGGCGTCGACTGTGCCGTTTCTGAATCGGGACCTAAATTAAGGGTGCTGGACCACCCGCTTCCGCTTAGCGGCAGCATATTGGTCGATGTTGCAGCCATCACATTAGGCAGATTGCGTAGCAACTGCTGATCAAGTTTATTCTGTGGTACACGTTCAATGCTTGGATCAAAGTTGTACATATTAAAAGTTAAGATCTCAGACTCAACAATACCTGAATCACGCTGCATCATTCCTAAGCGCTCATGGATAATAAAGCTGGCATTGGCGACTATAGCGACAGATAAAATAATCTGTAATAGCAACAAAACAGGACCGCTCTTACTGCGCATTAAGGTGCTTAGAATTGGTTTAATATTTAACATAGTAAGTCCCTTATTGGCTTTTTAAGTAAACACTAGGTTTAGTGCGACACACTACCCACGCCGGGTATAATCCCGCTAAAAGCGCAGTACCGACGGCGATACTAGGCGTAATAATCCACATACTCATCGATAAGTTTGTCAGGCCATCGGCTACATCAAATTTTGCTGACAAGCTGTAGAGCGCAAGCCAAGCCCAAAGTAAACCCAGTAAGCCTCCAAATAATCCAATCACGCCCACTTCAACCATATATTGAGCAAAAATTTGCCCACGACTGGCACCAATGGCACGCCTAACGCCGACCTCTGGTGCGCGCTTAAGAAACTTAGTTAACATCAACCCTAAAATGTTGACCAGACACACACATAGAAACAGGGCGCTCAGACCGACCAAAATTTTATTGTCTTCAGGCACGACATTATTCATCTCTAGCCACTTTGCAACATTAGATAGCTGCACCGAATCGGCTGCGGCTTTATCATCGGTAAAACGATTTAATTGTTTTTGCTGCTCAACATAGTGACTCAAAAAGCTTCGATAAGCCGAGCGAGACTCTTCGCTAGGTAAGTCGACCCAAAATTCCAACCACACCTTTTCAGAGTTCAAGCGAGACTGATAGCCCGTCATAGGTTCAAACTTCCAGCCCGATGAGTTCCCCCATACATCAAACTCTTCAATAGGTGTCAGTGAAAACGGAACAAATAGCTGCTCTGCAGGGTTAAATGCACCGTTTGATGGATCATAATATTTCGGTTGAGGATTCCACTCTTTAATCACCCCCACAACGTGATAAGGTTTACGGTTAAGATAAACTGTCTTACCTACGCTATTTTCACCACCGAATAGGTTCTGGTTAAGCTTTTCGCCAATAACCAATTGGTATTGTGGATCGCTATCAACAGATTTATCCCAAGCCCCACCATATAAAAACGGCACCGAAAACAAAGAGAAGAACCCACTGTCGGTGACCCTTATGCCTCGAAGAATTGGGACAAAATCAGGGTCATCGGTTTGCACTGCCGCACCAGTTCTAAACATCGCCGCTTGCGCTTTAGGAATATCTGACTGACGTAAATTCATCACATCTTGGTAGGTCACAAGAGCGTGATATTCATCCCAAGAGTTCACACCCTGGCTCCAAAGCTGAATGGCATTAAGCCTATCGCTTCGCTCACCAGCGGGATTAAACGACATCATGCTATAGACGTTAAGCGTCGTAATAGTGATGCCAATGCCGATTGAGATCGCCAGTACCATCAAAAGTGATAGCATTGGCGTCTTCTTAATGCTGCGCCACGCTAAATCAACGTAATATAAAAACATGCTTACTCTCCTTAGCTAGCCACTTTCTGTGCGGTTTGTGCCACATGTGCCTGTCCGCCTTGATAGAGAGTGAAGTCACAAACTTGACCATCGACAATCTGAATATTGCGCTGGGCGCGGCGAGCAAGCTCAGGATCATGGGTCACCATGATAATCGTGGTGCCTGCTTTATTGATCTCCTCTAAAAGCTCCATCACCTGACGAGCCATCAGACTGTCCAAGTTACCTGTTGGCTCATCGGCGAGGAGAAACCTTGGTTCGCCAGCCAAGGCGCGGGCAATCGCCACACGCTGCTGCTGACCACCAGATAGCTGGGAGGGCAGATGCTTCATTCGTGCTCCAAGCCCCACCTTGTCAAGTGCCTCTTGCACACGACGTTGTCGCTCCTTGGCACTAAAACCACGGTAACGCAGAGGCACTTCTACGTTCTCGGCAAGGTTAAGGTCTGGAATTAAGTTAAACCCCTGGAAGATAAAACCTATTTTCTCATTACGAATGGCTGCCGCTTTATTGTCACTGAGATTTGAAATATTCACGCCATCGAGGAAATAGTCGCCATGGGTAAAACCTTCGAGTAAACCTGCGATATTTAAGAAGGTGGTTTTCCCTGAACCTGAAGGCCCTGTCACGGCGACAAACTCGCCCTCATTTACTTCAAGGTTAAAGTCACGTAACGCATGGGTTTCGACTAAATCCGTTTTGAACACCTTGCTGATATTTTTCATGGTTAACATAGTTATTATTCCTTCATTATTTTTTTGCGTTATTCGGTGAATTAGTTCAGTAGCATCGCTAAGAAGCGATGCAATAGCTCAATCAGGGCTTGCAAAAACTGCATAAGAGAGCCACCAACTTTTGCCACATCAGGCAAAGACGATATCGGTTCTGCCGCCGCGTAAAAGCCTGATGCTTCCATAATATTGAGTCCAAGTAGAAACCAGTCAGCGGCATCTTGGGTATAAGTTTGCGTTGCCACCAATAGCAGTAATAATGCTAAAGCGGCGATAACGCGCTGTTGGCTAACTGGTCGGTAAATCGCTTTCATGTCTGCGCTCCTTAACGAACTAGCACTTGCTCGGCGTTTTTAAACAATTCGATACTTGATATCACCCACTCATCGCCCGCTTCGCCGCCTTCTAACACCTCAATATGACTCATGCTTCGAGCCCCTAGCGCGATGGCTGTACGCTGGGCAATATCATCTTGTAAGCGATACACCAAGCGACCACCGCCGCTGTTGATAAATGCACCACGTTTGACCATCAACACATCGGGACGATTTTCTAATAGCACTCGCGCCGAGAGTCGCTGATTCTGACGTAGATGCAGCGCCGAATCTTGTGCAAAGCGAACGCGAGTCGCCACCTCTCGATTACGCACCTCTGGTGAGATAGATGACAACTTCCCCATCACCATGACACCACCAAAATTCAATTCAACATCCATACCAAGACCCAGTTCATCGGCGTAGGTTTCAGGTACAGCAAGCTCAGCCTCAAAAGCGCTGAGATCCACAACAGTCAAGATAGGTTGACTCTGGGCAATACGGGCTTTTTGTTCGGTAAGCCAGTTTCCGATGATGCCGCCAACGGGTGCGGTAATGTTCAATGCAGTCACTTGACGCTGTAACTCAGCCACCACTAGCCCCTGACGATTGACTTCAGCGGCCTTATTCTTCAGTTCAAAGGTCAAGGTATCTTTCATCAGAGCGACCTCTTGCTGAGCATGGGCAAACAACAACTTGGCCTTATGAAGTTCATCCTTACCTTTTTCATAATCTATCTTGGAGATGAGACTGGTTTCGATCAGTTGATCGCCACGGCGACTCTCTCTATCGGCCGCTTCTAAATCCACCTTGGCCATATCCAGTGTTTGGTTGGCCTTTAATTGGCTACGGCGAGCATCGAGTTTGGCGCGGGCTAAAGAGCTTCTCATGCTATCTAGCAGCGACTCTTGTTGCTTAAGGCTATTGGTTAAGCTATGGCTCTCAATCGTCGCGACCACCTGCCCCTTTTCGACACGATCACCTGGGTTAGCAATCAAAGTGACAGTACCTTTTTCCGGGCTGTAAAGAACCGGGGCATTGGCGGCAACAATCTTACCTGTGGTAGCAACATCACGAACTAAGGTACCGCGCACTAAAGTGGCAAAACGCAGCTCACTGCGATCGATGGATTGGCTCACGCTACTGCCACTGACGCTGGCCCACACTAAGCCAGACAGTAGCAATATTGTGCTACCCAAAGTGACAGGCCATTTAAGGCGGCGCGCTAAGCTCGGCGCAATGTGCTTATCTTGTCCACTGGTATCTTTAATCATGATGCATCCCTAACAGTGTCCGTTACCAGACTGAATCTTCTTCTGACCGTTAGGGTTACAATTGCCATGCCAACTTTAATAACACATATTTAACAATTAGTTACAACAATACTGTCCGAGCAGATTGCGCTAGAAGTGTCCGCGGACACTCAGAATGTGTCCGCTTATCAATAAAATGTCCGCAAATAAAGATATGTACGACAAAATAGGAAGTAGACCGAGTTTCAGCTTAACGTTGAAACTCGGCGCAAGAGCAGATTTAGAAGGCTTGGAGAAAAATCCCTATTGCGGAAAAGAAGCCCACAAACCAGGATAAAGAGCGTAGTGTGCTCTTATCGATAAGGTAGAGAACGTGGTAAACCACACGGGCACCAACATGGATTAGTGCAAAAACTGCAACCGTACGATCAACTTTATCCAAAGCCATTGCCGTTACCGCTGCCAACCCAAAAATCAGCAAAGACTCAAAGGCATTTTGGTGACCTGCTAATGCACGAGCGCCAAAACCTGTCAGTTTAGCTTGTTGCGAGCGAGGATGGTCGTTGTCGTAGCCACCGAGCTTTGCCATGGCAACCGCGACAGGCCCTTTAGCCAAGTAGGGCAATAAGGCGGCAAACAGTAAACAGCTCAACAAAATCGTCATGTACAGACTCCTTGTGGTCAATAAACGTATAAATACGAGCGGAAGCTAGCGCGCTTTATCTAATGCTTGGCAAAGCGCCTCGACCCCTAAAATGGCTCGTGGTGCCGCGCGATGCAAGAGATCGGCATCAAGTTGATAAATATGTTGCTGTTTAACTGCCGGGATCTCTTGCCACTTTGACCAATCGATACCCTTGATATTGCCTTCATCTTGGCTTTGTAAAATGACCATAGGCTGCTTTAGCAGCACCGCTTCTAAGCTCACTTGCGGGTAGGCATTTTTTGCATCATTAAATACATTATCACCATGGCACACATCAATGATCTGCTGTATCCAGCTTCCTTGTGCCACCGTCATCAATGGCGTAGACCAGAGCTGATAAAACACTTTTATCGGCGCTTTACTCGCATTGGCTTGACGCACTTGCTGTAGCGAAGTGAGATAATCAGCGGCAACCTGTTTAGCCTTCAGCTCATGCCCTGTCAACGCCCCCAACTGTTGCAGTTCGTCGGCGACGGCTTCTAATGAGTTAGGGTCGCTATTAAACAGAGGAAAGCCCAAGCTTTTTAGCCTGTCTATATCCTCCTGTTTATTGCCACTCCCCCACACCACAATAAGGTCGGGGTTAAGCGCCACCACCTTCTCTATTTGGATACCATAGTATCCACCAACACGTTCAATAAACTGAGCTTCTTCTGGGTAGTCGGCGTGATCCGTGGTCGCTACAATCGACTCCCCAGCGCCAATGGCATACAGCATTTCTACCGCGTGGGGCGAGAGAGCAATAATGCGGCTAGCAGGCTGGGCGAGTAATGCGGTAGGGCAAAAAAGTAGCCCCAATAATATCCATTTATTCAACTTATCCTCACTGATCGGCGGCTCAACTTAATAACCAACTCATGCATATGTTGGCTGGTAGCCCAAGATACTACTATGGTAGCGAATGATCGCAAGCGAAAGTCACTGGGTTAATTGACAAAAGCACAGCCGAAAATATCAATCAAAGTTAACACTACATAGTTAAAGATAATGTCTATACTTTTAAGCAGATGACAACGGTTCACTAATATTCTAATGCTATCGGAGTAGACTCTTTGGCTACATCACTTAAATTCAGCAGTAAACCTAAACCACAAGCAACACCAAACACCTTGCCCCCTTGGCAAGTGCTGATCGTTGATGATGATGCTGCCGTTCACCAAGTCACTAAACTAGTGATGCGAGGGTTTGAGTTCAGCGGCCGCAATATTGAATTTATCTCAGCCTATAACGCCGAAGATGCCAAACAGATCCTACAAGCCAACCCTGATATCGCCATGACCCTGTTAGATGTTGTTATGGAGAGCAACGACGCAGGATTGCAATTAACCCGCTGGATACGGGAAGAGCTAGGGAACCTTAATATCCGAATTGTCCTGCGCACGGGGCAACCAGGCCAAGCACCTGAAGAGAAAGTCATTCGCGACTTTGATATCAATGATTACAAAGAGAAAACAGAACTCACCCACGCTAAGCTTGTGACCGTCTTCTATGGTGGATTGCGGGGCTACCGCGATATCATTAAACTTGAACGCGCTAGGCAGGCACTGAGGCGCGCCATCAGTGCGATCTCGTCAGTTTATGATGTGCAAAACCTAAGAGAGTTTGCTTCGGCGGTACTCGACCAGCTCAACGATCTGCTTAATTTTAATGGCGATGGCCTATGTGCCAGCCTATCTGAAAGCTATACCGCAAGCTCAAATGAAGGCCACCTTAAAATTTTAGCGGCGACCGATGCCTACTCTGAACTCCATATCGACAGCAACATTGATACCCTTCCCTCCCAAGTTAAAGGTGCGATAAATAAAGCCTTAGAGGAGAAACAACATCACTTTAATGACTTTTCTGTGACCTGTTATTACCGCAGTAAAGTGGGCAGCGAAACCGTTGTTTACCTCTCTTTCGACAATAAACTTGAACCAGAGGGTCGAGAACTGCTGGAGATCTTCACCGCCAATGTCGCCATTACCTATGAGAGCCTATTACTGCGTGACGAGATAGAAGAAACCCAAAAGTCGACCATCTACATTCTTGGAGAAGCTGTTGAAAAACGTTCAAAAGAGACGGGGGCCCACGTTAAACGCGTTGGTGAAATCGCGGCATTACTGGGACGGGGTCTTGCACTGCCCGAGCGCTATATCAACGATCTTTTGCAAGCTGCCCCGCTGCATGATATCGGCAAAATCGGCATTCCAGACGATATCCTTAATAAACCCGGTAAGTTTGAACCCGAAGAGTGGGAGATCATGAAGCAGCATGCTTTTTTAGGCTACGAACTCCTCGCCAGCTCAGACAAACGCATTTTACAGCTGGCAGCGGTCATCGCCCATCAACACCATGAAAAGTGGGACGGTAGTGGTTATCCACAAGGTTTGTCAGGCGAAAATATCGATATGGCGGGCAGGATATCTGCGCTTGCCGACGTGGTCGATGCCCTAGTCAGCAAACGTTGCTATAAAGAGTCTTGGCCGCTCGCTGATGCGCTAGACTATGTCAAATCACAACGTGGTATCCACTTTGACCCTGCACTCATCGACGTACTGTTTGCCAATTTGGATAAACTCGACGACATATACCAACGCTATCCCGACGCACCAGGCGCTCCCTAAGCTAAGCGAAACCAATAACAGAAGAGACTTGAGCAGGCGAACTAAATGGAAAAAAAGCTGTTTGATGAAAATGAAGGTCGGACGTTAGCCGAAGCTGCATTACGCCAAATTACAGAAAACACCTCACGGGAAACCGGTGATCAGTTTTTTCGTGTGCTCGTGCGAGATCTCGCCAAAGCGTTAGATGTCTATTATGTGATTGCCGGGCGTATCGTGATCGATGAAAACATGAAAGAGCATAATCAAACCTTGGCCATCTGGGCCGGTGATGATTTTATGGACAACATATCATACCCGCTCGATGACACCCCTTGCAGCAATGTTTCATCGCAAAACATGTGCTTTCATGCCAGTGGAATATGCACCCTATACCCCCAAGACCAACTGTTAGTCGACATGGCAGCTGAAAGCTATATTGGCATGTCGATGATTGATACCCAAGGTAAAACCTTGGGCATACTGGTTGCACTGGACAAAAAGCCTATCGACCAGAATAAACGCCTTTTAGGACTTTCGTTACTGTCGATATTTGCAGCCCGATGCGCCGCTGAATTACAACATCAAGACCGTGAAGCGCAACTAGAAAGCCTTGTGGAGCAGCGTACCCAAACCCTCAAAGCTGCGCAAAAAAAACTGCTAGAGCAAGAAAAAATGGCCGCACTAGGCTCATTGGTTGCTGGTATTGCCCATGAGATCAACACCCCCATTGGCGTGGCGGTGACAGGTGCATCTAGCCTGATTGAGTTCTCCAATACTTTAGATAAACGCCTTAATAGTGAAGAGGTCACCATAGAGGAGTTACAAGAACTTATCGACTTGGTGAATCAAGGGGCTAAGCTAATTGATAGCAATTTACAGCGCGCTGCCAGTTTAATCAGTAGTTTTAAACAGCTCGCTGTGGATCAGAGTAATTTGCACCAGTCTAAAATCGAGCTAGGTGAATACATCAATAGCATTTTCATTGCCCATGCTGCCGCACTGCGCAGGGCTAAAGTGAGCTATACACTCTCCGCCCCCGATAAAATCATCATGTACCTTCCCGCAGGTAAATTGGCGCAATTACTCTCTAACCTAATAATGAACAGTCTCACCCATGCCTTTCCCGATGAGCAAGGCGGGCAAATAATGGTTAATGCTGAACAAGAGGGTGACCAAGCGGTGATCACGGTAGCCGATGATGGCATTGGCATCACTGATGAGATTAAGCATCATATTTTTGAGCCCTTCTTCACCACTCGCCGCGGTGAAGGTGGCAGCGGCCTAGGGATGCATATTGTCTATAACATAGTAACGAGCCTAGGGGGCACAATAACCATCCCACACAGCCCTAAAGGGCTAACATTTGTCATCACCTTACCGCTATCGATAACTGACCAGCCTTCACCATAGTGGACTGAATCACACACGAGTAAATTACCTGCTTACAGCGATTGACAGTCTCTAAAGTACAGCAGTAATATCAAGAGACTAGGCAATTGAACGCCTGAAAGTTTAATCGAAAGTCATGCCTTGCAGATGTGGTGGAATTGGTAGACACGCTAGCTTCAGGTGCTAGTGCCCGCAAGGGCGTGGGAGTTCAAGTCTCCCCATCTGTACCAACAATTTAACGCGCTAACCTCGCGCGCAACAAAGCTAAGGCTTAATAATCAAACCCTATTTGTGCTTTAACTCCGGCGTCAAACGCATGTTTAATCGGTTGTACTTCACTCACAGTATCGGCTAGCTCAATAATCACACGGTGACATGCCCTGCCAGTAATGATCACATGCTGCATTGGCGGGCGATTATTAAGCGCATCCAGTACACGCTCAAGCTCGATATAGTGATAGCTCACCATATAAGTGAGTTCATCGAGCAAAATAATATCGATGGTTTCATCTTTGAGTAATGCTTCAGCCGCTTCCCACGCACTCAGCGCTGCTAAAGTGTCCTTCTCTTTATCTTGGGTTTCCCAGGTAAAACCTGTTCCCATCACATGGAACTCAACACCGACTTTCTCTAACACTGCACGCTCACCGCAAGGCCAGTTGCCCTTAATAAACTGCACCACAGCCGCCTTTTTTCCATGCCCTACTGCGCGGGTAATATTGCCAAATCCCCCCGTAGACTTACCTTTACCATTGCCGGTCAAGACCAGTAACACGCCTTTCTCTCGTTGCGCTTTAGCGATTTTGGCATCCACGGCGTCCTTCACTTTTTGTTGGCGCGCTTTATGACGCTCGGCTTTTATTTGGTCACTGGTTTTTGCTTGGGTATCGGTTTTATCATTCATGGTAAATTCTCTAATTACGCTTTATTTATCAGGCTATTTGCATGTCAGGTGCTAGGCCTATTCTCTACTGGTGCTTCGCGTCAATAGCGAGCCCTATTTAACTCGTTTTCTCGGTCAAAATATCAGCCAGTTTGTTCATATCCATATGCTGCGCAAGCATATCGGCGAGTCTATCGAGCTGAGTCATGCGCTGAGCATCAAGATTAATGGCTTCAACCTCTTTCATCCCAGCCCACTTAAGTAATAATTGCGCCGCCTGCGGCTGGTCAAATAGCCCATGCAAGTAGGTACCCAAAATCTGATTATCTGTCGACAGAAAACCATCATGCACGCCCAGCCTTCTTTCATCAGGGCGCAGTGATATCGGGGCGGCTTGGGTCGTTAAGCACTTTGTTTGGCCACAGTGGATTTCATACCCTTTAATTGGCACCGTTTCACCTACCAAACTGAGCTCACCCACGACCTGAGTTAACTGCTTCGTGGGCGTTAACCTTGTCACGAGAGGCAGCAAGCCTAATCCATCACTCTCACCCACTTGCCCCTCGACGCCAGTGGGATCATCTATCGCCAGTCCCAGCATCTGGTAACCGCCACAAATGCCAATCACTTTGCCACCATACCTGAGGTGAGTGTTGATCAGTCTGTCCCAACCATTACTGAGCATGGTCGTGAGATCTTGGCGCACACTCTTACTCCCCGGCAGAATAATCAGGTCGGCTTGGGGCTGTTTTCCATCAAACGGAGCGGTTACCGTTTGATAGGTAAACTCAATATCATCATGCAATCTTAAGGGGTCAAAATCTGTATGGTTGCTGATCCGGGGCCACACCAGCACCAACACCTTAAATTTGGGTTGCTCGGTTTTAATCGGCGCTACCATCAGCGCATCTTCAGCGTCCAGATGCAGGTCATTAAGGTAAGGCAACACCCCCAGCACAGGTTTATCAATTTTGTTTTCTAGCCAATCGAGCCCCGATTGCAGCAAACTAATATCACCGCGAAACCGATTAATGACCACTCCTTTTATGCGTGCCTGCTCGGATGGTGACAGTAACATCAAGGTACCAACAATATGGGCAAATACCCCACCTTTATCTATGTCAGCAATTAAAATTACTGGGCAGTCGACTGCTTCGGCAAACCCCATATTGGCAATATCACCTTCACGCAGATTGATTTCTGCCGGACTCCCCGCCCCCTCCACCATCACGAGTTCATATTGAGCTTTCAAACGAGATAAAGAATCTAACACGGCCGCCATCGCCTTGGTGCGATAACCCTGACTGTCTTTACCAAAATAGGTTTGACCATCCATATGCGATAGCGCTTTACCTTGGACAATGACTTGTGAGCGAGTGTCAGAACTTGGCTTAAGCAAGATAGGATTAAAATCCGTATGTGCAGCCAGTCCACACGCTATGGCTTGCAGCGCCTGAGCTCGGCCAATTTCGCCCCCATCACTAGTGACAGCGCTATTAAGTGCCATATTCTGAGGTTTAAAAGGCGCAACATTGACACCTTGCTTAGCAAAGTAGCGACACAAGCCCGCCACCAGCGTACTCTTACCCGCATCAGACGTGGTACCCTGCACCATCAAGAGCTTCGCTGGTTTTTCACTTTTATTTGGCATAGTTATTCGGCATAGTTTTTTGACATAGTTAGTAGACTCATTATCTTGCTGCTATCGACGAACCATGCGCCTTTCGCTTTATTGGCGAATGATTTGCCGCTTCCATTGTTAACCTTTCAGGGTCATCGGCAGCCCTGCCGTAACCAGCACGACTTCATCAGCAATGGCGGCAATGGCCTGATGCAGCCAACCCGCTTCATCGACAAATTGACGGCTTAAAGGATCGGCCGCAACAAGCCCGCCCCCCACCTCATTTGAAACAAAAATAATCGTTCCTGGTAACTGAGATAATGTGGCTAAAAACTCACTTCTTACCTGCGGCCAATCACTGTTTTTTGATAACAGTTGATTGGTCAACCACAGGGTTAAACAATCGACGAGGATCACTTGGTTGTGCCGCGCATTCTCCGTTAGGCAATCACTTAAATTTAGTGGGCACTCTAAGGTACGCCAAGGTAAATCATCTTCTGTGCGTTCCTGTTGATGGCGCTGAATACGACTCGTCATCTCTTCATCGAACGCCTCTGCCGTAGCCACAAACAGGCAATCATCACCTAGCGCTACTCGCTTGGCTGCCTGGGCTAACGCGTGGCGAGACTTACCACTGCGCGCACCACCTAAAACAAAATGGATCATAAACTCACCGCCACAATAAACAGATAACAGCACAACTCACTCACCTGCTGCGCCGCGCCTAAGGTGTCCCCCGTGTAACCACCAATCTGCTTTCTAAACCCGAGAATCAATAGGTAGCGCAAGACGACAAGTACTACACATAAACTAAGGGCGAAACTGACACCTGATAACCATAAGGTAATAATTGCTGTGAGCAGTAGTATTCCTAACTCATTGACGGTTTGTGATTGCGCCAGCGGCTTACTCTTGCTGCTGGCATCCTCACGAACATATTGCTCAGAATAGATAATCGACGCAGCAAGCACTCGGCTAAGGCAATGTGCACTGACTAACGCCGCCATCACAAGTTCCTCCTGATACAGTGCAATTTCACTAAGCAGCACAAACTTAAGCCATAGTGCGAACACCAGCGCCAGCACTCCATAAGTGCCAACTCGAGAATCTTTCATAATGGTGAGCTTATCTTGTAGCGTCCAGCCACCGCCAAAGCCATCTGCGGTATCGGCCAAGCCATCTTCATGAAAGCCGCCAGTCACCAACACGCTAGCTATCATGGCAAGCACAATCGCCACACTGCTAGGCAGTAGCATATTAGCCAACAAGTAAATGCCAGCGCTAATGAGGCCAACAAGCACACCAACTAAGCCAAAGTAGCGACTGGCCTGATTGAGTTTTTCACTATCGACCTGCACCCAGTTAGGCATAGGAATGCGCGTAAAAAAGCCCACCGCAATAAAAAATAGGTTTAATTGCTTTATCACCACCTAGTGTTCACTCCTCATCCCAGCTCTGCAACCTTCCAATCTTCAAGCTAAATCTCAATACCTAAATCTTGCAGACTTGCCATCTCGTTATAAAAGCCGCTTGCTGCATGCACCAAAGGCAGCGCCAATGCCGCCCCAGTCCCCTCACCTAAGCGCATGCCCAATGAGAGTAGCGGCTTAGCCTTTAGATGTTGCAGCATAAGCTGATGACCACGCTCATCAGACTGATGCGCGAAAATCATATAATCACGTGCCGCAGGGGCGATGGCGACTGCGACCAAGGCAGCCGCCGTGGCAATAAAGCCATCAACCAAGATCAACATCTTATGCTCTGCGGCGGCAAGTATTGCCCCTGTCATTTGCACAATTTCAAAACCGCCCACTGCCGCTAGCACACCATAGGGATCGGTTAGCTGATCTCGATGAAGGTGTAACGCCTGCTCAATTAGCATCTGCTTTCTGGCCATGACCTGAGCATCGATGCCAGTGCCGCGTCCGACACATGCAGCCACATCCATATTTAACATTGCCGCCATAATCGCTGCCGCCGATGACGTATTGCCAATACCCATCTCACCAAAAGCGAGTAAATTAGAGCCTTGGCCATGATGAAAGGCAACCCGCTCTTTCGCCATAGCAAAGCCTTGCTTAACCGCCCCTAAGGTCATGGCGCTTTCTCGATGAAACGGCTGAGTGCCAGCACCAAGTCGTTGATTAATTAATTCCGGTTCATCGACAATAGGTGATGCGATGCCGCAATCAATCACCTCAAGGGTAAACCCCGCTTGACGACAAAAGACATTGATCGCCGCCCCACCACGTAAGAAGTTGTAAACCATCTGCGTGGTCACTTCACTCGGCGCAATCGACACACCGGATGCGGCTATGCCATGATCGGCGGCGAACACCAGCATTGCTGGGCGATGAATTTGTGGCCGCACTTCCCCCAACACTTGGGCGATTTGCAGTGCCAGCGTTTCTAATTCACCTAACGCCCCAAGTGGCTTAGTTTTACTATCGATATTGGTTTGTATCTGCTGATCAAACTCATGATTTACGGGGGATATCGCGAACATCTACACCTACCTTTAATCAAACGACGAGTGGGTAATCACGCCCTAACGGCCGCGTTTACCCCCTAAGATAAAGAGAAAAAAAACACTACCAATAACAGCGGTAATGATGCCGATGGGCAACTCTTGATAGCTGAGCAAACAACGAGCAAGTACATCGACCCAAATCATAAAAAGACCGCCAACAATCCCTGTAGTCAACAGTGCAAATCGCCCTGGTAAGAGTAGCCGCACTATGTGAGGGACCATTAAGCCTACAAAGCCGATACCGCCGCAATTTGCCACTAATACTGCTGTGATCAACGAACATAAAAGCAAGATGCTAAGCCGTAAACGTTGGACGTTAATCCCTAAGGTATGTGCCGTTTCATCACCCGCTTTAATAGCGATAATTTGTCGTTTAAATAACAAGATAGTTAGCGTACACACAGCAACGACAACCAAAGGTAACCAAAGTGTTGTCCAACTGGCTTTTGCAAAACTGCCCAGGCTCCAAAACAGTACCGATGCCGCCGCTTGGGGGCCGGAAAAATAGAGCAATAAACTGGTCAAGGCACCAAACATAAACGAGATGGCAACCCCAGATAGCAACATCCGCTCTATCTGAGTGCTAAGGCTGCGTCCGCATAAGGCCAGCACCATTAATACCGCGACACTGGCCCCTAAAAATGCGCCAACGGGTAAACTGACATGACTCAACCAAGCACCGCTATCGACACTTGCACCGCCAAGCAGGGTGATCACTACTACGGCGCCAAATGACGCACCAGAGGAGATACCAAATAAGTACGGATCGGCAAGCGGATTGCGGGTCACGGTTTGCAATACTGCGCCAGCGATAGCAAGGCCAAAGCCTGCGACAAAGGCCATCATGATCCGCGGCAAGCGCAGTTCCATAATAATCCGACTGCTAATGTCTCCCTGAGATTGGTCAGTTAACTGACCAATCACCACCTGCAATACCTGGCTCACTTGAATATCTGCGGCACCAAAACTGGCGGCAATCAGCGGCGTCATCAGTGCCACCAGCAAAACCAGTAACAACAGCGGCAAGACCCTCGCAACTCGCCCCATCATTTCGACAGGCAACGTCTTCATGGCATCACCTCGTCATGTTCTGTCATGCCATTATCGCTATATCCGTAAAAATAGTTTATCTGCGGATTACCATGCTGAGGGTGCGATGTGACCTGACAACAGACACCAAACACCGAACCAATTTGCTGCTCATTGAGTACTTGTGCTGGAGTGCCCTGTATCACCGACTGGCCTTTATCGAGCAGCAAAAGCTGATCGCATAAGGCACTGGCCAAGTTGAGATCGTGGATGGAGATAATTACGGTTATATCCAAGGATCTTAATAACTCTAAAATCTGGATCTGATAGCGGATATCAAGGTGATTTGTAGGTTCGTCGAGGATCAGTAGCTCTGGCTTCTGCACAATGGCTCTGGCAATTAGGGCGCGTTGCTTTTCGCCGCCAGATAGCTGTTCATAAGGCTGCGAGGCTCGCTCAGTGAGCCCGACAGTGGCTAATGCGTTAGCAATATCCTGTTTATCTTGCGCACTGGTCAGTGAAAATGCGCCCTTGTGGGGAGTTAACCCAAGACCTACCAACTGCTGCGCTGTCATATCAAAATAGTGCGGCGTGTCTTGTAATACTACGGCCACTTGTTGGGCAAATATTTTGGCTGAGAAGGTGTTAATGTCTTGGCCAAGCAGAGTGATGTCACCACAGGTGGGCACAAGATAACGATAGAGGCAACGCAATAGGGTAGATTTACCCGCGCCGTTAGGACCGATAACCCCCAGCATCTTGCCCTTTTCCAGCGAAGCACTAATATCGGCCAAGATGGCTCGTTCACCACTGTGCCAGCTTAATCCCTTGATGGATAAAGCAAGTGGTTGCGGGTCATCCATGGCCTAAACCACCTAGAAATGTAGACCGCTGTGCACAGGCATAAATACGGACGTCGTGACGTCCATCAAACTGGTTCATCATTAGCTCCCTCAAGTCACCCGCTTGAGTCATTAGGCTATAGAGTAAGGCAGGTATCCTGACTTGTGGTTGAAATAAGGCACTACTAGCCTTACTTAACGCACTCACAGTTGCGGGCACAGTTTGGGCTCAAGGCTTTCGCCTCTCCCAATTCCCTTATTAAGTTTGAGTTATCCGCCTGTTTAAAGGATACGGTTCTCAACACCTTTACTCTCGGCATGAGGTATTCACCTTGATGCCTAAATTGCTGGCTATTATGCGACATTTCAAACAAGAGGCAAGTCTAGCGGCGTAAATCACTGTCCTAGATTGACTCTCCCCAATGAAGCCGCCAGTGACAAGTCCCATCTTCATCTCTGAAATGAGTAATTTTTACCACACTGGCATATTCTAAGCTGAGTTGAGTATAAAACCCCACTGCTTGGCTAACACCTAAGGCTTTAGCCATCAAGTGTCGAATCACACCACCATGAGTAATAATCAGTAGCTTCTCCTCGCAGTGCTCGGTGACTAGTTGCTCAACGACCTCATCGAGTCGTTGTTCAAAAGTGCTCATCAGCTCTCCTTCAGGCAAAGGATGCAGCCAAGGGTTTTGCCAATAAGCCGTTAATTCAGCACCATGTTCAGCATAAAGTTTCGGGATCAATTGACCATCCCAACGGCCAAAATAGATCTCTTTCAACCGCTCATCGAGCGACACATTCACATCTCGTTTTCGTGCGATATAGTGAGCGAATTTGGCACAGCGCATCAGTGGCGAACTGACGACTCTATCGACCATCTCAGGCAATTTGGCGTAAGCCAACTGCATCTGCGCGAAACCAATTTCAGTCAATGCCACATCACAATGGCCACGCAAGGTGTTTCCCCCTTCGCACTCACCATGACGCATAAGGTACAGCGTTGTTTGTGCCATATTAATCAATATCGTCAACGACTAAGTCTTTAGAAGGATACGCTTAACAAATCGAAAATAGCAAGGCTCACCAATTTAGCTTTTGATAAAAAATAAAATATTTACAATCTAATCAGTATGTTTCTAAGCGTAACAAACACACATCGACACCGCTCCGCCCATAACAACTCACCAAAACATGAGGCCCTAGCGCGGATACGCAGGCTTATAACAAGCCTAGGTTTATCATGCGCAAAGGTTATACTGTTTTGACTTGCCCTAAGCGTAATAAGTCGCTTATTATAGACGTCTATACGTTTATACATCCAAAAATAGAAAGCGTTAAAGTATCCTTATTACACTGTAAGTTAAACAGTGAGTTAGTTTAAATAGGTAGAATTTTATGGCGACCCGTACCCCTGTTAATCATGTTAGACAGATAGCACCGCAGATCCTTGAGCAGCTCAAATCACAGATTTTGATCCTCGACGGCGCAATGGGCACCATGATCCAAGATCATAAGCTTGAAGAGGCCGATTTCCGCGGCGAACGCTTCAAAGACTGGCCAAGCGATGTCAAAGGTAACAACGATCTACTGGTGCTGACGCAACCTGAGATCATCAAGGGTATCCATAAGGAATACCTACTTGCTGGTGCCGATATCATCGAGACCAACACCTTTAACGCCACGCGGATCGCCATGGCTGACTACGACATGCAGGAGTTATCGGCCGAAATCAACCTCGAAGGTGCAAGGCTTGCACGCGCCGCAGCCGATGAAGTTGGCATAGAAACAGCACGTCCCTGTTATGTGGCTGGCGTCCTTGGCCCGACCAACCGTACCTGCTCTATAAGCCCTGATGTCAATGACCCAGGCTACCGTAACGTCAGCTTTGACGAACTGGTTGATGCCTATATCGAATCGATTGAAGCACTGATTGAGGGCGGCTCAGATATCATCATGGTTGAAACCATTTTTGATACCCTCAACGCCAAAGCGGCGCTGTTTGCCGTCGAAACCGTATTTGATGAAATCGGTCTGCGTTTACCTATCATGATCTCTGGCACCATTACCGATGCCTCAGGCCGCACCCTAACCGGACAAACAACGGAGGCGTTTTACAACTCACTACGCCACGTCCAACCGCTTTCAATCGGTCTTAACTGTGCCCTGGGTCCGCAAGAGCTCAGTCCCTATGTGCAAGAGTTATCCAAAATTGCAGAATGCTATGTCTCCGCGCACCCTAACGCGGGTTTGCCGAACGAATTTGGTGGCTATGATGAAAGCCCCGAAGAGATGGCAGAGGTCATTGCCGAATGGGCTCAAGAGGGCTTTCTTAACATCATTGGTGGCTGCTGTGGCACCACGCCAGCCCATATAAAAGTGATTCGTGACGCGGTCATTTCACATCAAGCACGTGCACTGCCCGATATTCCAGTGGCTTGCCGCCTATCGGGACTTGAGCCACTGACCATAGATGCAAGCTCGCTGTTTGTTAACGTGGGTGAGCGAACCAACGTCACTGGCTCGGCCAAGTTTTTACGCCTGATTAAAACGGGAGAATACGACGAAGCACTGTCGGTTGCCCGTGAGCAGGTAGAAAGCGGCGCGCAAATCATCGACATCAATATGGATGAAGGCATGCTAGATGGCGTCGAGGTGATGCAGAAGTTCCTCAACCTTATCGCCTCTGAGCCAGATATCAGCCGAGTGCCGATTATGATCGACTCCTCTAAGTGGGAGGTGATTGAAGCAGGATTAAAATGCATTCAAGGTAAAGGCATCGTTAACTCTATCTCCCTAAAAGAGGGTGAAGAGAGTTTTATTAAGCAAGCTAAGCTGGTTAAACGCTATGGCGCGGCCGCCATCATCATGGCATTCGATGAAAAAGGTCAGGCCGATACAAAAGCACGTAAAGTTGAGATCTGTACTCGCGCCTATAATGTATTAGTCCACAAGGTGGGATTCCCACCAGAAGATATCATCTTCGATCCTAATATTTTTGCCATCGCCACCGGTATCGACGAGCATGACAACTACGCCGTCGACTTTATCGAAGCAACGGCCGAGATCAAACGCACCTTGCCTCATGCCATGATCTCCGGCGGTGTATCAAATGTGTCGTTCTCCTTCCGTGGTAACAACCCTGTCCGAGAGGCCATTCATGCGGTTTTTCTCTATCATGCCATTCAAGCAGGCATGGATATGGGTATTGTTAACGCTGGTCAACTTGCCATCTATGATGACATCGACGCCGAACTAAAAGAGAAAGTCGAGGCCATTGTACAAAACCTAGCCTGCCCCGTGGCCGACAGCTCCAACACCGAATTACTGCTAGAAGTCGCGGAGAAATTCCGCGGCGATGGCGGACAAGTGGCTAAGAAAGAGGATTTAGAATGGCGCAGCTGGGCAGTGAGCAAACGTCTAGCTCATGCCCTAGTTAAAGGCATTACCGACTATATCGATGAAGACACCGAAGAAGCTAGACAACAAGCGACACGACCATTGGATGTGATTGAAGGGCCGCTCATGGATGGCATGAATGTGGTCGGCGATCTATTTGGCTCAGGTAAAATGTTCCTGCCCCAAGTGGTAAAATCCGCCCGTGTAATGAAGAAAGCAGTGGCTTACTTAAACCCCTACATTGAGCTAGAGAAAGTCGAAGGTCAGTCTAACGGTAAGATCTTAATGGTCACCGTAAAAGGCGACGTACACGACATAGGCAAGAATATCGTTGGCGTGGTGCTGGCTTGTAACGGCTATGAGGTGATCGATTTAGGGGTGATGGTGCCCGTTGAGAAGATTATTGAAGTCGCCAAGGCGGAGAATGTCGATATCATCGGCATGTCAGGATTGATCACGCCCAGTCTAGACGAAATGGTGCATAACGTTAAAGCCTTCCATAAAGCTGGGCTTACCATCCCCTCAATCATTGGCGGCGCGACCTGCTCTAAAATTCATACCGCAGTTAAAATTGCGCCCCATGCTCCAACCGGAGCCATCTATATCGCCGACGCGTCACGGGCCGTGCCTATGGTATCTAAGCTGATCAGCAATGAGACTCGCCAAGCCACTATCGATGCCACCTATGATGAATACCAGATAATGCGCGACAAGCGTAACTCGCAAGAGAAACGCAAACAGATCACCTCGCTGCAAGCCGCACGTGACAACCGCTGTCAACACGATTGGGCCAACTACACACCATATGAACCTAATCAGCTTGGACGTCAGGTGTTTGATGACTACCCATTGGAAGACTTAGTCGAGCGTATCGACTGGACCCCTTTCTTCCGTAGCTGGGAACTGCATGGCCACTTCCCTAAAATCTTGGAAGACAAGGTCGTCGGTGAAGAAGCTCGCAAACTATTTGCCGATGGCAAAGCCATGCTTAAGCAGATCATTGATGAAAAATGGCTTACCGCCAAAGCGGTTATCGGCCTGTTCCCCGCCAATACCGTTAACCACGATGATATTGAGCTCTATACCGATGAAAGCCGCAGCGAACTTGAGTTGACCACCCATCATCTACGCATGCAAATAGAAAGAGTGGGCAACGATAACTTCTGCCTGGCTGATTTTGTCGCCCCTAAAGACTCTGGCGTTGCCGACTACATGGGCGGTTTTGCCGTCACCGCGGGCCATGGTATTGACAAGCATATTGCCCGTTTTGAAGCCAACCACGATGACTACAATGCCATCATGCTCAAATGTTTAGCCGACCGTCTAGCCGAAGCGTTCGCCGAGCGTATGCATGAGCGAGTCCGTAAGGAGTTCTGGGGCTATGCCGCTGATGAAGCACTCGACAACGAGGCCCTAATTCGCGAAAAGTACAAGGGCATACGCCCAGCACCGGGTTACCCAGCTTGCCCAGATCACACCGAAAAGGGCTTGCTATGGGACCTGCTCAAGCCAGATGAAACTATTGGACTTAATATCACCGAAAGCTACGCCATGTTCCCCACCGCTGCGGTGTCGGGTTGGTACTTTGCCCACCCACAATCACGCTACTTTGGTGTGACCAATATCGGTCGCGATCAGGTGGAAGATTATGCCGCACGTAAAGGAATGAGTATTGAGGAAACCGAACGCTGGTTAGCGCCAGTATTGGATTATGACCCAGAGTAAGAAGTGATTCTGATTATTCAGGAGCGACCTTACGCTAACGCGGTCTAAGTCTGTCTTACGACCGATAAAATCGTGGAAATCCATTCCACATTGGGGCAAGAAGGGGGATCAACAGCCCTCTCTTGCATCTCCCCATGCCACCCATAACGAAGTTACATGCATGAGTTAGGCTCCTCATACTCCCATAAAAATCGCAAACGGCTCAAACAGGGCTTACCAGCCCCTCCGAGCCTTAGCCATCAGCTATGATGGTTATACAGCACTTTTATCTACGTATTTCGACAACTTCGATGGGGAATGTTGTTATTTCTAACTGCCACGATTTATCTCGATCACAAGCCTGAGCATCAAACTGAACAGAACCATCATATTGAGGCATAATAGCCAAAAACAGAGCATTAAAATCGGGTATAAACATGATATTAATTACTGGCGCCAGCAGTGGCTTAGGTGCGGCATTAGCAGCCTTGTATGCACAAGATGGCCAAACGGTTGTGATCACCGGACGCGACCAGACACGTCTACAACAAATCAGTAATGGTGCCACAAATATCCAAGCCATCGCAGCCGATTTAAGCAGTGAAACCAGCGTGTTCTCCTTACTCAATAAAGTCCCCCAGCAACCCAGTAGTGTGATTCACTGTGCGGGCAGTGGTTATTTTGGCCCCATCGAAAACCAAACTGCCGATGAGATAACAAAACTGCTCAACAACAATGTTACTTCTACCATCTTACTAGTGCGAGAACTGGTAAAACGCTATAGAGATCAAGAGGTCAACCTAGTGATAGTGATGTCTACCGCAGCACTGGCAGCCAAAGCAGGCGAGTCCACCTACTGCGCGGCTAAATGGGCGGTGCGCGGCTTTATCGAGTCCATACGGCTTGAGTTAAAAGACGCTCCCATGAAACTTATCGCCGTATACCCCGGCGGCATGGACACAGGCTTTTGGCCCAGTAGCGGTAAGGTGCTCGACACCTCAAGCTTTATGTCGGCCGATGAAGCTGCAGGGATGTTGAAGCAAGCGTTAGTGGCCACTGAACATGGCTATATTGCAGATATCACGATTCAGCGCGGCTAACGCTTTAGCGTTAGACATTGTATAGAGTCGCATCAAACACCGTCGGATTTATGCCCCGACGGTACTTATTAACAAACTTAAGCAGCTAGATACTGATCCAACATTGCTTGTATTGCATTGGGCTGAATAGGCTTAGTTAAATAGTCATCGGCACCCAATTTGAGGGCAAACTCTTTATCCGACTCCTCAACGAGTGAGCTGATCACAATTACTGGGATAGTTGCGGTTGAATTATCACTCTTCAGATGCTTAATAACCTGATAGCCATTGATATTGGGCATAGTGATATCGAGTAAAATCAGGTTAGGCCGCATAGCGGTCAGCACCTCAATCGCACCACTGCCAGAATTGGCTGAAGCCACCTCATAATCATCCCCTAAGATGGCCAATAGCACGCCAGTGCAAACAGGGTCATCATCAATAACCAAAATCTTTGCTTTGTCCATCTACACCTCGGTAAGCGATTGTCATGATTCAAATTGTGTATATTGTAACCAAGTTAAAGGCAAATGCCAGTTAGTCGTGATCACGTACAAACGTATGACTTAAGATGGCCTGCATTAGTTCCAAGGCTTTCCCATTAATGCCACCAACTCAGCTGGAACACGCACCACTTAGGTACCGCAATAGCTCACAAATGGACCGAAACCCGCTGGAGCAGGCCCTGCAAACGCTTCTGCACCTTTTTGTTCGGTATAGGGGCTCGCCAATATCGCAGTTAGCTTTTCAAAAGGCTGATAATCACCGCGCTGAGCGGCCTCAATGGCAGCTTCAACTTGATGGTTGCGCGCAATATAGAGTGGATTAACTGCGTTCATCTGCACAACTCGCTCTGAAATCGATAATTGCTCTGTAGCCAGTCGCGCCAACCAAGATTGACGCCATTGGTTAAATTTCTCACCATGGCTAAACAGGTTTTCACTCTCATTAGCCCCCGTTTCAAGGTCGGTAGCTAATTGGCGAAACAGCATAGTAAAATCGACCTGCTCTCCCTCCATAGACTCAAACAGTTGCTCTGCTAACGCCTCATCGCCTTGTTCTTGTGTCGTGAGGCCTAGCTTGGCACGCATGCCCGTGATCCAGTGATGCTTAAACTGTGGCCAAAAATCGGTCACTGCCTGCGTTGCTTTATCTATCGCCACACTCTGCTCATCATCAATCAGCGGTAACAAAGTCTCAGCTAAACGTGCCAGGTTCCATTGGCCAATAACCGGTTGATTATTATAAGCGTAGCGCCCTTCTCTATCGATAGAGCTAAACAGTGCATAAGAGGCATAATCGTCCATAAATGCACAGGGGCCGTAATCAATGGTTTCACCGCTGATGGTCATATTGTCGGTATTCATGACGCCATGCACAAACCCTACCAGCAACCATTTGGCGATCAGTTCAGCCTGCTTATCGCGAACGGCACAAAGAAAGTCTAAATACACTTGCTGGCTTTGTTGCACTTCAGGATAGTGGCGTGCAATGGCATAGTCAGCCAGTTGCTTGACCTTGTCTTGATCCCCCTGCGCTGCAACGTATTGAAAAGTTCCGACCCGCAGATGACTCGACGCCATACGTGTTAGTACCGCCCCAGGTAACTGTTGATTATCCCGTAAAATCGTTTCTCCCGTAGTCACCGCAGCCAATGCCCTAGTGGTCGGAATATTCAGCGCATACATCGCTTCGCTGACAATATACTCTCTTAGCACCGCACCAATCACAGCTTTGCCGTCACCGCCACGAGAAAACTGTGTCGGACCAGAACCTTTTAATTGCAGATCCAAACGTTGACCCGTGCTGTCGAGTACCTCGCCCAATAGCAGGGCTCGGCCATCCCCTAGCTGCGGATTGTAGCCGCCAAACTGATGCCCTGCATAAACCTGTGCCAACGGCGCACTCCCCTGCGGGGCGTGACCACCGGATAATGCGGTTGCCAACAAAGAGGGCTCACTTTGAGTTAACCCTATCTGCTTAGCCAAGGAGGTATTTAGCTTAACCAACGCAGGGGTTGGTGCGGCGTCACCTAGGCAGGCAACATAAAAACCTTCAAGCTGATTGGCATAGCTATTATCAAAGTTTAAGCCAAGATCGATAGGCGTCTGTGTCATGAGGATATCCGTCGTCAAGAAAGTACATCGAGAATCAATGCCCTCTACTGTATACCATTCAGTATAAGAAAGAGACGGTAATTTGCTGATGAAACACTAAGCTAAACCCGCACAAACAAAGGGGATTAAGCATATTCCCCCCAAAAAACGCTATCTGTTCGCTTAGGTTGTGAGTGACTCAAGATCTGATATCGGCTGAGCGAGGACAAGGCGCGTGCCTTGGTTTAAGTAAGTGGTACAGGCGACTCTTAACAGCGACGAGAAATTACTCATTTGCCGATTTTTGAGCAGCACTTCACGGTAAATACGGGTTAGGAACTCAGCAATCGTCAACTCCGCTTCATCAGCGATCTGTTGCAGAATTTGCCAAAAAACGGCCTCTAAACGAATGCTAGTCACAACGCCATCTATGCGAATAGAGCGCGTTTTAAGGGCAAATAGTTCAGGTTCGGCACCGGAATAGATCTCACACATGATTTTCTCCCCGCTTATTACAGAGGCCTAGCCTGAACTTATTTGCGCGCCGAGGCAATTAGACCTTCATCGCCTGTATGATGGTATTACAGCAATGCATTAAATTGCGCTAACCAAGCCGGATGCGCTGGCCACGCAGGCGCGGTCACCAAGTTGCCGTCAGTGATGGCTTCTGTCACCGCAATATCACAATACTCGCCACCCGCTTGGCTCACTTCGGGGGCGCAAGCAGGATAAGCTGATACTCGCTTACCTTTGACAACATTTGCCGCAGTGAGAATTTGAGCACCATGACACACTGCTGCTATCGGCTTATTGCTGTCAGCAAAAGCCTGTACGAGCTCTATTACCGTTGCATTTAACCGCAAGTATTCTGGCGATCGGCCACCCGGTATGAGTAACCCATCAAAATCTGTTGCTGACACCTCAGCAAAGGCACCATTTAGACTAAAAAGATGCCCAGGCTTTTCTGTGTAGGTCTGGTCACCTTCAAAATCGTGGATTGCGGTCTTCACTGTTTCACCAGCCATTTTATCTGGACACACTACAGTCACTTGATGCCCCACCATCTGCAACGCCTGAAACGGCACCATTAACTCGTAATCTTCGACAAAATCACCCGCAATAATGAGTACGTTAGCCATCATTCACTCCCTGTCAGTTAAATACTATCCAAGCTACTTTACCCACCAGCGATGACACGAGGTAATAGCCCATTACTACAAGGCAAACTACAAGCACAAAAAAGCGCCCGCAGGCGCTTTCAACCACTATCGATTTAGTCAGCCATTAGCGAACGATTTTAACTTCAGGTTCATTCAACATGGCCAACAAGGGATTGCTCGCCATTACTTGCGACTTCATCGTGACACCAAGCACTAAGCCAGTAACGAAGCCACCGATATGCGCCCAGTAAGCAACACCTTGTCCCGCAGTGACCAAGCCTAGAATATTAAAGCCTAACCAGATGGCAAAAAATGCCATTGGGCTAAGTTTCTTTTGGTAAATGACAAACATGAAGGTGAGGCTCGCATGACGAAACCACATCAGGTACATACCAAATAGCCCTGCAATTGCGCCGCTGGCACCCACCATATAGATACTCGATGTTGGATCTGCGGCTATTTGCGTTGCTGCTGCCGCTATACCACATAGCAGATACCAACCCAGAAAACGCATCCGTCCCAGTGCATCTTCAAGGTTGTCCCCCACTACATATAAAAAGTACATGTTGCCTGCTAGATGCATCAAATCACCATGAAGAAACATGTGACTGAACAATGACCAAGGATGATGGCCCGCCAACAGATCGCTCGACTGCATAGCAAACTGTTCAAATACCCAATCGGTATTATCGCCGTTAAAGCCATACCCCATAAAGATCAAAATATTGAGTGCCAGCAGTAAATAGGTAACAAGGGGGCGCGTTTTAGGTTTAATATTGAACTCTATTGGCATCTGCGACAGAAATTGAAACACCCAAGTCTTTACGCTGATCTTGGCATCGAGGTCGGCCAGAAGCTGCTTAACTAAAGGCGATTGCACCACTTTTTGTCTCTCATGCTCATCAATCCAAATACCACTACATTGATGGCAGACATCCACCTCAATCTGGTAACCATCCATCAGGTGATAGTGTTCCATGGTGCAGTCACAATGATGACAGCGGCGTGCCGATTCCCCCAAATGTTGGCCTAAGGTCTCCTCAATTCTGACCTTATCATTACCATTGTCAGCGGTTGATAGTGCGCCATTTAACTCGCCGTTTTCAAACCACATACCACCACAGGTTTGGCAGTTATCGACCTCTTCACCATGAAAATCATAGACCTTCATTACTCCCTTATGGCAACCTGGACAACTCATTGTCATCGATTTAAGTCCTTTTACTCTGTGATGGTTAATATTATGCTTGTACGCTTTTTTGTAGCCAAACCATTACTCCACATAAATCTCATGGCGCTTCAACTCATTCGCTAACGCACTGTAGTTAGCTTTCAAGGCCGGTAAGGTGTTTTCGCTCACCTCTTGCGTCAATGCTTTAAGCAAACCGCCTCCATATTTAGCGCCGTACACGCGCGCCTCAACCTTACTCACTATCTCAGAGGCTTGCATATAAAAGCGACGAGTATCAGACAAAATTTGTGACGGCGTCTCTAACGTATTGGGTGAGTAACGCATATTATCCCACACAAAGTTTGCCATGGTCGGGTGGTGACTCTTGATATCGTAAGGCGCTTTACCTGAAATAAAATCCGCATAGTCATTGATAATGCTGACGTTGTCATTAAGCTCATCATATAGCGCGTGGCGTAGATAGTAGTTGTTTTGCTTGTTAGTCAAATTGTCAAATGTGATCGCCTGTGACAAGCCCTCTTGCGCCGCCAAATAAACGCCGACAATGGTAGCGATAATCATAAATACTTGGCTAATCCAAAAACTGGTTTTGACCAACTCACGATTATCCAGTTGTGGAAAACGTTTCACTGGCGCACTGGCCGCGCTCTGTTGCGAATTGATATCCATATCGTGCAATACTCCTTTTGTTGCACAGCCTATTGAGTTTTGCCCCCTTCTAGCCCCATCAGGGATGAGCGGTCTATCATTGAGCGCTCGCGGATACTAACACAAGCCAATAAACCGTCGCAAAAACAATAGTTAAAACCAATATTCTCGACTAAATATGGGTAACAATATCATTCGATTTAATCGAAAGGTATGAGTAGTTTTTAGCTATTTTTGTTCACCTATCAAGTCGCTATGCTAGAGATTGGCCATGAACCAGCCATTAATATCTGACTTACTATTTCTGCTCAAAGGAGTGCTTAATGCACGTTATTAGTCAATTTAACGCGAGACCCGCTATGGATGGTGATGGCGTAAACATTCATCGTGTGGCCGACTTTTTAAATACTAAGTTCGATCCTTTCTTAATGCTCGATGAGATAAAATCCGATGATGAGCAAGATTTTATCGGTGGCTTCCCCCCTCACCCACACCGTGGCATAGAGACATTCACTTATATCCGTAAAGGGGGATTTGAACACAGAGATCAACTGGGGAATGTCAAAGCGATTCGTGCAACCGATACGCAATGGATGAGCACGGGCAGCGGCGTGGTGCATTCAGAAATGCCATTGGCCGATGCTACCGATGGCCTGCATGGCTTTCAAATTTGGGTCAATATGCCCGCCAAAGAGAAGATGCGCCCGGCCATCTATCAAGATAGCACCGAAGAGGGAAACCCTGAGTCACGCAATCAATCGGGTGCCACGTTACGGGCATTAGCGGGTAATTGGCGTTTTGTCGGCGAGCACAGCATTTGTGCGCCTATCCAAGGGCTTGCTGGTGATGCGATGATCGCAGACCTCATGTTAGCCGCAAACGGAAAAGCTGAGTTAAACCTCGCCCATCGCGACTTTGTCGCTGTCTACATCTACCAAGGCAACTTAGTCACGGCACCTCACGCACAGTCGTTTAACCAAGGACAATATTTGGTGTTAGATAGCCAAAGCCTTGTTGGCCTCAATGCAGGTAATGAGGGCGCTGGACTGCTTATTTTTGCAGGTAACCCTATCAGGGAGAAGATTGTTCACATGGGCCCATTTGTCATGAACACTCAAACTGAAATAGAGCAAGCCGTACGCGACTATCAAGCGGGACGTTTTGGCGAAATTTAACCTGTCATGAACTATCGACAGCTGCGGTACTCCTAGCTGCAACAAGACAAATTTATTACCACTTTGTAGGTAAATCGTTATTTACAATGTGGTTTTTAACAACATTTTTGTGACTTAGACGATGCTAATGCACGTAAACTTGAGGCGCATCAACATTTGAGTGGTGACTGCTGTGGTAATTTCTGATCAGTTTCTAACACAGAGAACACTTGATGAACGCACTTCGGCACACTCTAGGTAACTCAGCGAGTCGACTTACCGCGCTGATTTTACTCCTAACAACGCTATTCACACCGGCAGTTTTTGCCAGCACCGCTGTTGCAAGCCAGACCTTGGATTTAACCGCGACCGCAGCGGGCTACGTCGCCTTAGTGGTATTTGTACTCGCCTATGTACTGGTTATGGGTGAAGAAGTACTCCATCTACGCAAGTCCAAACCCGTACTGGTGGCAGCTGGGATTATCTGGGGCATTATTGGCTTTATCTATATGCAACATGGCATGTCAGCGTTGTCAGAGGCGGCTTTTAAACACAACTTGCTTGAATACGCTGAGTTACTGCTGTTTCTCTTAGTCGCAATGACCTATATCAACGCCATGGAAGAACGTAAACTGTTCGACGCATTACGTGCCTGGATGGTAGGACGCGGCTTTAGTTTACGAACGGTATTTTGGCTGACTGGCTTTATGGCATTTTTCATCTCCCCCATCGCAGATAACCTCACCACAGCCCTATTGATGTGTGCCGTCGTCATGAAAGTGGGCGGCGACAATAAGAAGTTTATTGGCCTTGCCTGTATCAATATTGTCATTGCGGCCAACGCTGGCGGTGCCTTTAGCCCCTTTGGCGATATCACCACCTTGATGGTATGGCAAAAAGGAGTGGTGCACTTTGAGCAATTTATCGACTTGTTTATCCCCTCTCTGGTTAACTACTTAGTGCCTGCTGCGATCATGAGCTGCTTTATCAAGAACACAGTGCAACATACTGAAGAGGAAGCGGTGATAATGAAACGCGGTGCTCGTCGTGTCGTTCTCTTGTTCTTACTCACCATAGCAACAGCCGTTTGCACTCACACCTTTTTAGGTTTACCTCCGGTACTTGGCATGATGACAGGTTTGGGTTTCTTGCAGTTTTTCGGTTTCTATCTGCGAAAAAGCTTCTCAAAAGCAGTGCTTAAGGCCCGTGAAAAAGCGGAGCGCGAAAACAACATTAAACGCCTAGAACAACTGGGTAACGTGGTGCCCTTTGATGTCTTTAGCCGTATTGCTCGCGCTGAGTGGGACACACTCCTGTTTTTCTATGGCGTGGTATTATGCGTTGGCGGTCTGGGGTTTATGGGTTATTTAAGCTTGGTTTCTGAAGCCATGTATACCCATTGGGATACCACCTATGCCAACATTGCCGTGGGAGTGCTCTCTGCTATTGTCGATAATATTCCAGTGATGTTTGCAGTACTCACCATGAACCCAGATATGGGCCTGGGACAATGGTTATTAGTGACCCTTACCGCAGGCGTTGGGGGGAGTTTGCTCTCTATCGGCAGTGCAGCTGGCGTCGCATTAATGGGTCAAGCACGCGGTATCTATACCTTTGCAGCCCACCTAAAATGGACCCCAGTGATTGCCTTAGGTTATATCGCCAGTATCTTGGTTCACCTATGGTTAAACGCAGCGCTATTCTAACGTCTGATAAATTTTAGAAAATTAAGCCCTATCGCTTAATAAAAAAGGGCGTCGAATTGACCCTTCGACGCCCTTTTCATCACTTAGCCATCTGCCCACTATCAGTTAATCAAGCCAGCCATAAGAAACCCACAAAGGTCGCTCCTGCCGCAATTAAGGCATAGGGTAACTGTGTCACGGCATGACTCACCAAGTTACAACCAGAGCCTTGAGCCGCTAGCACAGTAGAATCAGAGTAGAAACACGCCTGACTACCAAAAGAGGATGCCGACAACAGCGCACCAATCACTAATGGAATGTTAGCGTCAACCGCTTGCGCCAGAGGCATCACAATAGGAATTGAAACCGCAAAGATCCCCCAGCTAGATCCGGTGGCAAACGCCAATATCGACATAGCTAAAAACACCACGGCAGGCAACAGTTGCGGCGTCATAAACGGACTGAGATTATCAATAACATATTGCGGCAACATTAGTTTGTCGCACACATCTTTAAACACAAAGGCGGCAATCACGGTACCAATGGCTGGCAACATGGCTTTAAAGCCATCAATCATCTGCTCCATCATCTCTGATAACGGCATCAGGCGCTGCACACCATAGTAAGGTAAAGTTATCGCTAAGGTGGCTATAAGACCTTTCAATACATCAATATCGAAATAAACCGTAAAGCCAACCAAAAGGATAATTGGCACAAAAAAATTGTGCAGCTGACCTAAGTTGTCCGCGTGCTTAAACTCATCTTCAATCGCTTTTAGCGCGTATTCATCAGAAGTTTGTACCTCATCAAGATCTGTCCTCGCTAATGCAGGCTCACCTTGAGCGGCAGCTTGTTGTGCACGCTTCATTGGCCCAAAAGCAGGCACAATACCTAAGATGACCAACAACACCATAGCCACTGCAAGCCAAGCGTAAAGCATATAGGGGATCGCTGACATATAAACCGCAATCCCTTGGCCTTCGCCGGCAATACCATTGTCGACCAAGAGGCCGCCAAAGAAAACCGCCCACGTAGAGAGAGGGACTAAGACACAGATAGGTGCAGCAGTAGAGTCCACCACATAGGCTAGCATTTCACGGGAGACCTTGAACTTATCCGTGACTCTTTGCATTGTCGAACCAACGGTTAACGCATTGAGGTAGTCGTCGATAAAAATCACCACGCCCAATATAAAGGTCATAAACAGCGACGACTTAGGCCCCTTAGCCAACTTGAGCGCATGACGACCAAATGCCATTGAGCCACCGGTTTTAACCAGCAATGCGATTAAGGCACCAAACCCACCACAAACCAAGATCAACCAACCTATGGTTTCATCGGCCATAACAGATAGGGAAATATCAGAAAAGTTACCTAATACTTCTGTGGGTTGGTACATCACCAAGCCAACTAGGGCACCAATAACTAACGATAGGATTGGACGGCGTAGCCAGATGGCTAACACCAAAACCACCAAAGGTGGGATAAGACTTAAGGCTGTCGGTTCAGACATGCGATAAGGTCCTTCTTAAATTGAGCCTTTTGGGCTAACTAATTTACTCGGCGTAACACTGTATATGGCATCACGCTTAATTGCTGCTTTTCATGGACATACCACCAGTCATATTTAAACAGACTGATGCCATCTATTGCACCTTAGTAAAAACATCGGCGGCAAAATAATCTGCAATGACCTTTGAGTCAATAATTAATAATTAACTTATCATAAAAAAGTCATTAACGGACTTAAGTAAAAACTTAACCTTATGAAAAGTATTAATATAATAATTTTTTAATGCAATGTTAAAAAAGCAACCACCTATTGATTATTCAGATAATATGCGTAGATAGGTGATACTTGGCATGAGTAAAAGCAGGAAAAGGCTTTTCCTTGCCTTATACCAATCAGTATAAAGTTCTGATCGCTCAGCGAGCATTTAACGCGTCTGAGGCAAGGCTCTTAATTGCTCCTAGGCTCTAGCATCCTAGGCAACCGCTCCATGCGTGAGCCTACCTCCTAAATCCCTTTAGTCGTGCTTCGCCCTATATGTATATAGTCGTGCATTAAGGGCATTCACAAGGTTCCTATTGATTGCAACGAGTGAGGAGCAGTGTCGTTCTAGATTTAAGCTCGTTAACACTGCATCGGGTGCGCTAAAACTGACTTTTTGAGCGTGCTTTTTACCTGCCTATTCCTGCATTGAATAGCCTCATAAGGGACTAACCATTCTATCAGCTATTCGCCTTGTACTCGTTGCCAAAAAACACGTTGAGTCGATCACATTCTTGTACTGATTGGTGTTACAGCGTCTTCAATCACAATTTCTCTCACCAAAGATGACAAGTCTAAATAGCGTGCTACTCTGCAAAAGGTGTCAATCAATGGAGTATGACCATGACAAGTTCTAGTGCCGCCACTAATCCAACAACGGCAATTAAACCTTTAGCATCTGCACGGCCGATAATTCTTGACTGCGATCCCGGTCATGATGATGCAATCTCTCTTATTCTCGCGCTAAGCAGCGACCAACTCAATCCGCTAGCGGTAACGACCAGCGCAGGGAATCAAACCCCTGACAAAACGCTAAATAATGCACTGCGTATACTCACGCTGCTCAACCGCAGCGATATTCCGGTCGCTGGCGGCGCCATTAAGCCGTTAGCCAGAGAGTTGATTATTGCCGACAACGTTCATGGCGAGACTGGCTTAGATGGTCCTAAGCTACCCGATCCCACTTTTGCCCCAGTAAGTGAAAATGCCATCGAATTGATAGCACAAAAAGTGCGTCAAAGTAGCGAACCTGTCACGCTAATTCCGTCAGGCCCGCTGACCAATATCGCGCTGTTTTTGGCAAATTATCCTGAGCTTCACAGTAAAATTGATCGCATCGTCTTGATGGGAGGTGCCGCTGGCGTAGGCAACTGGACACCTGCTGCCGAATTTAATATCTTTGTTGATCCAGAAGCTGCCGATATGGTGTTCAAATCCGGCATTGCAATCACCATGTGCGGCCTAGATGTGACCCATCAAGCACAGATCATGGATGAAGATATTGAGCGCATTCGTCAAATTCAAAACCCTGTGGCGCAGTGTGTCGCAGGGTTATTAGATTTCTTTATGATCTACCATAGAGATCCTAAGTGGGGCTTTACTGGCGCGCCTTTGCATGACCCCTGCACTATCGCTTGGTTGTTAAAACCAGAACTGTTTACCAGTATCGAATGCGCCGTCAGCGTCGAAACCAAAGGCGAACACACTCAAGGCATGACGGTGGTGGACCGCTATCAACTCAGTGGACAGCCAGCCAATGCCACAGTGCTATTTGATATTGATAGACAAGGCTTTGTTGACCTAATCGTTGAGTGTTTAACCGCCTATAACCAATAATGGCAATCGCTATGAGGAGGGGCTTCCCCTCCTTTTTATCGGGAAAGAAGAGATCATGAGTAGACTGTTAATTGTGGGCAGCGCCAACGCCGATCACGTGATGAATTTTGAGTTTCTGCCAGCAGCCGGGCAAACGCTAATGAGCCAAAACTATCGCTTGGAACATGGTGGTAAAGGTGCAAACCAGGCCGTGGCTGTGGCACGTTTATGCCAAGAGCATACTCGAGTCGATTTCATCTGCCATGTGGGCGACGATACCATTGGTGATGCGCTATCTAATGCTTGGCTCAGTGATGGTATTTGCGAAGATGGGGTCACAAAGAAGGCTGGACAAGCAACAGGTACAGCAATGATTTTTGTCGGTAAGAATGGCGAAAACATGATTGGCGTTTCGGCGGGAGCGAACGCCTCATTAACCCCTGAAGCATTAGGCTATCATCAACACCTTCTTCGCAAAGCTGACTGGCTCTTAGTGCAACTAGAAACACCGGGGCCGACTGTGCTTAGCGCGCTAACCTTAGCCAAAGAAAATGGCACAACCACCATACTCAACCCAGCCCCTGCTAGTGTCATAGGCAAAGACCTGCTGCGTTTAGTCGATATCATAACCCCCAATGAAACCGAAGCAGAGGCAATAACGGGGATTGAGGTCACTGACGCCTCCAGTGCAAAGCTAGCCGCACAGATGTTACATCAGTTAGGCCCCAAAACTGTCATCATTACGTTAGGTAAACAGGGAGCCTACCTCAGCCATGATGGTTTCGAAGGCATCATCCCAGGTATAGCAGTTGACCCCGTCGACACTGTGGCCGCAGGTGACACCTTTAATGGTGGCCTAATGGTCGCCTTGAGTGAAGGTTTAGCAATGACAGATGCCGTCAAATTTGCCCATCAAGCGGCTGCCATTACCGTCACGCGTTTTGGTGCACAACGCTCAATTCCCTATCGCCATGAATTGAGTACAGCAAGCCTGTAAATAACACTAGCCTTGCTCGCGGCAAGTCAGCAGCAGTTGTTGAAAGTGGGCGCCGAGATCCTCTGATGCCCACTGACCACTCGACTGCGCCAACTGATCAAGGGTTTGCAAGGCTTGATCTAAGCCTTGCTGGTCGACTAACGCTTTGCCATAAGCCGCCAAGTCAGCACCTTGTTGCACAAGATTAATCACCTGTTCGATACTAACGTCTTGCTCTATGGTGCCTTGGAGCTGGCTCATCAAATCGGTAATTTGCGCCGACTCCACCAACGCGCCCTCTACGCTGACGAGCTGGCCAAGCGGGTCATCGCTGAGCCGATTAGCCACGCATGCAGAAATCGATCCTGCCTGTGCGCTGCGAGCAACAACATCGATCCCCTGAGTGCGGATCTGTTCAATCACGCTTTTAAGCTGTTGATCTTGTTCAAGCCATGCCTGCTCTATTTTTGCCTTGTCATCACCAATAAAACCACAGGCAGACAGTGACAACAGTGCCGTTCCCACCACGATTTGAGGTATTTTTTTCATCGATTATGACTCCTTTACAACGCGATATCTTAAGGTAAAAGAGACTATAGCAAGCGTTAGTTAAATGATAATTAATTTTATTGAGCCAACATAAAGGGCCAAGAGAAGGCCCTTGCAGTAAACAGACTATCGACACACGCAACGTGCAGATTGTTCACAAGGCGGTGCTTTAGCCACCTCACACCTACCGGTTGTATTACCTTCCCCGACACACCAAGCATTACAATCAAACGTATCAGGATGACCCGTATCGTTGCCGTGAACATGGACCACATCTTTGCCTGGGTTTGACTCCACTAGCATACCGTCTGGCAAACAAGCTTCGCCAAACATGCGCCCATTAGCAACACCGTACTCGTCGGTACCAATATGACAGCCTGCGACACCAGGCGCTACGCCATCAGAATCTTTCCACCATGTTTGCTTTGCCGCTATCCAATCTGCTGGCTTAAAGGCAAAGGTCCCTTTAGCACCAGCCATCTGTTTTGCCCCACTTGAGGGCTGGCCAATATCACCATGGCCAGCGGCCGGCAAAGCAAAGAATAAGCCTAAACAGCTTATTAGCAATAACGTTTTAAAAATATTCATAACCGCTCCTTGTTAGTGTTGCACATAAGTGTAGAAGCTAATGAAAAGCTCTGCTTGGGCCCAGCGATCATTCAATAAAAAGTAGCAATATAGTGGTTGATTAATCGCCAAAACAGGCGTAATGTTCGGCGATCTCGGTAGTGGCACAAAGCCGTTAAAAAGTGCCAGCCTGCCGTGAATCAAGATGCTAGGTAACTATAAAGAGGACACCCAATGGGTAACAAAAACCAGCGCAACGTCACTATTGAACATGATAGTGGTCGAGGCAAAATAAAGGACAACGCCTTAAAGGCTATCGTCACCAGTGAATTATTTAAGATGCGTACTGAAAAACCGAGAAAAGGTAAAGGTTCATACAACCGCAAACAACAAAAGGGGCAAGCGCTAAAGGGCGTTGCCCCTTTTGACTTTCTAGCCCTACAGTTCATGGCCGCCTAATTAGACTCGTTAATCTTTGACATAAATAGTTTCAATCTCGGCCCACTTTCCCATAGTAATATTGACTAATATAAGTCAAAATCTTGCTCTGTTTTTGCTCGCTAACTCTGAGTTGTATTGCTATGCCTTCCGCGACTGTTCTGCCCAAACTCGTGCCCATCTCATTTTTGGCCGTCGTCCTTATCTGGTCAACAACGCCACTAGGCATTGTATGGAGCAGCGAATCGGTACACCCAACCATGGCAGTCCTGCTTCGCATGGTGATCGCTTTAGTCATAGGCTCATTGATTATCTTATTTAGCCGCATCCGCCTGCCTTGGCATAAACGCGCCTTTAAACTTTATGCTTTTTCCTCTATCGGCATTGTCGGAGGCATGTTGCTCAGTTACTTTGCCGCTCGTTATCTTCCCTCGGGCACCATGTCGTTAATCTTTGGTTTATCGCCGCTACTGTCTGGGATACTGGCCCAAAAGCTACTTAACGAACCTAAATTTGGTCCACTGAGAGTATTGGCGCTATTGCTGGCATTTACTGGGCTTGGTGTAGTCTGCTCCACCAAACTATCACTGGGCAACGACAGCTGGATAGGTTTGGTATTAGTGTTGAGCGCAGTGTGTCTATTTAGCTTAAGTGGGGTGTTAATTAAAACCGTTAAACTGCAGATCCATCCTATTGCGAGTACTGTAGGGGCATTATTGTTTTCTACACCGATGTTTGCCATCGCTTGGATTATATTCGACGGCACTGTGCCGCTAGACACATGGTCAATCAAGTCGATGGGGGCCATTTTATACCTAGGTATCTTTGGTTCACTAATCGGCTTTATCGCCTATTTCTATATTCTACAACACCTCAATGCCAGTACCGTGGCGTTAGTCACCTTGATCACCCCAGTGTTTGCCATGGCGCTTGGCGCACAACTCAATGGTGAGACGATCAGCGAGACCCTGATCATTGGCGCAAGCTTAGTACTAGGGGGATTAGCCATTTATCAGTTTGGGGACAAGCTGGCTAAAAATCGACGTCGCTCCCAACAGATATAGTCTTAAAACGCCATTTTATACTGATTGGTATCAGCGGGTTTTTCATGTTGTTTGGCGGTCAACTCACGCCGCGTTTTACTGGGCTTAGACTGCGACTCAGTGTCTGGGTTAAGTGCCATCAAGGTTCGAATGTAATCCACCCGTTGTCGATAAGCTTCAGAGCTGAGATAAAGGCCTTTGTTGACCACAAAATATAAGCTATCAATGGGCGCTTTTATGCTGCTATTCATACTGTACTCCTCACCCTTTTATCGGCCGTTATCGCGATAGGGATAGGTTTATCCTGCAATATAAACACAGCATAAGTCGTACCAAGAAGGGCAAATGAGCGCTAACGCCCTCATTCATTTATGATTAACGCTCAACCATAAGACTCGTCGTGAAAGGCAAGCGTCAAATAATTGCAATGCAAACTCTGGCTCGATTGATATTTAAAATACTTACAGAGTCTGCAAGGCAAGCCTAGTCATCGGCCTTAGACAGGTGCATACGGGTTACGTCTCGGTTCCACAGCTGGATGATCTTTCGTGTTTTGTCTTTGTTCCAAAAGCATTTACCAAAGATGATAATCCCTGCTCCTTCAAGATCTCGTCGGTCTTCGATACCAAAACGCTGTTGTAATGCCCCCTTAAAGCTGTCGATAGGAATACCGACATCTTTGCTATCGGCAGGGTTTAGCCACAACATGGCTTTGTCGCTATGGGATAGCGTGCCCCAATACATACGTGGAGAGCCATTATCAGTAGGCTCTGCGTCGACAAAATTGACGAATAAATTCTTGGCGCGCCATCGATATTTATCGTCGGTGTAGACCCACAAGTCGGAGCTGGCCAGATCGCTTCCTCGTAATAAGCTATTGAGTAGTTTCTCTAACCCTTGGCTACCGATACGTTGATCAGGCTGATGAGCCCTCTTATCGTCCAGATACTGACTTTGAGGCTCTGCAATCTGATTAGGCAGCTCAAGTGCATTATTAGACTGAGCTTTCTTATCTAAAACGGCAGTTTGCGGTGAAGACGGTTTAGCCTTAGCGGTTGAAGGTGAACGGCTGAAATCAATTTTTAATGCATCACTTTCGGTGATGAGCTGATTCACCTCTGTCGCATCTTGCTCTTCACGTTGACGACTAGCAGAGGGCTTAAATTCGGCGCAATCAAGCTGATGATAACGAGAGCCAAAACAGGCCGTTTTACCATCTTTAGATGCTTTACGGAAATAGGCTTTACCATCACACACAGGGCAAAATAGATGCTGGCGTAAACGCTCTATCTCAGCATCGTTTAATACCTGAAACTTAAATACCGAGTAGGTCATGTCAGGTTGAAGATCTATTTTGCAAATAGCGTCAAGCATGTTTCTCTCTGATTTATTTTAAGTTGTAGGCGGTAATTTAAGGCAAGTTACCGCCAAGCAATCAATCAAGTGTTTCACTGGAAGTCGGCATATCTTCAGGCGCTAAGGCTGCTTGTTCGCGACGATCACTTTGCAACCAATTGATAAAAATCTCATACCAAATAGCCAGAATAACCGCCCCTAAAAAGAGGCCGATAATCCCTGCGGTTAACATGCCGCCAATGGCGCCAATTAAAATCACCGGCATAGGCACATCAACACCTCGTCCCATCAACATAGGTTTCAAAAAGTTATCAGAGAGCCCAGCAAGCACCACCCAAATCGTAAATATGGTTGCCGAGATGGTCTCTTGTGTGGAAAACACATAAGCGATAACAGGTAACACAACAATAAGTGCTGGAAGTTGTGCAATACCCAATATCAATACCGCAAAGGTGATAATACCTGCCGCAGGAACTCCAAACACAAACATCGCCGAGCCGACCAACATAGATTGAATAAAGGCTACACCCACCACACCCAGTAACACGCTACGTATCGTCGCGGCAGTCAATGTACTCCACGCTTGCGCATTGGGACCAACCGCTCTCACCGCGACGGTTTGTACCGCTTTAGTACAGGCATCAGCATGAGCCATAAAGCCTCCCGCTATGGCTAAGGAAACGATAAACATCACTAAGGTGGCTAGGCTGCTGCCAATCACTCCGGCCATTGCCGATGCTGCATGTCTAATCTCAGGTAAAAAATGTAAAATTGCTTTTTCTAGGTTAGTAGAGACCAAACTCCATATTTCAAAAAGATTGTCACCAATTATTGGGATATCTGCCACCTTCTGTGTTGGACCGGGGATTTTCACCTCGCCACTTTGCAACACTTCTAATGTCCGCGTCACGCCCTCAAAAATGGATCCAGATACCACGACCACAGGCGTAATTAACAATATGATCCCCACTAAGGTCAACACTGTCGCCGCTAGGCCCCGACGACCCTTTAACATTCTCTCTAGCTTTTGCGTGACAGGCATTAGCGCGACCGCAATGATGGCGCCCCACAGTACAGGAATAACAAACGGCCTGACAATGTCATAGGTCCAAAACAGTAAAACCAGCAGCAGGCCAATTTTGATGGCTGACTCTGTCATGTTGTTGACGAACAGTTTGCTCTGCTCTTTTTGGGTTAAATGGTCCATATTAGTTTCCCTGACTATCTTGTGTTTGCGCTAATCCAGCGCTGACTAAGCTTGCTACCACAATCGCCATATAAAACACACCAGCAATTGCCTCCATATAAACAATCACCTGAGCAAAGGGCGTCGCCGGACTAATATCGCCGTAGCCTAATGTGGTTAAGGTGACAAAACTAAAATAGGCAAACTGCGACATCATCTCTCGCCACGGTGCGGCTTCTACGCCATTAAATGCGTGGGGAGAAAGGGCAACAATCAAGATATAGATAATCGCCCACATTAATCCCATTAATAAAAACAGAGCGATAGACCCTATCACTTTGTTTGCATCAACCTGCCCAGTAAACAGAATTTGCCTTGCTATGGAACGAAATGTCCCACCATAAAATAGAAACATCAATATCAATATGATGTTATCCATCATCTCAATATCAGTAACATTACGCACTATGATGGCCACCATCCAACCACCTAAAAGGGTTGCCATAAAGCGATACCAAGCGCTATCGAAGCGTAGACTAAAGATACAGACGATAAATGTCACTGCCGTGAACGCTTCTATAATGAACTCGAGAACCCCATCTGGCATCTCTTTTACCAACGACGCACTTAACAGCAACGCGATTAAGGCCAGTGTGGTGTAAAAGAAATTATTCTGTTGGGTAATTTTTCTTGCCATTCATGACGCTCCTTAGTCTATAAGCTATCCCCACCCTTAAAATGGATGGTCCACCATTATCCACAAGTTTGTTCCCTCCTCTGAATGGGCAATATCGCTGCGCACCACAAGACCCGCCATCAAAGCCCTCAAAGAAACACCAAAGTCATATTTAATATCACTGAATAATTCGCTGGCTTTAAACGATGGCGCTACACGACCAGCCTCGACAAACCCAACCAATTGAAACCAATCTAAACGTAAGAAGCGTAACCAGTTAATGTCCTCAACGGGGTTGGCTTTAAATGTATAACGATATTCCGCAGTACCATAAATTGCAGCCTTATCGTGAAAGCGGCTTTGATCGAAGCCTCGCATACGATAAAAGCCGCCTAAGGTTGCGCCCTCATTATAGGGGGCATTTCCGATCACACGCCTGCCCCCCAGCTCATCATATTCAAGCGCCCAGGAGGGGCTATATCCTGTCCAAAAATTGAGCGCGATAACCCGTTGACTTGCATAGTCTGAGCTACCTAAAGAGAAGTATTTGCTCATATCTAGATTGATAAATGTCCACTCATGATCAGATTCTAGCCAAGCCGAATCGTGTGATATCGATAAATATTGGCTACTGCCATAGGAGGGATTAATAGGAAAGTCGGTATTGTCATACAAGATACCGAGTTCAAGCGCATGGATAGCGCCATCTAAAGTATCCTCTTCAAACTCAAAGCTTTGATAACGATTAAACTGTCGCAGCACCAACACGGTTGCCCCACTGCTCAATGGATTCCATTCTTCACCACCACTCGGCGCAGACACCAATAAGCCATTTTCTATCTGATATTCAACTCGGCCGCTCTCTTTGGTTGCTCCAAAAGGAAGCGCATACTCAAGCTTAATATCAAACCAGTTGGAAGCCCCATCGGCTTGTAGAAATTGCTCATTTGAAGAGCCGTTACTCCCCGGTAGAGGCCTATCATAAGGAATATACTCATCGGTACTGCCAGCATAGGCCTTTTGCTGCGGGTAATAACCTAGCATGCCATACACACTTAAAAAGAATCGCTCGGTTTTTGGCAGCTTATAGTTCCATACGCCACCGCCGATACCACGGCTTACCTCACCACCAAATACCGTCCCCCCTATGGTCATCTGTTCTTGATAATAACCACTTAACATGCCGCCGACACCAAGATTAACGCCCATGGTATCAGTACTAAAAAGGTAGGGCAGCACAAGGTTTTCTTTCACTTTTGTTGAGGTTTCGGCGCGATTAACCGCACTCTTAACATTTGCGGCAGGGACAGCCAAAACCTGATTAAGCATAATGGCCCATAGCAAGGCGATCCCTATCGTGTTTAGGTAACACTTGCCCATAATCTTCCTCGTTGCTAACCGATGGTGTTTATCCAAAAACAATATAACATCAATAACTTGTAAGGCTAGTGTTAAACATACCATCACGCTTGGCTTATAGCCTGATTTTTAGGGTGATCATTACAGGTGCATGGTCCGTGCTATGACTATCTTGCTCATAAATTGGATTCAGCAGATGTCGGTCGTAGGTGTGATAGCGCTCAACCTCAGCCAAACATTGGTCGTTATGCGGGTCAAACTCATTCGACAGCAGGATATAGTCGAGCACTGAACCCGATGCCAGATGGTAGTGCGTAGGTTGACGGGCAACGGCGATAGGACAGTACTGCGATCGCTCGAAGAGGTGATAAGCATCTTGCAGACGATAAAGATTGAACCCCTGCTGTGATAATCCGCTCACTAAACGGGTATCGCTGGAGACCAAGCTGGCGAGCACGCCATCGCTAAGGTGGTCATTAAAATCCCCCATTAAAATGACGGGATGAGATAACTTCACTCGCTGCTTAGCTATCTCATAGCGAAGCAACATAGCTTCACTGCCTCGTACCATCGCCGCGCTCCACTTGGCAGCGGCTTCAATGGCAAAGTGCTGGCCCACCTGCTGAGTGCTCACTCCCAAGGTATCGACGCCCTGTTCAACGTCAAACTGACCACGTTTAGATTTAAAGTGCACCACGTAGCAATCACAAGCTCCGAGATTTGGCATATCAATGGTCGCCATTAACGGTTTGCGACTGAAACTAAAATCAGCCTGCAGCCCCATCATCGTCGCCAACTGCGGGTCGGGTTGCACAGGCTTAAAAGCTAAGATCGGAAACTTGGATGCCAGAGCAACAACAGGGCTACGATAGATAAAGCCATCGGTGACCAAAGGAGCATCAACAACCGCAAAAAACGGATAACCAGCATCATTAACTAAACGCTGCAACGCATCGATGGAGAAGACTTCCTGAAATCCAATGACATCTGGTGTGTGCTGTTGGAGATATTGAGTGATCCACGCCTGTTTTTGCAACCACTGGGGGTCAGTGTAAATATTAACAAAATCGTAGTAGGCATCTGGCGGCGCCATATAATTAAACAAGTTTAAGGTGGCGACTTTTAACTGATAGCGACTCTCGGATAAATTGGACACGCGGCACCTATTGTTTAATTGAATTGTTGAGCGCGATCGCAAGGCGCACCCAGCCACGCGCTACAAACTTAATAGCGCACCATCTGCTATCTCTACCCGATTACGGCCGCTGCGCTTCGCTTCGTACAACGCAATATCAGTTTGATGAATAAACGCTTCACTTCTGCTGTCTTGTTTAGGCAATGCGATAGACACACCGATACTGACCGTAATGTAATTAGATGTTGGCGATGCACGATGAGGAATGGCGAGCGCCTCAATGTTGGCCAAACAACGCTGAGCGGGTACCACACAATCTTTGGTATCAGGCAAGAGCACAACAAACTCCTCTCCCCCATAGCGTGCCACAACATCGGCTTTACGGTTCAGTGTCTGCTCTATCGCCTGCGCCACCGCAGCCAAGCACTCATCACCGGCTTGATGACCATAGGTGTCGTTATAAAGCTTGAAATGGTCGATATCGATCATCATTAACCCTAAGCTCGAACCTTGGCGCACCGCTCTTAACCATTCGTGATTAAAGGCTTCATCAAAAAAGCGCCGATTGGCAATTTTTGTCAGCGCATCAGTTTGAGACAACTGCTCCAGCTTTAACTTTGCCTCCTCTAATGCCTGAGTACGTTGCGCCACCTCCTCTTCAATTAAGGTTGTGCGGCGCAATAAAGCATAGACGTAAGCACTGCCTAGCAGCACAAACACCCAGCCAATAGCGGTGATCAAATAGGGCATCATTGATCGGCGCTCGGCGATATAACCAAGACTTGGAATAGCGTTAATTGACCAGTTCCGCCGCCCTACACTAGCAAGAGGCTTGGTATAGCTAAAATCACTTTGGGCGACAGAAAACTGCATTGGGATCGTTTGGTTACTATAAAGCACCTCAATCTCGCTGCCTAAGGTACGATCTTCCAAAGTAAAATAGATCCCTTTTGCGGCCGTGCGTTGTACGGCTCGATCAAACATGTCACTGACCTTCAACACCAACAAGACAAACCCCTTTATTTGTTCGCGTCGCTTTATCACATTTTTAGGCAAGCCTTGATATACCGGGATTGACACTAAAGTGCCGTATTGCTGACGGCCTTGTCCCAGCAGCGGCGTACTGGCACTGGCCACCACCAGATCTAGATCGCGAGAAACCGCTAGTGCGGCCATACGTGTCGAGTTAGACGCCAAGTTATAGCCTAAGGCAAACTCATTACCTGCAACGGGCTCAACATAGGCAATAGGGAAATACTCGCTGTGTTGTTGCTCCGCGACTAACATGCCTGATGCCAGCTTCTGGGTGATCTCAAAATCGGTGAATAACCGCTGCTGCGTCAATTCAAATGGCTCACGCTGTTGATGCGTAATACGGGGGGCCCACTCAATCGCATAGATATCTTGATGACGGACAATGAAGCTCTGTGCAATACGAGCAAACTCTTTGGCGGTGACATGTTCAGAGCTATCAAACAGCCCCCTAAACGCATAAAGTACTTCGATATTAAGTAGGATCTCACGCTCAAGCGCTGATGCCTTGTCGTCGACATCTTTTCGAAATTCGGTGGCTATGGCCGCTGACTCTTTCTCATGGAATCGCTGCCCCAAATAGCCAGAAAAACCTAGCCCAGCCACAACGATTAATAAGATAATGTACTTCGAGTAGATGTTCATACTCCCCAACCAACAAGTCAAAAAAACCACCAACAGCTAGCATACCTGTAGTGGTTTTATAGCAAAAATCTTACCAAGGCATATCAAAGTAGACGCGCACAAAGGTGTCTTTATTCCACGGCAAGATAGGCAGATAGTCTGGGTCATCAACTGAAGTATTCGCATAAGGATCAAGGTTATACTCAGTATATTTCACGCTCATGACTAACAAGCTATCTTTAACCCATGCATTGGCATCATAGCTAAGCTCGGCTTGTAACTCATTTTCTAACCAATCACTGCCATCGTTCCACTGCTGAGCTGAAAGCGCTAACTCAAAAGATTGCCCCAAGGCAAAGTGCGTATCAGCGGCAATCGTATAGGCACCGGTTTTATTTTGAAAATCTTCACGATCGTAACCACGGGTGCGCGGCACATCATCATCTATCTCTAAAAAGTAATAGCCGCCACCCACTTTTACTCCAGCACTAAATGTATCGGTTTGATACTGGTAAGCCACTGCAGGAAACACTTTTGCTTGCTTCTCAACTGAACTCACAGTGTTACGCTTACCCTCTAACACCACTTCCCAATTGATGCTGCTGGTATCAGAGAAGCTGAACAACTCGCCACTGGCACCATAAGCCGAACTAAACCAGATAGGGATATGATCGGGATCTAACTCATCGACATCATGATCGATATAAATATTAATGTCACCGGTCAGTAAAATATCGCTCTGTGTCATGTACTCAAGGCCAACCTGCACCCCAGCACCAAAGGTATGCGAGTCAGCCTCATCAACATAATAATCATGGGCACCGATCGCTAAGCGCCAATCTATCTCATTTGCAGAGGCTGTCGCCCCCATGTTTGCAGCCACTAGCGCACTTATTAGCAATATCTTTGATCTGTTCAAAACGTTTCCCTCTGTTTATTGCCCAAACTCGTCGATATCATTGAGTTCTGTTCCCGTTGAGATTAAGTCAAAGTTAAGCATAAATAACCAATATTGTCAGTAAATTAAAGCGTTCGTAGCCGATGAAAATCTTCATGTTCTCCGTGAAGGTGCGACACGCTTTTACCTATTTGCCAGCGCACATCTGCGACGACATTTATTGGCTTAGCATCGCCTAAATTTAAACGCACCAATAATGAGCAACAATTTAAGGCTTGCGTTCCAAATCAGCTGTTGCCATAGTAGAAAATATCGCCAATCACGGATGAGTGAAATTGCATGTTACTAGCCAAACAGCCACCAATGACACCGCGACTCGATGATCAAACCGCTTCAGCGGATCTGTTTGCGATCAAAGGTGACAACCCCCTCATCTGGCCACTCTTGTCACTATTACAAAGCTCCCTAAGCAGCTGGAAGGTACATCACCTTGCCGCTGAACTGCAGCAAAAAGGCTTAATGCAAAACCTCGATAAAAACCCACAAAAAGCGCTATTCAAACAAAACTTTCTCTTGATGAATGCCCTGTTCGAACTGCAGCAGATCCTATTACCTAAAAGTTGGCTGCAAGTGAAATCGATGGAGATACAGATTTTTAGAATCGTCCCCTGTAACCTCGACCAACAACTTGCCGAAGATGACCCCCTCAGGGATTACTACAAAGATTGGCGTAACTACGATACCTGCCCCGATATCATTCAAGAGATGCTGGAGTCTTTCTGGAACCGTTATGAAAACTATATCGGTACTAACCCCAATTTGATGCATCAAAGCCGAGCCTTGGCTGTTTTTGAGCTTGACGATACCGCCACCAATAAAGAGATCCGCAGACAATGGCGACGCCTCGCGTTAATGTGGCACCCCGACCGTGATGGCGGCGATGCCTCCAAGTTTCGAGAAGTTTGTGAAGCTTGGCAAAGTTTGCGAGAAAAAAGCTAAACGAGCCGCTGAAACTCCAACCTGCATCACATTCTCAGCGCAGATTATTGCGCTGACTTCAGTCATACTTAAGCTTTCGCTATTATGCTAATAAAATTGAATTTTTCCGTTACGATTTAGTTATTTCGCAACGACTTCGTCATTCTGAGGACATCATGATTAAACATATCGCATTAGCTCTAACCCTTGCCATTGCTCCCCTAAGCAGTTTTGCTGCCCAGTTTGTTGAAGGTAAGCATTTCACTACCGTTTCTGACAAAGCCCCTAGCGCTGAACCTAAACTTACCGAGTTTTACTCATTCTATTGCCACAACTGTTTCAACATGGAAACTCAATATTTAGGCGATATCAAAGCCAACCTGAATAAGAAAGTGAGCTTTGACAGCAAGCATGTTGACTTCATGAACAGTGAAATTGGTACCGAAGTGATGCGTTCGCTTGCCGTTATCCAAGAGCTAAACGTGCAAGACACTATGATCCACGCCATGTTCGCGGCGATCCAAGGTGATGAAAGTGCCCACGGACACGACCATGATCACAGCGCTCATGAAGAGCCAGCTATCAACAACCGTGCAGACATTAAGAAAGTGTTTGCCGATAAGGGCATCGATATCAGTAAGTATGACGCTATTGCAGACAGCAAAGCGGTCAACGAGAAGATCGATCTTTGGCGTGCGCAGCAACGTGAATTCCGCATTCAAAGTGTACCCACCTTCATCGTTAACGATAAGTACGCCGTCAACCTTAGCCAAGTACGTACCCTTGGCGAGCTCATTGACCTGATCAATTACTTAGCTGTAGAGCATAAATAAGCCCAGTACTTATTATGCAATACCTATCAAAGGCTTCTTCGGAAGCCTTTTTTATTGTTCTGTTGTCACCATGCCACCAACGCCACTGCCATGCCTAAACCAAGTTATCACTCGCTTTGACTTGGTCTAATTGAGATGCCATCAACGTCCGCCCCGGCATCTACACCGAGTTTTCTACCTCTTCGATTTGACCTTGTGAGAAGCTTTTGGACAAAAATAAGCTGGCCTTCGAATGAAGGTGTTGGCATTTTTTGTGGTTTAACATTTCGCTGTTTTGGAATTGGGATTTGTGTTTAAAGTCGAATCTTCATTGTAGTTAAAAGCCTGCGGCTCGCTTAAGTGCAGATACTGCTTCGGGACGCTATACGTCATCCCTGACCGCTTAACGAAAACATCCATGTTTTCGATACCCTCAGCCGCATCTACACAGGGTTATTTTATCTCTCCGATTTAGCCTTTCGGGTATCAATCTAACAATCAAAAGTTAAATCGGTTTTGGACAAAAGTGTGTTTACCACTACACTAATAGGCTCTGACCCCATGATCTACAAAGCTTGCCTCATAGAGAGTAAACCCTGTAAGAGCTAACATGGTTAGTCACCCTAGCGAATACACTTGGTCAAGCTATCAATCTAACGGCATAGGCATAAAAATCACTTGCCTGACACCGCATCCGATCTACCAAGCCCTTGGGGCAGACTCCAGAACATCGCCAGTATCAATATAGTGAGTTATTCAATAGTGCATTACCACCAGAACAACTCCATAGCAGCAGAAACGGCACTAACCACAACTTTCCTTTAGGTGACACTTTTCCTCTGGTTCTAAGTTTACTTTGCCCCCCACTTATCATTATCTAATCCTGATACTGCCATAGGATACATAATTAGCCGAATCAGATGGACCTACTACAATTATTTTATAGCTGTCCTTATTTGAACTCGCAGTTTCAATGACAATAGGCCCCCCAGCGCTAGGGAGGTAAACGTTATTAGAAGGAGAAAAATGCATTAAAAATCGGTCTGCCAAATAATAGTGTTGAGTCACACTTAAGCTGCATACATCCTCGTTTGTTTTCAACACCTCAAATGAGGCCAACACAGCAGCATAATAAGTCGCATAATCGGTAAAATGCTCACGCATATAATCAGGTATCTCTCTGACATAAAACTGAAAATAATCATTATCAGTCTCGTACGAATAGATATCATCCTCATTAATGACTCGATGCTTTAGCGTGACTCCTGCGAGGGTATATGTCCTCAAATCACCTGCGATTTTTCCGGATATAAGGCTGTGATGGGCTAAGTAATCTTCCGATGTCATATTTTTGAAGTTAAGGTTTTCCATAAACGCCATGTCTTTTTCATTGAGCAGGCAGCGCTCACACCCCGTACCCAGCAATAGTACTATGAATAAAATAGTATACGTTCGCAACGGTTTCATCCTCTAAAAGTTTTCTGCATAGAAAGACACGGCATTATTACTCACATTGTCTAAATACTGTGTAAGACTAGCATTATCATCGGCCATAAAACCTGCAAAAGACAACGCCGTTACGCCAAAGGAAACTGCCCCTGTGACTTGTGAATACAGACCCAAAGTGGGTATTTTGGTTGCACCTATCGCTAGCATTGAATTATTACTTGTCAGTGAATGTCCTGATCCTGCCAAGTGACCAGCCATCTTAAGCGCATCGGGAATATAGCCCCTATTTAAGTTATCTAGAATCATCATTTGATAGTATTCTGCCGTTGCCACACTTTTAATGCAGATAATAAGCCACCCATAGTTAATCAGTAACATAACACCATTATTTGCTGATTACTCCTATGCTGCCCATGATAGGCATCATAAATGAGAACACCCATTGAGATGGTTTCTAGCGGAGCGTCAGATAGGTTGGATTTGATAGAAAAAAGACAAGAAGGCAGAGTTTAAGGCATCACCAATTGACCTGAGTGACAGGCCTAGTGCAAAAGTGGGAGGTGACTAAATGCTAACTAAATGGCAGATGCTGACAACTGCTTGCAAAATGCCTTCGTCGTTTTTCTAGGTGGGTATAATAGTCATCAAGCTCTTGCACTGAGCCAACAGGCCCCCTAAAGAGCTTGCCAAAATCAATCGTTAATTTGAGCCAGGTTGCTGCTGGAACATTAATTCGTTGCAAGATATTCTCTGCACTTTTTGAG
>NZ_MCBT01000045.1:0-2581 GCF_001735525.1 Shewanella colwelliana
CGTGGCATAAAAACCTCCTTGTTCAATGCTAAATCAAAGCATAGTTAGAGGTTTGCTTCTGCGCAATTAATGATGGGTGTCTATGTTTTGCTCACGCCGCTATTTACTATATAAAGGTATCACTTCCTACAAATCCGAGCTTGTTCAACACTCGGGATAAGGACGCGGCTACGCGCGGCCTATCCTTATTTGTTATGCTAAAAGCGATTCTAGTAAATGAACACTAAATTTTACCTAAACTAATAACAAAATTGGATCTAGTGGAGCACCGTTAAAGTTACTATGGTGGCAGGACTCTTAGATGGAATAATTTGACCCTAGATTGACAATTTAGAAATAGTTAGGACGTATGATGTGGCTATACTTTACAAATGAAGAACTAACTTGCGAGCACCAAAAAAAACATTTAAATTTAGCTACTTAGCCTAATTGCAACCGCTGGTTGACAAATTAACAACCTGACTTGCTGGTCTGCAACTACCTGACTTTTTATGCTTACCGTTCAACAACAGATGAAGGAATGAACTCGATGATATTAGCAGAAAAGATTGTCAGATTAAGAAAGCAAGTTGGCTGGTCGCAGGAAGAATTGGCTGAAAAGATGAATGTTTCTAGGCAGTCAGTCTCTAAATGGGAAAGCACTAATAGCATACCTGATTTAAATAGAATAATTATATTAGCGGAGATTTTTGACGTTTCAACTGACTTTCTACTGAAAGATGAAAATGAAGCATTTGATTCCCGTGATGAAAGTAGAGAGCTTGATACCATTCAGGTTAGCTTGGAACAAGCCGTGAAGTATATTGAACATAAGATGGAAGTGTCAGCCTTAGTCACTAAGGGAGTTATGCTTTGTGTCTGCTCAGTAGTACCACTGTTTTTCTTCTTGGCATTGGCTGAAACAAATAGATTAAATCTGACAGGCGATATTGCAGCAGCTATAGGAGTCGTGAGTATTTTAGTTATGGTCTCTATTGGAATAAGTTTTTTTATCAAAACCAACCAATATGAAAGTGATATAGCTGTGATAGATAATGAAGCATTTGAGTTGGCCTATGGTGTGCACAGCGTTTTTAAAGAAAAATTAAAAAAATTCAGAGTTACTTATAATCGAAGACTATCAGTAGGTATATTCATGTTCATTATCAGTTTTGTACCTCTGATGTTTGTTAGCATGTTTTTTGGTGGTTTAGGTATAATTTTAATGATGTTAATTGTACTGATCCTTATGATAGCAGCAGGAATATACATAGTGGCTCCTGTCTCTGCTCAATATGATGCCTACAACAATATTCTAAAAGATAGTTGTTTAGAGACCGCTAAAAGTAAGCGTACAAAACGCGCTGAAAAGCTTGCTGCATTCTACTGGCCTTTACTAACAGCAATATTTCTTGGCTGGAGCTTATGGACGATGGATTGGGGTGTAACTTGGATTATTTGGCCTGTGGGTGCTGTCCTTTTCGCTGCACTGGTTGGATTAATGGAATTGTTGGATAAAGAAGAATCTTGAAACGAAGATTCTTAATATAAGCATTACGTGGGATATGTCTGCTTTTGTCGGAAGAGTTGTCACTTTGATATAATGTCTATATAAAGATAATAAGCCACCCATAGTTAATCAATAACATAACACCATTATTTCCAGATTACTTCTATGCTGCCCATGATAGGCATCATAAATGAGAAAACGCATTGAGATGGTTTCGAGCGGAGCGTCAGATAGGTTGGATTTGATAGAAAAAAGACAAAAAGGCAGAGTTTAAGGCATCACCAATTGACCTGAATGACAGGCCTAATGCAAAAGTGGGAGGTGACTAAATGCTAACTAAATGGCAGATGCTGACAACTGCTTGCAAAGTGCCTTCGTCGTTTTTCTAGGTGGGTATAATAGTCATCAAGCTCTTGCACTGAGCCAACAGGCCCTCTAAAGAGCTTGCCAAAATCAATCGTTAATTTGAGCCAGGTTGCTGCTGGAACATTAATTCGTTGCAAGATATTCTCTGCACTTTTTGAGATAGCACCTCGTTTATCTTCTCGGATGACCCGTCCGGTTTCATCTACCAGCTCTAGGTAATCTTTAAAGCTAAACGCTATGCCTTTGGGTTGCTTTGCTCGCTCATTACCAATAAACGGCAAAAGAGCCTTAGGCTGCTCACCTTTGATTACCGCTTTTATCCGTTGTTGGATACTGGTGTAGTCACTATGCTCTGGGGTACTGGCCTTCTTGGCTCTAACAGGGTTTAACTCTACATACGCCATACAGGCTAATACTGCGACTTCATCTAAAAGCGCCTGAGATTTAAACCTGCCCTCCCAAAATCGACCTGTGCAGTTATCTTCTTGATTGGCTTGTCTAGCGATGGGTTCGTTAAGGCAACGCATAAACCAGGAAATATCACATAAGCGACTGCGGTAAATGGCTATTGTGTGCTTTAACCTTGCAACGTCATGGGGTTCAATCAGCTGACCATTGGCAAACTTATGGGTTAACTCATCGCCTTTAAACAACTTATGCCATTGCTCGATGACATCGCGGTCACTCCAGCGGTTTACCGTTTCAATATCAATATGCAACACCACA
>NZ_MCBT01000046.1:0-271002 GCF_001735525.1 Shewanella colwelliana
TCAAATCCAACCTATCTGACGCTCCGCTCGAAACCATCTCAATGCGTTTTCTCATTTATGATGCCTATCATGGGCAGCATAGAAGTAATCAGCAAATAATGGTGTTATGTTATTGATTAACTATGGGTGGCTTATTATCTTTTGTTATTATCTTTTGTATTAGTATCAAGTCTATTTCTTGCTTCGTGCGCAACTGTTGCACCAATTGTAAATTCAAATAGCCCTATCAACATTTATGGTGTTACGACACTCCCTCCACAAAATGGAGACTGGGTAGTTATAGCTGCCTCAGGCTATCAATCATCTCTTGGAAGTAAAGGAATTAATAAAAATGAATCGCATGTTGTAAACGTTTCCATATTTAAATTGCCAAGTTTAGATTCAGATAAAAAACTCTTAGAATATATTGTTAGTTCAAGAGCATCTACTCCTGATACTGGTCGATTTGAGAACAGAGAAAACACTGAAAATCTTTCACCACTTAATGGTGCTGTTTGTGTGAAATATCATTCAAGATCAACAGATACGAATGCTAAAATTCAAGGAGGCAATGCTTCAATGGTATATGAAAGTATTGGATATAATTGCCAACACCCTAAAAGTAACACCGTAGGTGTAAACATTGAGTACTCTAGTCGTTACTTTGAAGATACTGGATATTCAACATTACAATATGATAGCGATGTATTTTTTAATGGTATTGAGTTTACGGAGTTCTAGTCGCATAATAAGCTAATTAATAAGGACAAAAAACAGTTGGCTGTTTCCGTTCCTCAACATTTTAGCCAACAATATTTTGCCCATTAACAGGGCGCAGGGGGATCCCCTCATAATTCAGGTCTCCCGGCAGTGTGAAGCAACTTGATGCATTCATGCATTGCCCCGCGTAAATGCTGCGCTGTTATTCGATAGTTTTCCCTCCGTCGTACTTCTTTCCCTAGCCTGACAACCGACAACACTGACCGATGCCCTTAACGCCATCAAACAAAGTTGTTCTCTCACATCAACCCAATAGACAAGCACGATAGGCATAATTCCTAGTTTAAAAATCGTGCACCGCAAAGATGCATTGCATGCCAGCGATATACCGCCATTCGGTCGTTATTGATGTGGCGATTACCGAGCAAGCGGTCAATGCGTTTGATACAGTGCTTAGGCGCCACATTACCAGAGATATTACGGCCTAGTTGGGTCAAAGAGAGTTGATCACCATCTAGTAATGATTTATTAGCAACCATAAGAGAATTAAGACGTTTTTTGTGGATGGAAGAGCATTGATTGCTAAGAGAGTCATGTAGTATTGTAATGTCGCGCATGGTGCTGTTCTAGTTTGTTTTTGGCGAAATTGATTAGATTAAACAGCACCATGCGTGTCTACTAATTGATTATAAAAGGAATTATCTGGGGAGCCCTAGAAAGGAGCGTTATGTTTTACCCACACATGGAGAGTCGAATGAAAAAAATCAGTTCTATCTTGCTAATCCTAAGCCTAATGGGATGCCATACAACACCGACAAAAGTAGAGCATGTATTCGCTTCCGAAACGATTGAGATCAAGGCGGATGAGTTGGCGAATTATTGGGTTCCCAAGACCACAAAAGTTAAGATGCTAAAGAAACGACCCACTTGGTTGCCAGAAGGTAGAGGTGAGTGGACTGTTTTAACAGTTATAGATTCCAACGGGAGGGTAGTCGAAAAGACTTTAATAAGCTCTATTCCAAAAGGGTTTATGACACAAAGTCAAGTTGATGATATGCCTAAATCAGAATTCAAACCATCAGTTACAAATAAAAATAGAGTACCTGTAAAATTCTATGGAACTGGCAAAGTGGCGCCTAGGCACGAGCTTTAAAATATAAGGCATTAACTGTGGGACAGCTAACAGTTTGCTCGGTTCCGCTTCGCTGCACACTTTAGCCAAACTATTAATCAGCCCCTTATGCGGGCGTTAATATTCCCAAGGATGGAGTCATTGATGGTCTACTTTTTTATAGCTGTTTTATTATTAGCAATCTACTTTTCGGCTAGAACATCTTATATGGCCTATAAAAGTGATTTGCTCGAACAAAGCCAAGTCAATTGGATTATTGCGGTTTCCTGGCTAGTACCATTTTTAGGCGCTCTTCTAATTAGTACACTGCTGAAATCTGAACTCAGTAGCCGAGAGGAAGCAGTAAAATCCACATGGGATTGGATTTTTTGGTTTAATCCGCAAGACCAGCCCAATGTTTTTTCGTCTGAAGATGTTAGCCAAATTGGTTCGTCAGTTGGTGATGGCGACCATTAACAAGCGGCTAAATTCAGATTCAGCAAGGCTGTCATACCATTTGCTGGGCAAATCGTCCGCCAGCACTCGGCACACTTAGTCGCTGGACGTTATGTTTTTAAAAGATAAAAGGGTCGGGTGAATTGGGTTCTTTGATAAAATGGCCTGAGCGAATGAGTCTTCTTAGCGTAATCTACGTTACTTTTACCAATCTAACTTTGGCATGCTAGGGTCAAATCGATGCGAGTGATAACTCATGGAACATACGACAGAAACCTTTCATGCCGTGGATCTGTTTTGGCCATCATTAGTTCAGAAATCACGGTATAAGCAATAAAAAAGTCGCCAAGGGCGACTTTTTTGCGAGTACGGCCAGCTAATTGATTACAGGTTAGGCTCTTCGCTGTAATCGACGCGATGATACTCAAGACAGGCATCGACCTCATTGGCAGAGCCTAAGATAACCGCGACACGTTGATGAATGTCGGTTGGCGCGATATCCATGATGGCCTCATAGCCTGTAGATGCTTTACCGCCAGCTTGCTCAACCAAGAAAGACATTGGGTTGGCTTCATACATCAAACGGAGCTTGTAAGGCTTCTCTGGGTTCTTGTTGTCGGTTGGGTAGGTAAACAAACCACCACGAGACAGCACACGGTGCACATCGCCTACCATGGCTGCAATCCAGCGCATGTTGAATGATTTTTCTCTTGGACCAATTTTACCTAGCAGCAGATCGCTAATGTAGGTTTGCATTGGCGCTTCCCAGAAGCGCTGATTTGACATATTGATGGCAAATTCGCTCGTGTCTTTGCTAATAGACATAGCTTCACAGGTGAGTAAATACTCATTGGTATCAGGGTTTAGGGTGAACAGTTGCACTCCTTTACCAGTGGTTAATGCCAACATGGTTGAAGGGCCATAAAGCACATAGCCTGCTGCAACTTGGTTGCGACCCGCTTGCAGAAAACTTTTTTCGCTTAATTCACCGCTTGGTGCAGGTAGCACTGAGAAGATGGTGCCCACTAACGAGTTGATATCGATATTTGATGAGCCATCAAGTGGATCGAAGCAGACTAAGAAATCCCCGCTCTGGCCCACTTCAACAATATAGTCTTCCTCTTCTGACGCTAGGCCACGAACTGTCGAGTCGGCTTTAAGGGCATCTTTAAGCATGTCATTGGTGATCACATCAAGTTTCTTCTGTGTTTCACCTTGGACATTCTCTTGTTCGGTTGCACCGAGTACACCAGCTAATGCGCCATGACGAACGGCGTGGCTAATGGCTTTTGAGGTGTCAGCTAGGGTGTGAATAAGCTGAGATAAGGGGGCTTCAATCCCTTGTGAACTGAGGTTTTGCGCCAGAGTTTGCATGTTATTTCCTATGACATATGGAGCTAGGCTCACATTTGGAGGTCGGATCTTAAGTTTATTTTGTAATTATGGGGGCGATTCTACCGCAGATTAATCATTTTTTCAGCGGCTATTTGCAAAGCAGCTCATTGTGTTGGGGTATTGCCATAGTGTTTTTGTTTTGTTGTATTTTCAGGCACAATGCTTCGGCCTGATCTTTATGAGGTCAATCAAATTTGTTTTATATCCAGGACATAATAATGACTAAAAAATGGATAAGTTCAGCCCTTATGGCGGTGCCTATGCTTTTATCTCAATCTGCAATTGCTGCAAAATCAGATCTCCAACAACCCACTGGCGGCACAACGCCGTTAACCATTGAACGTCTCTATGCTTCGCCTGCATTGGCGGGTAGTAGCCCTCGCGGCTTAAAGCTGTCGCCTGATGGTCAGCGGGTGACCTATTTGGCTGGGCGTAGTGAAGATCAACATCTTTATGACCTATGGCAGATGAATGTTGCTACGGGTGAGCAAGCTATATTACTTAATGCCGATCAGCTGAAAAGCGATGAGCTGTCAGATGAGGAGAAGGCAAGGCGTGAGCGTCAACGTATCTATGGTCAGGGGATCATGGAATACTTTTGGTCTGACGATAGCCAGGCACTGCTTATTCCTGCATCTGGTGCACTCTATTACTACGCCGTGGCCACTCAAAAAGTGGAGCTTTTACCAACAGGAGAGGGTTTTACGACCGATGCTAAATTGTCACCCAAAGGCAATTTCGTCTCGTTTGTGCGTGAGCAAAACCTCTATGTATTAAATCTAAAAACGAAGACGTTAACGGCCTTAACTCATGACGGCGGCGGAGCCATTAAAAACGGCATGGCCGAGTTTGTGGCGCAAGAAGAGATGGACCGCATGACGGGGTATTGGTGGGCGCCTGATGAGTCGTCCATCGCATTTACTCGTATTGATGAGTCTGGTGTCGAGCAGGTTACTCGCAATGAAATTTACGCCGATGGGATTAAACTTACTGAGCAGCGTTATCCCTATGCAGGCAAAAACAATGTCACCATTGAGCTTGGAGTGGTTAACATTAGCGACCAAGCGGTTAAATGGGTCGATATTGGTCAAGAGAAAGATATCTATCTGCCGCGGGTTAAATGGTTGCCTGACAGTAAGCAGCTCTCATTTCAATGGCAAAGCCGCGACCAGCAAACTTTGGATTTACGCATTGCCGATTTACGAAGTAATGACTCACCACAAATCGTGATTAAAGAGCAAAGCCAAGCATGGGTGAATCTTAATAATGATCTCTATTTCTTAAAAAAGCAGCCGCAACTTATTTGGGCGTCCGAGCGGGACGGTTTCAATCATCTCTACCTATTTGATCTGCAAGGTCGCCTTATTAAGCAACTGACTAAAGGGGATTGGGCGGTCGACGAGGTGGCCTATATCGATGAAAAAGCGGGCTGGGTGTATTTCACTGGTCGCAAAGCTAGCATCATTGAAAAGCACCTTTTTAGAGTACCAATAAAAGGCGGGAAAATTGAGCAGATAAGCCAGCGCAGCGGAATGCATGCGCCTGTTTTTGCTGACAATCAAGCCATCTATCTGGACTATTTCAATAGCCTCGCACAGCCACCACAGATCAGTTTACATTGCAGCGAAGGCAAGCATTTGGCATGGGTAGAGCAAAATAAAGTTGATAAGACTCATCCACTGCATCCCTTTTTTGGTCTTTGGCAACTGCCTGAGTTTGGACAGATAAAAGCTGAAGATGGCCAAGCACTGCAATATCGTCTGTTTAAACCTACAGCATTTGATGCCACTAAAAAGTACCCCGTTGTGGTGCGAGTCTATGGGGGGCCTCACGCCCAACTTGTGGTTAATAGTTGGAGTGAGCATGACTATTTTACCCAGTACCTATTGCAGCAAGGTTTTGTTGTTTTTCAGCTGGATAACCGTGGTTCTGCTCACCGAGGCACAAAGTTTGAGCATGTGATCTATAAGCGTTTAGGCGAGGCGGAGGTCAACGATCAAAAAGCGGGTGTCGATTATCTGCGTAGCCTAGATTATGTCGATGGCGACAATATTGCTATCTACGGTCATAGCTATGGCGGTTACATGGCATTAATGAGTCTATTCAAAGCACCTACTCACTTTAAAGCGGCAATATCAGGGGCACCTGTAAGCGATTGGTCGCTTTATGATACTCATTACACTGAGCGTTATTTGTCACATCCTGAGACGAATGCTAAAGGCTATGAAGCCAGTAGCGTATTGCCTTATGTGAAAGGTTATCAATCGGGTCTGTTAATGTACCACGGTATGGCAGATGACAACGTGTTGTTTGAAAACAGTACTCGTGTGTATAAGGCGCTTCAAGATGAGGGCAAGCTGTTTCAGATGATTGACTATCCTGGCTCTAAGCACTCAATGCGCGGCGAGAAGGTGCGTACTCACTTATATCGTTCATTGGCCGACTTCTTGGAGAAACAGCTAAAACAGTAAGGTTAAGTGCTTAACCTTACCTGTATTAAGTCAGAGGTCCTGTTGCTTGAGATAAGCTGCAGGGCTTTTTTCTTGTTGGGATTGTGGTTAATGACTAAAGTGAAGCGAGAATGCCTTATGGCTCCAATATTGGCATAGAGAATAACCTTTTAAGCTAGGTTTCTAGCGATTTACAAATCAACGTCAAAGGCCCATCCATCATTTGGGGCTTAATTAACTTAGCATCATGGCAACAACTGGCTGATAATGCGAAGCCATGTAAGTAGTCAGCGAGTAAATCTAGACTATCTTTTTCTGTTTTCTCATCGAGTGCTAAAGGCGCAATTATGCATAGATAACGCTCAATAAATATTTGGGCTGGTCCCTGGGATGTCATCCTAAGCATGATTTGTAGTAATCCGTCGTATTCGCACAGTAATTCAATATAGCTGACGCATAAGCGTCTTAACTCGCTTTGCCAATCAGGGTCTTCTTGGGGTTGATAGACTTCGGCTACGAGCGAAGAGGTGAGGGCCTCTAGCAATGCATTCTTGTTTTTGAAATAGTGATAGATTGCCATTGGATCTACGTTTAATTCCGTTGCCAATGAACGGATACTTGGTGTTTTACTATCTCTTTTCATCAAATACTTAGCTGCTTCTAGTATGCTTTGCGCACTTAACTGCGACTGTTTTCTAATAGGTCGTCCACGTTTCTTTTCATTGACAGTCATTTGAGCTCCCGATAAACTCGCCATTAATTCTACGGTGTAGAATTAATTTAAACCATATTTTAGTTTGGATCAATCACCATCAACTTGACGAGGGACTTATGGCAAACATCGTATTTATTGCAACCAGCCTAGACGGATATATCGCTGATAAGCGAGGCCAACTCGACTGGCTACATTCTGTACCTAATCCAAACAATGTTGATACGGGATTCATCGCTTTGATGGAGAGAGTTGACGGCTTAATAATGGGGCGGAATACCTTAGATATGGTACTGAGTTTTGACTGTGACTGGCCTTACACTAAGCCAGTGTTCGTGTTAAGTAACACTATGACCAAAGTACCTAAAGATTATGAAGACAAAGTTTTTTTAGTCAAAGGTAAGCTGATTGATATTATCGCCGATTTGAATGCAAAAGGATTCAATGAGCTATACATTGACGGTGGAGTGACGATTCAAAACTTCCTTAAAGAAGATCTGATCGATGAAATGGTTATTACTCGTTTCCCTATATTACTGGGTGGTGGAGCCCCCTTATTTGGTGAACTTGCAAGCCCTTTGAGTTTTTATGTGATTAAGAATGAAGTGGTATTAGATACCTTGGTTCAAACGACTTATCATCGTCAGAGAGCATAGAGACTTTTTTTGATGGTAAGTGAATGGTTTAAAGGTCTACTCGGTTAATATGCCTCCCGCTGGTTAGGTTTAAGCTGGGCTTCAATCACAAAGCCAATACAACACCGTAATGCAGGTACAAAAACCTAAAACTGCCCATGTTTGGATTTTGTCATAAGTGTGCCATACACAATTAATCTCATACTCCCTTCGGTGGGTACTGGGGATAAGTCTCTATGAGCGTCAGTCTATATCCAAATCCCCTCTCTGGCCTTCCCTGGCCACCGAGGATAAGTATATCCCTATAAAAAAAGCCAGTCGTTAGACTGGCTTTTCAAATCGAATCACATTTGCGCTAGCTGGATGTGATTTATGCTTCTTCTAGGTTACCGCAAAAACGATAGCCTTCACCGTGGATTGTGGCGATGATTTCTGGCGTATCTGGTAAGCTTTCGAAGTGCTTACGGATACGACGAATGGTCACATCTACAGTACGGTCATGCGGCTTGAGCTCACGACCAGTCATCTTCATTAGCAAGTCTGCACGAGTCAGAATCTTACCTGGGTTTTCAACGAAGTGAAGCATTGCACGGAATTCACTGCGTGGTAACTTGTATGACTCACCTTGTGGGCTGACCAATGAACGGCTGTTAATCTCTAAGCTCCAGCCATTAAAGCGGTAGTATTCTACAGCGCTCTTCTCTTCAGCTTCTGTACCTGTGCTGTTAACACGAGTCAGTAGGTTACGAGCACGGATGGTCAATTCACGTGGGTTGAATGGTTTAGTGATGTAGTCATCTGCACCAATTTCAAGTCCAAGAATTTTGTCGACTTCGTTATCACGGCCAGTCAGGAAGATTAGGCCAATGTTATTGATTTCGCGAAGTTCACGGGCTAACAAAAGACCATTTTTGCCAGGAAGATTTATGTCCATAACAACGAGGTTTATCTTGTTTTCCTGCATGGCTTTATGCATTTCTGCGCCATCATTGGCTTCAGTTACCACATATCCTTCAGCCTCGAAAATACTTCTTAGCGTGTTCCGGGTAACGGCTTCATCTTCAACGATCAGAATGTGCGGGTTTTGCATATTTAATTACCTAATATTTGTTTAAATCTGTTCTAACCATGAGCGCGTATGTTGGCTGCGCCCTAACTTGTCGTGCTGACAATTACTGATTCACGTAGGTGCTTTCATAAATCTGGCCTGAAACAGCAACACACTTCATGATTAGTAAAGTATGCGTATCTCTATAAAAGAAAACGCGAACTGTATCCACTTCGATTAACAATAGTAGGAAATAGTTCCTTTAACTATCGATTATTTTCAAGTTTAAATGTCACAGCAGCCATAGCTCACATTATATACAGGAAATTGACTAACTTTTAATTACAGTGTCAGCGACAAGGTGTAACAAAAAGTATTTCATCGTTAGATGAGTGGAAGTGAATCAACAAGCTTATTGTACTCGTTTTAGGCATTTGTTAACAAATGAAATGTTAACAAAATTACTGGGAGATATGACGCAGGTCACGCGTTGCGAGTTAACCTGTTGATTTTTAAGGCATGAATTAAAGTTAATTAAGTGACGTGGCTCACACCTCTAGGAAGAGGGGCTGAGTTTGCTATAATCATTGGAATCTAATTTAGGGATATTTTAGTAATGAGTGATTCAAATCGTGATCTTTGGTACTGCTACCAACAAACCCAGTTTCTTCTTACTCAAGCTTTTTCTCCCACGTTATCCTTTGCGATCATTACAGCCCATAATCCATTGGGACAGATACTGACCTCCTGTCAAAACCGATTACTCGACAAACAACTTCAAATTGAAATTGGCAAGTTGCAGCAGCCCTATCGTGCTGTTGTGGGCACCTCTGTTGCCGGCGATCATATGGAAAAAAGCTGGGCTGTGCCTATTGATAAGGTTGCTGCCATAGAACTTGGCAAGTTGTTCAATCAAAATGCCATCTATTTTGTCGAGGCCGGTCACCTCCAATTAGTGTCCTGTTTACTGGACTATCCTGAACAGGCTTTAGGTGTATTTGAGGCTCGTGTTTGTCTAGTTAGCGAGCTGCCTGATATTTACTCTTGAGATACGCTTAATCGCGTGAAAAGTGTATTTTGAATGAAAGTTAGTCATAACGAGAAATTAGCGTTGACTTAATAGACAGATATTTGTTAATTTTCATCCATCTTGACCTATAGGGACAAGATACAGAAGAGGAGCGTTAACTAGGTAGTAAGCTTGAGGAGTCCAAACTCCAATGATGGCTTGCGAGGGAGATTAACGCCGAGATAGGCAGATGTTTGGTTCATCTTACTATCGGTCGCTTGGGCTGAATCCCAACGATTGTCACCTGTTTTTTGGTGGAGAGCTTCTGGTGGTGATCGCTGTTTCCCTTCTTTGGGGTGCGTAATCTTTGCACCAGGCTCTTCGAACGAAGTTAGTTCGGAGCGTAATCATGTTTATCATTTCTTTCGTTGTTTCTCACTCTTCTTATCAAAGAGAGGTGAGCTAATGTCTACTATTGTTGCTAAGTTTGGTGGAACCTCTGTTGCCGATTATCAGGCAATGAGTCGTTGTGCCGATATCATTTTGGCTAACCCTAATACGCGAGTGGTTGTTGTCAGTGCTTCTAGTGGTGTGACTAATTTGTTGGTCGAGCTTACGCAAGATGGCCTAGATGATGCTCGTCGTCAGCAGTTGCTTAAAGATATCGCCTCTATTCAATATAAGATCCTTGATGAGCTAGGTCGGCCCAATGATGTTGCCGCTCGACTCGATAACCTTCTTAGCCGTATTGCCGTGCTCAGTGAATCCTTGAGCCAAGAGCGCAGTAAAGCCACCATGGATGAGCTACTGGCTCAGGGCGAGCAGTGTTCATCGGCCTTATTTGCTGCAGTATTAAGAGAGAAGGGGGAAGTAGCATCGGCTTTTGATGTTCGCCAAGTGATGCGTACTGACAGCCACTTTGGCCGTGCAGAACCGAAAATTGAGCAGATTGCTACTTTGTGTCGCCTCCATTTAGCGCCGCTGCTTTCGACACAGCGAATTGTAACTCAAGGCTTTATCGGTGCCGATGAACAAGGTGCCACGACAACCTTAGGCCGTGGGGGGAGCGATTATTCAGCTGCACTGCTGGCAGAAGCACTTAAGGCGTCTGCTGTTGAGATCTGGACTGATGTTGCGGGTATCTATACCACTGATCCTCGCCTTGCGCCCAATGCGCAGCCTATTGCAGAAATCAGCTTCAACGAAGCAGCGGAGATGGCGACATTTGGTGCCAAAGTCTTGCACCCAGCCACCATTCTCCCCGCAGTAAGACAGAAGATTCAGGTCTTTGTGGGATCCAGTAAAGAACCTGAACGTGGCGGCACCTGGATTCGTCATCAGGTTAGTGATGAGCCAATCTATAGAGCCGTTGCGGTGCGCCGCGATCAAACTTTGTTAAATCTACATAGTTTGCAGATGCTGCATGCTCAGGGTTTTTTGGCTGAAACCTTTGCGACCCTAGCACGTCACAAGATTAGTGTGGATTTGATCACTACATCTGAGGTAAACGTATCACTCACCTTAGATAAAACCGGCTCAGACTCCGCAGGTAATAGTTTGTTAAGTGAATCCTTGCTGCAAGAGTTGTCTCAACATTGCCGCGTGCGGGTGGAAGATGAGCTGGCTTTGGTTGCCATTGTCGGTAATAAGATTGCGTCGACGCCAGGCGTGTGCCGCCGGGTATTTGAGGTACTCGAACCCCACAATGTTCGAATGATCTGCCAAGGTGCGAGTCCACACAACTTGTGTGTTTTAGTGGCTGAATCCGAAGCGGCACAGGTGGTACGGTCGCTGCATGAAAATCTATTTGAAGGTGCATGATGAAACCGAGTCGAACCTCTCTTAAGATTGGTGAGTTGGCGACAGGGCAAGATCTTGAACTGCCGATTTTTCAGTTCGAGCCCGCACATATAACGGCGCCAAGTGTCTACATTCAGGCGAATGTGCACGGCGCAGAGGTGCAGGGTAATGCCGTTATCTATCAGCTTATGCAACTGCTGGAAAAATGTGAACTGCGGGGCAAGGTGACCTTGGTACCCTTGGCTAATCCTCTTGGTATAAACCAAAAGAGCGGCGAGTTTACTCTTGGTCGGTTTGACCCTATCACTGGGGTCAACTGGAATCGTGAATATTTTGACCATAAAGTCGATGTCGCTGCTTGGTACGCCAAGCACAGTCATTTGGCGGATGGTGAGTTGATTCAAGCTTACCGAGCTATGTTGGTTGAGCGTTGCCAAATTCGTCTTCAGAGTGAGTGGGGAGTGACAACGGGACAACAGCAAGCAGTGATGTTGCAACGAATGGGGCACGAGGCTGATATCGTGCTGGACCTGCATACGGGTCCTAAAGCCTGCAAACATCTGTATTGCCCCGAGTATGATGCTGAAGCTGCAACACTGTTTTCAATCCCCTATACCCTGCTGATCCCCAATGATTTTGGTGGTGCCATGGACGAATCTGTGTTTTGTCCATGGTGGCAGCTGAGTGAATATGTTGGGGAGCAGGGGCGCGAACTGACTGTCCCAGTGTCTGCGTTCACGTTAGAGCTAGGCAGCCAAGAGTGTATTGATCTTGATGATGCGTTGGTCGATGCCAAAGGGATAATGGCTTATCTTAGCCATCGTGGCGTAGTCGCCGATACTGTCCCTGCTGCGCCGATGCAACGCTTTGCCTGTTATTTGAAAGACTACAAGAAGTTTCATTCTCCTATGGGGGGGATGGTGGAGTATTTGGCTAAAGTGGGGCAGCCGTTAGCGGCAGGAGAGCCGTTGGCAAATATCTTGCGACTGGATCAGTATGGGAGTAGCAAGGTTTTGACACCGCTGCATTTATCCCAAGACTGCGTGCCGATTCTGCATTTTGCTTCAGCATCTGTCTATCAAGGCACTGAACTTTATAAAGTGATGACAAATGTGTTTGTAATGACTAACAACGAGTGACATAGTTAACTTTTGCTATTGTTACAAGACATCGCGAAGCAAATAAAAAGGGAGCCAATTGGCTCCCTTTTTTACTTATTGATTAGGTTTACTTGCGGCGACGGAACGCTGCAAATGGAACCATTAGTAGTGCTAACCAACCAAGTGAACCACCACCTGAAGATTTCACTTCTTTAGCACTCACTGCGATGGTTGCAGTACCCGCTTCACTTTCTACGCGTCCATCAGATGCAACAACTGAGAAAGTCAGAGTGTTGTTACCTGTAGGAGCTGTGAACTTAATCTCAGCACCGCCGTTAGTGAATGATACTGGCGTACCACCTGTTTGAGTCCAAGTGTAAGTTAGCTCATCACCGTCAGCATCTTTACCGTTAGCTTTTGCTGTGACAACGAAGCCTTCAGTACTTGTCATGCCTGTAGGAGATACAGTTGGTACCGTGTTGTTGATTTCAACAGTAACCGTTGCAGACTCTGAGCGATTACCCATGGTATCAATGGCTACAACTTCAGCGACTAGTGATTCACTTTGTTGATTGATTACCGCAGTATCGCTTAGCTTAACAGTACCGTCTTTCTCGATAACCAACATGTTGCTGTTGCTGTTAAGAACGATGAACTCAGAGAATGGGCTAGTTAGCATATCTGGGTCGGTAGCCATCAGCTTACCAAGCTCAGTGCCTGCTTCAGCGCCTTTATCGACAGATAGCATAGTATCTTCGATAGTTGGTGCTGAGTTGCCTTCATCTGTGGTGTTTGCAGTGATTGACATAGAACCATTTTCAGATAGGAACATGTAACCCATTGCGTCGCGACCAACTGTGCTGGTTAGGAACGCGCTTTCACCAGGTGCAAGCTCAGTTACTTCTGCGCCATCTTCGTCAACAAGTTGTGCACTGGTACCAGAACCGTCTAGCATCAATGTTGCGACGACTTCATCACCAGTACCGGTTGAAACCGGTGCCCAATCAGCTTCTTCTACACGGTAGCGAACAGTAACATCGTTACCTAAATCAGCTGCGGTGAGATCCATATCTTCAAAACACGCTTTAATCGTTACAAAGTCATTACCAGTAACGTGGAAAGCTGGTTCTAAAGTACCGCTAGCTGTACCGTACGTCTTAACGAAGCCGTAGATAGCGCGTGGATATGCATCATTGAACCACTGCAGGTTTACAGTTGTTGCAGTGTAATCCCAAACACCATCGTTATCGGTGTCAAAATCAACGTTGTAGCTTGCTACAAGTGGGTGAATAATCGGATCGCGCATCTGGAAAGTGTTGTAGATAGCGATACCTTCATCACACGAACCACTTAGCAGTAGCTCACTTGACGCATTCACTAGGTCGTGACGTAGATCCATATCTACTGGGCTAGTTGCAGTCAATGGTGCTGCAAATGGCTCTGAGATGGCAATCGCGCCAGAGTTAGTAAAGGTACGAACGATACCCTCTTCGGTCACTTCAGTCGAAACTGATGCGCCAGCGGTTGCTTTTGGTAGAATGTGGTATACCACATGAAGCGCACTGTCTTCGCCATCCATAAATTTAATTGCACCGTCATACTCTGACAACGTAAGTGCAGTTGATGCGTCTGATGCAGAACCATCTAGCTCATAAGAAGAGGTTAATGTCCACTCAGGTAACTTAGTTGGGTCGATAGTTACCGTGACATCGAAATCAACCGTTTGACCGGCTTGAACCGTTACTGACTCAGGTAGTTCAAAACTAACTGCTTCAGACTTCATATCGTTTTCAAAACGTTGTTTAGCCGCTAGCGTGTAAGTTTTCTCCTCGTTAGAGAAGTTCTTAACGGTTACCGTTTTCGTCATAGAAACAACTTTATCTGTTGCTACTAGACCAAAAGCAAGGGCTGCTTGCTGAGTGTCTTTATTCCAAGCGATAACAGGAAGATTGACTGCTTTTTCTACATCAACAAGGCCCGCACCGATATAACTGATTGGTGCAAGTTCTGCGTCAGGGTTAAGACCTTTTGGATCTAGCGTAACGTCTAGGTTCGCTGAGTTCATCATGGTCGCTTTAATCTCTAGCGCATTACGTTCAGGTAGTGCTTCGCGAACGATGCTCATTGCGCCTGCTGTAATTGGGCTTGAGAAAGAAGTACCGCTAATTGGAGATAGTTGATCGCCACCACCTGGGTATGCAGTTAGAATCGCTGTTCCTGGCGCTGTGATCTCTGGTTTAAGAGTGCCTGCAATAGATGGACCGCGTGAAGTGAAGGTCGCGATAGCACCAGCTGTAGTTACTTCAACAGAGGTTACGCTGTATTCAACTGGACCGTCGACTAGACCCGCTTTAATAGCATCGCCATCTTCTTTAGAAATCATTACTGAAGGGATAGTGACCTTTGGATCTGCACCACCCATATTAAAGGCACCATCATCTGGCTTGTTGTTAGCCACGATAACAAATGAAGCACCCTTAGTTTGCGCATTCAGTACTTTCTGGGTGAATGCACAGCCACCACGGTCGATAATTACGGCTTTACCAGTGAAATCAACATCATCAGCAAATGCAGCACAACCATTTTGGTTTGCTGTTGGGTAGACTAATGGCGCCTTAGTGTGATCGAAAGCAAATTCGTTGCTAGTGTTAAAGCCTGCACCAAATGCTTCGACAGTTTCACCAGCAAATGCTGAGTCAACTTTACCGACTTTAGTCGTGGGATGCGTCATCGCACCGACAGATAGGGCGTTATTAGAGGTACTTGGACCACCAACAACAAATGGTGTTGGGCCATCGTTACCTGCAGAGATTGCAAGGTTAACGCCAAGCTCTACCATTTCATCGATCAGCTCTTGAACTGCTCCGCCCTCAGAATCACCGAAATCTCCACCTAGAGACATGTTGACGGTATCAACGCGATCGCTGATGTCGCCATCGTCGTTTGGATCCATTGCTGCTTCTAAAGCGAGTAGCTGAGCAAGACCTGGACAACCTGAATTACAGACAGAGTAAACAAATAGTTCAACATCAGGTGCGACACCGACTACTGAGTGGCTTACATGAGTACCATGATTAGTGTCTACGTCGATTGGGTTTGGATCGTTGTTGATGAAATCCCAACCGCCTACGATTTTACCTTGTGGCCAATCTGGCATGTCAGCTTTTGCGGCAACTGCTGCATCATAGTCAGCAACATCACCGCTACCGCCAAGTGCTTTATGAGTGTAATCAACACCCGTATCAAGTACTGCTACACGTTGACCTTTACCTGATGCAACGCCAGCTTCGATAACGGCTTTAGCTTTAATGTACTCAGCGCTGTCATCAACGTGCAGTTCATAATCATAAATTGGAAGAATATCGGCAACATCTGGGTTAGCCAGCAGTGCTGCTAATGCATATTTATCAGCTTCAACGACAACTGAGCTAACCAATTTAGAAGTGGTTGCTAAAACTTTAACGTTAGCATCCATTGCGCGCAAACTAGATTGAACACGAGCTTGAGCACTTTCAATGCTGCTTATTGCTGCAGCTTGGTTAAAACCTGCAACACGACTCTGTTGAGATACTGATTGAGTCTTTAGCTTAAGCATCCAAGCTACAGGAGTTTTAGCTTGAGATTCAGCACTCTTTGCAACTTGAAGACCTTGATATTCGTCGTTAGTCTGGTTGGTTGTGTTGTATTTTTCTACGGTACCGGCGTAAGAGGCCGATGAGATCAGCGCAGCTGATATGGCTAGTGATAATTTTGTTTTCACAACTTCTTCCTTGTCAATTAAATGTGCCTCGATGGGTCGAAGCACAATTGGTATCGCTGTAACTTTGGTTATAGAACTATTGTTATTTTGTTACCCCTTTGTTGGGGTGACGTTCTTTTTAACACAAAAGATTGCCAAAGTTAAAGTGGATAGATAAAAAAGTTGTAGATGTAATTCTGTTAGATGATTTATCTGATGGGTTATAGCATATAAAAAATATGACTAAGGTTTGACCGCCCGTACTATCGGGTTTTGCAAACTTATCAGTGTTTCGGTTGATTGTATTTCGTCAATAGATTGAATTCTATTAATCAATACGTGTTGCAATCCGTCGATAGATTGGCACATTACCTTTACAAAAATACTGTAGTTCCCGGTGGTGTAGTAGGCTTCAGTGACCTCTTCGAGCGCGTTCAACTTAGCGATGGCTGCTGGGTAGTCGCCTGCGCTTTTAAGGTTGATGCCGATAAAACAGCAAACGTCATATCCTAGCGCTTTGGGGTTAACGGTGATTTGTGCACCAGTAATAATGCCGGCTTGTTTCATCTTTTCGACACGCACATGAATTGTGCCTGCACTGACGCCAAACCGCTTGGCTAGTTCGGCAAAGGGAGTTCTTGCCTCTTCCATCAATGCAGAAAGAATTTGATTGTCTAGTTGGTCGCGCTGAAATGACGTATCCATTAAGAAATACCGATTTAGATTAATATTATTGAGTAATCTACGGTATTTTTTAGGAAATGGGTAACTTTTAGTGTCAATGATCATGGCGGGGGACACAGTTTCATCGCACATGTTTTAGCTAAAGTCTGGATTGCGTCAAAAGCTACCTATATTGCGTAACCCCACCCTTTGTTTATGTTAATGCCCATCATTGCTGCGGTGTAATATCTGTGAAAGGAATTTCTGTAGAAAAGGTCATCGACTCGCCACTGTAAGGGTGCTTTATTGTTAGCGATTGGGCGTGCAGTAATAGACGTGCTGCTAGGCGTTTAGCGAGCGGGTCCGCATAGAAGTTATCACCAAGGATAGGATGACCAAGTGCCATCATATGAACCCGCAGTTGATGAGAGCGACCTGTGATCGGGGTGAGTTTAACTAAACTGGAACGCTTGGCCCGGCTGATCACTTCAAAATGGGTCGTCGACGATTTACCGATTTTGTGGTCAACTTTTTGTTTCGGACGATTTGGCCAGTCGCAGATAAGAGGTAAGTCAACGGTGCCCATTGTTTGCTTTACGTAGCCAGCAACGCGGGCGTAGTAGGTTTTTTTCGTTTCGCGCTCACGAAACTGTCGTTTTAATTCACGTTCTGCACTGCGACGCAGCGCCACAACGATGATGCCAGAGGTGGCCATATCGAGTCGATGAACAATCTGTGCGTTTGGGTGCTCAGCTAAGACTCTTGCATAGACACTGTCGTGGTAAGCCGCCTTGCGACCTGGAACCGACAATAAGCCTGAGGGTTTATTCACCACCAATATATCTTTGTCTTGATAAACTATATCTAACCAAGGGGTTGTCGGTGGCGCGTATACAAAATCACTCATAATTTACTCAGCATCATAAAAGCGGCTGCAAAGATACTCTTTAGCGGTCTATGTTGGCAAGTATAGTTTGGTTGCGCTGCCTGGTTAGGCTGTCAGAATCCGTTGCCGTTAATATGCATGATGGCGAAGGTCCATACAACAAAGGCTAGCGCTACGTGAATGAAAGCGTAGACACCTTGGTCGAGTCGCTCCATTCCTCTTGCCTGCCAGATTAATTGGCCATGAAGTAGAATGATCAACGGGAACAGCATAAATAGCGGGTAAAAACCGATTGGACTGCCATCGCCAAACAGCGCTCTAGAGAGGAGTGACCACAGTACCATAAAGGCCGTGATCAGAGGCGGGGCCGCCAATCTATACTGTTCAGGGTAGGGGAACATCTCAATATCCTTATTTGCTATGAAGACTAACCTATCTGCGTGGTTTTCTAGCGATCATCTGTGCTTTAAAACAGGGTGCTAATTCACAGCCTACATTACCTTCAAAATAGTGCAATGGTTCAAATTGATTGAACCGATTGAGCAGTTCGTTAGCCGTTAATAGAAAATCGGGGTTTTTAGGGCGGCCAACTGTTGCTTGGGTTGTGGTAAAGGTTTCATAGATTAATAGCCCCCCGGGTTTTATCGCTTGGGCTATTTGGCCAAACAGCGGGCGATGCAAGTAATTAAACACTAAAACCATATCAAACTGCGCTGTGGGTAGATGCTGCTGCCCATCGTTTTCGAGGTTTTGTGATCTTGCGTGACAGTTTTGTGGGAGCGATGGCAGACGGCTAATATCCTGATCGATAAAAGTGACCTTAGCGCCTTGCTCTGCAAACCATAAACCGTTACGGCCACTGCCACAGGCCAGATCTAGAACATCTGCTGTAGGCGAAGTATGCAGTAGCCTTTCATGGTTCAGTAACAGTGCTGATACGTTAGCCTTTAATCTCTTTTTTTCCATCAATGCGCTTTCCGTGAATAACAGAGAAATGTCTTAATCCCGCAGGGCCGTGCGAGACAACCACGGACAAGAGAACAATAGTAATAAGCAGTTCAGGTTTATAGTTGGCTAAAGGAATAAAGAGCGCCAGCAGTCCAATTTTAACTATGGTTAAAACTCCCTTTAATTGAATTAACCAACGCCAATCTCTAACGACCTCCCAAGCCATGAGTAAAGAGCCCGTTGTCATAGCCATGTACCAGTATATACTCCAGTCTGCTTTCGCTACGCCCAGCAATATGCCACCACCCGCGCCTGTTATACCCAGTATATGAAGGGCTCTAAGACTGGTTTTGCTTAGTCGTTGTAGCCAAAATTTGGCTTCTGAAATCTCTTTATTACTCATACTGAAGGGAGGATGTGACGATATTTGTTGTCAGCTTATCAGGATATGTAAAGAAAGCACGTGTCTGTCTAACAAACTTAAGTTTTTCGTGACCTGGATTATGATCTCTACTTTTTAAACGCGTACCATTTCACTGTCTGACTTAACGTATTGATTCATTTATTCGTGTTCATCGCTTAGCTATAATGATGGAAAGCTTTATCAAGACATCATTAATCGAGTCAAGTCGCACATGTTGCGCACGTTCGTCGTGGCGATGAATATATGTGTCATCTTGTGATAATCCGCAGCAGTGGTCTTAAGTGTTGAGGCCAATGCTAAGTAATTAGGAAGAGAAAATGAAAATAGGTTTTTTTAGTGCCAAGCACTACGACATGGAACACTTTAATCGCACTAATCAAGCTTTTGGTGCGCACATTGAGTATTTTGATTATCGCTTATGTATGCAGTCGGTGAAACTGGCTTTTGGCTATAAAGTTATCTGTGCCTTTGTTAATGACTCATTATGCGAAGAGGTGTTGGTTGAGTTGGCGCAAAACGGCACCAAAATAATCGCAATGCGTTGTGCTGGTTTTAACAATGTGGATTTAGTTGCAGCGAAACGCCTTGGACTAAAAGTGGTCAATGTTCCTGCGTATTCGCCAGAGTCTGTGGCAGAGCATACCGTTGCCTTAATGCTAACCCTTAACCGCAAAGTACATAAAGCCTATCAACGTACTCGCGACGCTAACTTCTCTTTAGAAGGTTTGGTCGGTTTTAATATGTTTGGCCGCACCGTGGGGGTTATCGGTACAGGTAAAATCGGGGTCGCAACCATTAAAGTCCTGTTAGGATTTGGTTGTAAAGTGGTGGCCTATGATCCGTATCCTAATCAAGCGGTAATCGATCTTGGTGTCAACTATCTTACGCTCGATGAGCTCTATCCTATATGTGACATTATTAGCTTACACTGCCCGTTGACCCCTGAAAATCATCATCTGTTGAGTCAAGATAGCTTTGCTAAAATGAAGTCTGGTGTGATGGTGATTAACACCAGTCGTGGTGGTTTACTAAATGCTTTTGATGCCATGGAAGCATTGAAAACGGGTCAATTAGGATCGCTAGGCCTTGATGTTTACGAAAACGAAAAAGAACTCTTTTTTGAAGATAAATCTAATGAGATTATTCAAGACGATGTGTTTAGACGTTTATCCGCTTGTCACAATGTGATTTTTACCGGTCATCAAGCGTTTTTAACCGAAGAGGCGTTAGGGGCTATTGCTCACACTAGCTTGAGTAATGTGAAGCAACTGCTCGCGGGTGAAGCTTGCCCTAACGAACTGTTTTAACGCCAAGTAAACTGCCCGTCCTTTTTACCTGACAAATAGGCCCTAGGCTGATAAGTTATCGATAAACTTATTCGCCTGAGGGCCAGCTTATGATGATAAAACAGGACGTTTGTGACATTGATACCCCGACAGGGACGATGAGGTGTTACCTCTACCGCCCTGATGCCGAAGGGCAGTTTTCGACCATCATTTTTTATTCAGAAATTTTCCAGCAAACAGCACCCATTGCTCGCGCCGCAGCGATGCTTGCAGGCCATGGTTTTGTGGTATTGGTGCCTGAGGTGTTTCACGAACTCAATCCCATTGGCACTGTGCTGGCCTACGACGATGCTGGCAAGGATAAAGGTAATGAGGATAAGTTTACTAAGTATTTGGAACATCATGATAGTGATACGCAAGCTTTAGTTGAGTTTGCCCATCGTCAAGCCTTCTGCACCAGCCATGTTGGCGCCATGGGCGTGTGCATTGGCGGACACCTTGCCTATAGAGCAGCACTTAATAGCGATGTTGTCGGTGCATTTTGTCTTTACCCAACCGATATACATTCAAATACCTTGCCTTGTAACGATGGCAACGACTCCCTGAGCCGTACCGCAGATATTCAAGGTGAGTTAATGCTGATCTTTGGTAAGCAAGATCCGCATGTATCTGGTGAGGGACGTAAAGTTATTTACGATAAGCTGAGTGAAACTGGCCGCTTGTTTAGTTGGCAAGAAGTTAATGGGCAGCATGCGTTTATGCGTGATGAGGGTGATAGATATGACCCTGCTCTAGCGTTGCAGATGTACCAGCAGGCGGTGGCGTTTTTTCACCGCGTGTTACGCTAGCAACGATTAACGGCAGATACCAGAACGGCGAACTCAAGGTTCGCCGTTTTATTTGAATTAGCGTAATGATTTGATAGTTTTTTTTACATGTGATGCAGTGCTGACGAGCTTATGCCGAGAGCGAAAAAGCGCTTATCTTCGCCTCTGAAGCGCTCGCAGAGTAGCCTGATCTTTATACTATTAAGTGCTCGTTTTGTTAGAGCCATTTTCGTTTTCTAAACAGCAACAACAGGACGATGGTGATGGTGATCATCACGCCCCAGACGATAAAGTAACCATTATGGTGTTTAAGCTCAGGTATAAACTCAAAGTTCATACCATAGATGCCTGCAATAAATGTCAGTGGCACAAAAATCGCGGTGATAATAGTAAGCACTTTCATGATGTTATTGAGTCGGTGAGCGCTAATCGAGATATAACCGTCGATTAAATCACTGGAGACCTGATAGAAAAGATCAGCTAAGCTCGCGGCCCGGTGTTGATGTTCGCAAACATCGTTAATTTCATGAGCGAGCTGTTCATCGAAGGGAAGAGAGGGCTCGTCTCGCAGGCTATTAAAGAGTTCAACATGATAGTGGAAATTACGCCGTAACCGAGTAAGGTCGGTTTTGTAGAGCACGACTTCTGCTAAAATTTTATCATCTGCGGTGGTCAGCATGATGGATTCAAGTTCCTCCAAGCGACTCTCAAGATCAAATAAAATTTTATGGTAACGCTTCACGACAAAACGGCTTATTTTCAGGCTAAGGGCTCCTGTACCTAGCTTCATCGATAGGTTACCCGCCATGACTTCGTTCATTGTGCGTTCAATACTTAATGAACGCGCGCTGTGACGAGTAATAATAAAGCGTTTGCCAACAAACAGCGCCAATAGAATATTGTCACAATTAATCGATTCAGAACTCGCTGACAAACCACGTAACAATAAGAAGGTATGATCTTCAAAGGCTTCGATTTTTGGTGGATGTCTATCTCGTGAGGCATCTTGCAGTGCCAGCGGGTGTAAGCCAAAATCAGCCTGTAACATCTGCTGCAATGCGGGGGTTAATTCACCATCTATATTTAGCCATAAAATGGCATCATGGCTCTGTTTCCACGCCTTAATATTGGCCTCGTCGCCACTGAGAAGGCTGTCATCATGTGGTTGATAAAGCAGCGTTGTTAGCATGTTTGCCTCTTAGCTATCTATAAACGGTAACTTGGAATAAGCCATATTGCTCAATCCCATGTTTGTTGCGACTAATCTGTAGGCCATTTAGCCTTATTATCAATAGTTTTACTTAATTAACAGCTTAGTCGCTTTGTTGTTGGGTGTGATCTTTTTGATCGGGTAGGCTAAGGGCTTGCGCTGGCTTACCTTTTAACTTTAATACGCCTTTTTGTAGCATCAAATTGTTTGGGTAGGTAATGATGACTTTGTCATCACGCTCGATAAGAATGTGAAACAAACTGATTTCGGTGATCATTCCGCTAATATCTTCATCCTTATCGACCACTTTTATCTTATCGCCGATACGATAAGGGAATACAAAGAAGATAAGGATCCCCGCTGTAATATTACTCAGTATCGACCATTGTGCGACTAAGGCTACACCGAGAACGGCAAATATTGATGAGATAAATAAGGAAACTTGCTGATATTCAACACCTAAAGTCACAATCATTAAGCACGCGACAGAGACAAAAAGCAGATAGGTAATATATTGTGTGACCAGTTTAGAGCGTGTTTCTGACACTTGTTTCAGCCGCGAGAGGCGCTGTACCCAGTTTTTTACCAAGCGTTGCAATACGACAAAAAGCACGATGTAAAACAAGATGGTAAACAGAGTTTGTGTCATAGGAGCATGGTTCTATATTAGAGGTAACAGAGAAATACACCATAACCGTGTGGCATGCAATGGTTTTAACTCTGTTACCTAAGGCGAGTGCGGAGACTTGCCGATATGACTTATCTTAAGGCTAGCTTTCCATCGCTATTTGATACTGTTTAAGTTCATCAATCTTGACCTTTGTGATCAACTGTTGGTCTAAGTAAAACGAGACTTGATCTTGCTGCCTTTTACCCATTAACTGCTGCTGGCTCTTGTCTGCAAAGTTCAAGGTCATCACCATAGTGTCATCATCGATTGCTTCGATAGTTGCTCGAGTAAGTTTGATCTGCGGTAATGGCGCATCTTTTAGATTGTTATCTAGGTGAGGATTAACCTTGAAAATAGCCTCGACGGGCATATCGACGACGGCTGGTGATCTATTGGTTATCGGGTTGGTACCTGTCCAGAATTCAATGCTGTTAAAAATGAATAGGTCGGCGGTGGCGCTCAGGCCATAGACTGGGCTGAGTAGTACAAAAAGCCCAGCGCGGCCATAGCGGTTGTCTACAGCAGATAGATTGCCTTTGGTGACCATTGCGCTTACCCCCATCTGCCCCATACAGCCTGAGAGTTGGCTAGTGATTAGCGTGGTTAATGTCAGCGATATGAGTGATTTTTTCATGGTGAATTCAGTCAGTGATAAAGCGCGCTGATTTTAGTGCCTAATAAGAAAATGGACGGGAGTCAGCTCACAATTTGAGGTCAAAAAATGGTGTGAAGGGTAGCAATCATTCGGTGGTTTGTTGGTCTGTACCTGTTGTAGTTAAAAGAGATGAGAAAAACCCTTGGTGAAGGTTGAGATATTAGACCTGCGTTAGCATTTTAATGACAAGGTTATATAAAGGGCATGATTTTGAACCTGGCCGTTATTTTGCTGTGTTCCTTGGTCACTTGCTTCATAATGGTCGTCATTAAGCAGTGCAGTGAGCAGGGCTTCAGGCCTATTGCGGAGATTTAATGACAGAGTTATATACCTTACATCGAACTGACGATGAGATAGGGCCCCTTATCGTATTAGAGAATAAGGAGATCAGAATGCTCTCTTTTGGTGACAACGATGAGCAGAGCAAGCTATTAAAGGCAACGCCACATATTCCCCAGCATACCTATCTGCAAGCCATGCTATTAGTCTTGCTTTTTATTAAACCTAAACGGGTGATTATTTTGGGGTTAGGTGGCGGAGGTTTGATCCATGCGCTGCGCCAATTTGATACGGGGATTAAGGTCACAGCGGTGGAGCTTAGGGCGAGTGTGATTGAGATTGCAAAACGCTTTTTTCAACTACCGATAGGCAAAAAACTCTCGTTGGTGCACCAAGACGCGGCGCACTTCCTTGAAGAGAAAGATCATAAAAAAGCGGATGTTATCTTTGCTGACATCTATGGTGCCGACGGCGTTGATGAAAGCCAACTGTCTGATAGCTTTATCAGTAATGCATCAATGATGTTGAAATCGGATGGCTACTTGGTGCTCAACTGCTGGAAAGAACACAGTCAAAATCGTGAGTTACTATCGCTATTGCAAGCGCATTTTGCCGAAGTCAGAGCATGTTTGACTGGTGGGGGAAACTGGGTGGTGATAGCGGGTAAGGTGACGCGCGATATTTCTGCGAGCGCATTGAAAACCAATGCACAACAGTTATCGCAAAAACTTGACTTTCAATTGGGGCGCAGCCTAACGCGTTTCGATATCTGGCAATAGCCCATCCAGCCTTTCTCGTTTAATCGGTTTTTTAGTTGGCAGTAACGCTTAATCTTTAAAATCGATTAGCATGATAGTTTTTACCCGTTATATTTGTTTCTCTATCCTCGTTATTATCTCTCCATCGAAAACAAACGGGGTTAATGCAGCAGCGTTAACCCATAAGTTGAAAAGTGAATAACCCACATTGGAGCGACAAATGACACAATCAATTATCAACACTGAAATCAAACCATTCTCTGCAACGGCTTATCACAATGGTGATTTTGTTTCTGTCACTGAACAAGACCTACTCGGAAAGTGGTCTGTAGTTTTCTTTTACCCAGCTGACTTTACCTTTGTATGTCCAACAGAATTGGGTGATATGGCTGATCACTACCAGAAGCTACAAGAGATGGGTGTTGAAGTTTACTCTGTGTCTACCGACACGCACTTTACTCACAAAGCGTGGCACGACAGCTCAGATACCATTGGCAAAATTAACTACCCAATGATTGGCGACCCAACTGGAAAAATTACACGTAACTTTGGCGTGATGATTGAAGAAGATGGCCTAGCACTGCGCGGTACATTTGTAATCAACCCTGAAGGCCAGATTAAAGTGGCTGAGGTTCATGATTTAGGTATTGGCCGTAGCGCGTCTGAGTTAGTGCGTAAAATTCAAGCGGCACAGTATGTAGCCACTCACGATGGCGAAGTATGTCCAGCAGCATGGCAGCCAGGTGAAGAGACGCTAGCACCTTCATTAGATCTAGTTGGTAAAATCTAACGATAGCGACATGGCCTAAATGGGGATTCATCTCCCCCATTTAGCCGCTTAACTAAACATTAAGCACACATTCATCTCCAGCCAGTTCAACGCCCCCCTGCAATGGTTGAGCTGGCTTTTTATTCCCTATTTTTTAGCTATTAATTTCAGAATGTCATCTTAGGAGTGATTATGTTAGATACGAATTTAAAAAATCAGCTGACTACTTATTTGCAAAACCTCAAGCGCCCAGTTGAACTTGTCGTATCTGCAGATAACAGTCCGAAGGCACGTGAACTTACGAGCTTGGCGAGTGAGATAGCGGGTCTATCCACCTTGGTTTCACTACGTGAATCTCAAGGGGAGCGATCGCCGTCGATGACAATCACTAATCACGAGACTCACACGCTGATGACGTTTGCCGGTTTACCTATGGGACATGAGTTTACTTCATTAGTGTTGGCACTCCTGCACACGGGAGGACACCCAATTAAGCTAGATAAGGCGTTGATTGAGCAGATCCGCAATTTGCCGGGTGAATATCATTTTGAAACCTATGTTTCTCTCAGTTGTCAGACGTGTCCAGAGGTTGTCCAGGCACTCAATATGATGGCAGCAATTAATCCTGCGATCACCAATGTGATGATTGATGGCTCATTGTTCCAAGATGAAGTGAGTGAGCGCAATATCATGGCTGTTCCCTCTGTTTATCTCAATGGTGAGCCATTCTCTGTAGGCGGAATAAGTGTTGAGCAGATTTTAAATAAACTTGATGTCAATGCTGCTGGGCGTAAAGCTGAAGCCTTGAATCAGAAACAAGCCTTTGATGTATTAGTGGTTGGCGGTGGCCCTGCTGGCGCATCAGCGGCAATCTATGCGGCGCGTAAAGGGCTGCGAACAGGGATTGTGGCTGACAAATTTGGTGGACAAGTTGCTGAAACCGTAGGGATTGAAAACTTCATCTCTGTTAAAGCGACAGAAGGCCCCAAATTGGTGGCCAATTTAGAAGCTCATGTTCATGAATATGACGTCGACATTATGGATAATCAACGCGCATTGAGTTTAAAGTCGGGAGAGTTATTTGAGTTACAACTTGAAAGTGGTGCCTTGCTGCGCAGTAAAACCATTTTGCTGGCAACTGGGGCGCGCTGGCGCGAGATGAACGTACCCGGTGAGCAGGCTTATCGTGGCAAAGGGGTAGCATATTGCCCACATTGTGATGGCCCATTGTTTAAAGGTAAGCGTGTGGCTGTGATAGGTGGCGGGAACTCTGGTATTGAAGCCGCGATTGACCTGGCGAACATTGTTGAGCATGTTACCGTGCTTGAATTTGATAGCAAGCTAAGAGCGGATGAGGTGTTACAACGTAAAGCCTCATCAATGGGTAATATTGAGATCATCACGCAAGCTATGACCACCGAAGTCACCGGGGATGGCAGCCGAGTCAATGGTCTAAACTACACTGATAGAGCCACAGGCGATAGCCACCATGTTGAGTTAGCGGGTATCTTTGTACAAATTGGCTTAGTGCCCAATGCTGAATGGTTAAAAGGTACACTTGAGCTTACAGACCGAGGCGAAGTGATTGTTGACGGCAAAGGTGAGACATCAATACCGGGCGTATTTGCTGCGGGAGATGTCACTAATTCTGCTTACAAGCAGATCATTATTGCCATGGGCAGTGGTGCGACAGCGTCATTGGGCGCATTTGACTATCTGATCAGGCAAACTGATGCTGTTGTTGATAACGCAGCGTAGAAATATCAAGGAAAGTTCATGTTAAAACAGTCAGCTAAAGCTGGCTGTTTTACTTTCAGACCTTATAATCAATATAAGCTAAATAAGGTTAAACCAATTTGTCCTTGTTCAAAGAGACCATGACGAGAATATAAATTTGCCATGAATATAGAGCTGCCGATTTTTGAACAGCAATTGAAAGTTGAGACCCAAAAATACCTCTTTAACGGGGTACAGTGGGCGAGCTGGCTGTCAATTTTTTTGGCCTGTGTGATCATTGTAAATGATGTGGCAAAAACGGCTCATCTTATTGTGGCTAGCCAAACCATTCTGTTCGTTTTTCCGGTCTTTATCGTCACTATTTTGGGGTTATTAGCCGCTAAAATTATTGGCGAGAAAAAGAGTAATCAAACCATACTTATTACCTTTGCAGGGATATTAACCCTTAGCTGGGTGTATGCGGTTTTGTCGCTATTGCCCTATCTTGACGCGCTTGATTTAGAGACTGGCGGCGCGACGTTATCGGGTGTTGAATCCCTCATCGATATTTTAGTGCTTACTTTTGCTATTGCGCTCTTTCCTCATCGCGGCTTAATGCTAACAACTGTCTCGCTGTTTATTATGATCGGTATGGTCGTAAGAATAGTCGAGCTTCCAGGGCATCTTTTATTCCCTTTGACAAAATATCTGTGTTTGTTGGTGATTGTAATAAGTGCACAAAAGGTTTTATACAGCTGGTTCAAAAAAGCGATTTTACGCGATGTAGAGAAGCAGCAGTTGGTGAAACAGTTTCGGCGAATGGCCTTGATAGATGGTTTAACGGGTTTAAGTAATCGCCGCCATTTTGATGAGATTTTAGCGCAAGAGATCAGAGTGTCTGAGCGTAATAGGCATCCACTTAGCCTTATTTTGCTCGATGTCGATTTTTTTAAACGGCTCAATGATAAGCTCGGTCACCAAGTGGGCGATGACTGCCTCATGGCACTTGGGCGGATTTTATCAGAGATAGCCTCAAGACCTAGAGACTTAGCCGCTAGATATGGTGGCGAGGAGTTTGTACTCATACTGCCTAATACCGATACCGCAGGGGCAGAGACGGTTGCTGCGAAGTTAAAACAGGCGCTACGCGAAGCAAAAATACCGAATCCTGACTCTGACGTGAGTCAATATGTCACCGTGTCTCAAGGGATTTGTCAGTGGCAAGCGTTAGAAAGTTCTGACGATTATCTGGCCCGAGCCGATAGTTATTTATACAAAGCGAAGCATGGGGGAAGAGATACTTATTACTCTGACGCCATGCCGTCCTAAATTGTGGTTTTTATTATCTAAACAATTCTTCTAGTCGATTCAACGTTTGCTGGCCATCCTTTTTCTCTTGTAAACTTTCAAGGCAGTTTCCAACCATCTCAAACACCAATAAAAAGCCCTCCATGAGGAGGGCTTAAGGCTATTCTCGCTTTAAATGCTATGCTGTGGTGTTAATATTATGACCACTATTGCCTACAGGCGTAGCTTTTGGCGTTGCATCGACCGCTTCAATCAGCTGTAGTGCAATTTCTCCCTCTGCTTGCTGCTGCTCTTTGGCTAGCTGCGCCACTTTAACCCCAATGTTGCCATTGCTTAGGTTGGGCTGGAGATTACTGGTTCCAACTGTTACTGCCATGATTACCGCCTTACACTTAGTTCTGTACCATATTAATGCACACCATTAACTATAGTGTTATCGGCTATAAATTGAAAAGCTTTAGGCCAAACTGGGCGCGTTGCTCGGTTTGACCTAGGGCTTAAGCCTTCTTAGCGATTACTTTTCGGGTTAAGGTGATAATAAAGGTTAACCCAATTGAGGCTAAGATAAGCCCGATCGCTAAGACCACATTTTGCAGTGCCGTGGGGTCAATCGCGAGCATACCGCCTAAACCAACCATCATTATTCCCGACATCAGCTTAAGTGTTTGGCCCTCTTTTTCAGTGAGCTTACGCTTACCCAGAGATACACTAAAGGCGATGACGATGATGGCCAGTGGAATGACATAAACCACGTTATACATGATTAAATACATGTAACGTTCGATGGTGGGTAAGTCATGCATGGACAACACGCTCGTATAAATCATCGGAAAGCCTGCTGTGCACAATAGTTCGTAGGCATTGGCTAAAATAGACAATACCACTGTACCGGCAATCATTGCTGTCATACTGCTGGCGCTGGTTAGTTTCCCCATACGTTTAATTAAACCTGTACGGTTTTCTGCCGACATCGATAGGGTGACTTCGCCTTTGGTAAAAAAGTAGTCCTTAATGTTTATCGCGCCGGCAACCAAAGCTAACATGCCCGCTCCAAGGATGATCCACCCTCCATCGCTGCCCGCGCCGAGTAGTTGGAAAATGTTGAGCCAAGCACTCATAAAGATAAAGTAGATAAAGCCTGAGAAGAATACGAAAATCCCCCCCACGATAAGCATGCGGGTACGACTCTTAGCATTCACCATAATAGAGAGTAAAAATAGTAGTACAAAGAAGGCACATGGGTTAAACGCATCTACCCCAGCAAGCACTACCGTTAATAGTGGCAATGACATCTGTTCAGGATGGACGACACCAACAAGGGGTAATTCGACGGGTTGAACATCAGACGCTGTGATATTGCTGGTGGTCTCTTCACCTAAGTCGCACGTGCCTTCGCTAGCACTCTCGCTGCAGGTTTGAAATAAACCTCCTGAAGCTGGCAATTCACTCGTATATTGCCCTTCGGTTTCTGGCGCTAATTGACCGCCTAATGACACATAGTATGCTTTTAACTTTTGGACAAGAAACTCGCCCGTAACTGCATGGCTACTGTAGCCGACTATCGCTTTTTCACCGCTAGCAAAATAGGGGACTGAGCGGGCTTCTGTGCCTGTTTTCTCTGCGATTTTTTGCCACGCTTCCATGGTACCTGGTGCGGTGATCATAAAATCTTCCACTTCTAACCAAGGATATTGCTTGGGCAAACTATCAATAAAGGGGTGAGCTTCAGCACAGTGCGGACAGGTTTTTGACCAGAAAAAATAGAGTTTAACTTTTAGCTGACCTTGGCTGTCAACATAATGCCAAGTTTGACTATCTGTTGTTGACGCATTATCGATTGCGTAAGTTAAGGTTGGAAAAAAGCTAAAGAGTAATAAAAAACTAAAAATAAGGGGTCGTAACATAATCCCTCCTTCAGAGGTGTTTGCCGAGTGCAAAGTAGGCAAGGTGAAAATCCTTTATCAATAGTTTACTGATATAAAAGCAAGAGATTAATTTTATGTGTCAGATTTGCAATGTAAATCGTGAAATCGAATAGAATTGTTAACTGCGGCTCGTTTTGGAGCAAGCCAGTATGCAAATGATATCGGCTTGCTCGTTTGCAGTGTGACGTGGCTACTTAGGGGATGTTATTGAGTCGATGTTTGACTGTTTATCCGCGGTCGACGCCATAATGGTTTGAGGCACTGTTTGTGTACACCAGTGTAGGCTAACGCTACGGGTATCGTTATCACTAGCAGTTAATATGCGGGTCACAATAGGTTGTGAGAAGGCAGATTGGGTTAAATAGTGTTTCACCCTATCAATTCGGCGGTTGGCTAACCACATATTATATTCGCGCAATTTTTTGTCTGTTTGCCCTTTGTAAACTGGAAATTCAAGTAGCAAATAGCCGTCGCCTTGTTGTGTTTCTGTGACGAGTTTCTTCAGTTTTTGCGTATATTTACCCGAGAAATACGAACTGTTTTTCTCGAACGGAATATCACCATAGTTAATATTTTTAGGGCATTTTGCCATTAACGGGGTGGATAATAGAAATGACATCATCACTACTAACAGCTGCTTCATAGTGAACACCTCCAATGTGTTGGTATTGAAACGAGATTAAGAGGGTGGAATCTAGGTGATTATCGTTTGAAAATCAACCTAGATTTGGGCCTGGCGAGCTGATTTTTTCACCACATCAGAGTGATTACACTAGCGTCACAATTTAGTCACTTTGCATCTTGATGGTTTTATTTGAAAAAAGGCTAACTGTTTGGCCGGAAAGACAATAAATTGACAAGTTAAATGAAATTATTTTTCCAAGAGAAATTTTCACTTTCTTGGCAACTTGCAGTAAAATGATTATAAGTTGCGTGCAATTAAATTTATGGTGATGTGGATATGAGCCAAAACGAAGAGCTAAATCCTCTGGCTTTAGAAAATCAGGTATGTTTTTCCTTATACAGTGCGGCGAATGCAATGGTGAGGGCGTATCGCCCGCTACTCGATAAGCTTGACCTAACTTATCCCCAGTATTTAGCGATGCTGGTGCTGTGGCAGCACCAAGGGATTAGCGTGAAGACCCTGGGCGAGCAATTACACCTCGACTCAGGCACGTTAACACCACTCTTGAAGCGACTGGAAGGCAAGGGGTTGGTGACTCGCGGGCGCAGCGAAACCGATGAGCGTGTGCGAGTGTTGCATTTGACCGATGCTGGCAATGCATTGCATGAGTTGGCTAAAGAGATCCCAACCATGATGCGCTGTAAAGTTGGTGGTGAACCACAAGAGTTTATGCAACTTAAGCTATTGTGTGATAAAGCTTATCAATATTTAAATAAGGCATAATCAACTAAGGTGACACATTGGATACGGTAGATCTGGTCGTCATTGGTGGCGGTATTACGGGCGTGGGCATTGCACAGCGTGCTCAGGCCGCAGGTTATAGTGTCGCAGTCTTGGAAAAAGGTGAGATTGGTCAGGCAACATCATCCAACTCCAGTAAATTGATTCACGGTGGGTTACGTTATTTGGAAAGTGGCCAAATAAGCCTAGTGCGTGAATCATTGGCACAACGTAAAGCGCTGCTTTTATTGGCGCCGACACTTGTAAAGCCTGTTCCCTTCTATATCCCTATTTACCAAGGTAGTCAGCGTGGCCCGCTCGCGATCCGTGCTGGACTCAGTATGTATGCGTTATTAAGCGAGTTTGATGCGCTTGGGCAGTTCAAATCAATCGCGCCTAAAGAGTGGGGGAACTTGTTTGGGTTAAAGTTGCAGGGATTGAGAGCTGTGTTTCGTTACTGGGATGCACAAACTGACGATCACGCCCTTACGCTTGCCGTCGCTGATAGCGCAAAACAGATTGGCGCACGCATCCATACTTCTGTGGAGATTAAGACCATTGAGCATCAAAGAGATGCTTGTACTATTCACTATAAGCAAAACAGTTTAGCTAAAAGCCTTAAGGCCCTTTGTGTCATCAACGCTAGCGGACCTTGGGTGAATAAAACCCTCGAGTTGGTGCAACCTAAGGTCACTGGCGTCGATATTGAGTTGGTACAGGGCAGCCATCTGGTACTCGATATTCCACCACCCGATGGTATTCTTTATCTTGAGTCGATTTATGATAAACGGGTTGTATTTGTGATGCCATGGAAAGGAAAAACCATGATTGGCACCACTGAAACCCCAGTGAATGATGCGGATGAAGTGGGTGTCACCCAAGCTGAAACGCAATATTTACTGGGTATTTATCGACACTACTTTCCTTTTTCTGAGGAGGGTAGCCACTTAGCTGATAAAGTTATTGGCAACTATTGTGGAATGAGGGTGTTACCAAAACAGCAAGTAGATGCTTTTGACTTGCCCAGAGAAACCTTGATGAATACTCGGGTTACTCATCCAAGGCTAATGACGATTTATGGTGGCAAGCTTACAACATTTAGGCACACAGCGAAGGACGCTGTTGAATGGGTCGAAAAGCAAATTGGCCAGCGCGCAGCGGTGGCTGATGTCGACCAACTGAAGCTCTGTGCATCGACAAATCACACGAATAACACGCTCGATGGGTGATTTTTATGACTAAACCAGCTAAAGTGTGGCGCCTTTTTTATCCCTTTCAACGAGTCTATTTGTTGTGAATTGTCCATATTTCGACGCAAACCAGTGTCGCTCTTGCCATCATCTAAAAGTGCCTTTAGCCGAGCAGGTTGCGATTAAGTCTGAGGCGTTAGAAGCCTTGCTGGCTGGCCTACCCGTCAAGCAGTGGCTAGCGCCCGTTGGGGGACCTGAATACGGATTTAGAAATAAAGCTAAAATGGTGGTGCTTGGCGCTGCGCATCAACCTATCCTGGGGTTAGTCAGTCCATCGGGTGAGCCTGTTAGTTTATGTGATTGTCAGCTTTATCCCAAGGATATGCAGCAGTTGTTGCATCGACTAGAGCTCTTTGTGCGCCAAGCTGGGATCCCGCCATATCGCGTTGACAAACAAAAAGGTGAACTCAAGTTTATTTTACTGACCCGTAGCCAAGTCCGTGGCGAATATATGCTTAGGTTTGTGTTGCGAACAACAGATGCAATTGTACGCATTGAGCGGGAACTCCAGACATTGCTGGCCGACCACCCTCAAATCAAAGTCGTTTCCGTCAATCTGCAACCTGTACATATGGCTATTTTAGAAGGGGATGAAGAGATATTTCTTAGCGAAGCAACCCGTTTAGAGGAGTGCTTCAATGATGTACCTTTATATATTCGTCCCAAGAGCTTTTTTCAGACCCATCCAGAGGTCGCTGCCAAGCTGTATCAAACAGCCCGTGAATGGACTGCGCAATTGAAGCCCAATGCCATTTGGGATCTGTTTTGCGGTGTGGGTGGTTTTGGCTTGCACTGTGCGTCAAAAGAGATCGCATTAACGGGGATTGAGATTGAATCCGAGGCAATAGCCTGTGCCAAGATGTCGGCTAAAACCATGGGACTTGAAAATGTGCAGTTTACCGCCCTCGATTCCACCGAATTTGCTAGTGGAAGTGACGCTAAAAATAAACCTGATCTGATTATTGTTAATCCTCCTCGACGCGGTATTGGTGAGGCGCTTTGCCATTCTCTTAGTGAATTTGCACCTAAGGCTATTTTGTATTCAAGTTGTAATCCTAAGACCTTGGCAAAAGATCTGCGACACATATCGGGTTATCAAATTTCCAAAGTTCAGTTGTTTGACATGTTCCCTCACACAGACCATTTTGAGGTGTTAGTGCTGCTGGAACGGTTGCCTTAACACGTTCATCATGGCCTTGCCATCACTGTCATCAAGGTGTCATTTAGCTGTCATATTCTATCCGTTGTAACGGGCAAGAGGGGTTAAGTGTGAGCGATGTTTTTATAAAGTTTTTCCTACTTGGATTGGTGAGCTTTGGTGGTCCAGCGGCCCATATTGGCTATTTCAAACGTCGCTTTGTGAATGAGCTTAATTGGCTTGATATGACAGCATTTGGCGGGCTAGTGGCGTTAAGTCAGGTGATCCCCGGACCCGGTTCAAGTCAAATTGGTTTTGCGATTGGCTATCATCGCGCGGGGCTTTTAGGCGGCCTAGCGGCATTTATTGGATTTACTCTTCCCTCCTTTACATTACTGCTGTTATTGGCGCTAGGTAGTGCTAATTGGTTAGGCGAAAGCTGGTTTAATGGCTTGATTCATGGCTTAAAGTTGATGGCGGTGGTGGTGGTATTCGATGCTGTGTTAAGCATGTATAACCAGTTTTGTACTAAATCGATAGCGAAAATACTAATGCTCACTAGTGCGGTAGTTACGCTGCTTGTAGGCAATATTTGGGGCCAGTTATTGATATTAGTTGTTGCCGCGGGTATCGGTATCTTCTGTCTTGCGCCTAAATCGCTAAATGGGGGGAGTGATGGGAGGCGAAACCTATCATTCACTCTGGTGAATGTAAAATGGTTGGCGCTGTTTGGCACGCTGTTTATCACCGCATTGGTGCTGCTTAATAGTCAGCACCCACTTGGGCAAATATTTGCCCAGTTTTATCAGGCTGGGGCATTGGTTTTCGGTGGCGGGCATGTGGTGCTGCCGTTGCTTGAGATGAGCGTTGGTCAACATATAGGCAGTGAACGATTTTTAACAGGCTATGCTTTGGCACAAGCTGTGCCTGGTCCTATGTTCACCTTGGCGGCATTTCTTGGGGCCGAAGTGTTCAGTGCGAAACCTGTTATTGGCGCATTGGTGGCAACTTTGGCCATCTTTTTACCGGGCTTTTTGTTGTTGCTATCAGCCTTAACGGTTTGGCAGGGGTTAATGCATCGTAGTCAATTTCGTGGGGCGATTGCGGGAATTAACGCTGCAGTGGTAGGGCTACTATTGGCTGCATTGGTGTCACCAGTGATCGCCAGTGCTATCTATTCGCTGGTCGATCTGATTTTGGTGCTGCTAGGTTTCTGGCTGTTTAAGCGGTTTCGACTAAATATTTTGTGGCTGGTGCTTGGCTACAGCCTTGTTGGTGTGATGTTCGGGTTGTTTGGCTAAACTTAACCGCTGTTTATGGTTACGCCAGCGGATACAAAGACATGCGCCACCCAGGAGAGTGGATGGCTGTAGTGTCAATGCCCCTTGATGCCAGATGGCGACCTTATGGACGATATACAGTCCTAGGCCATAGCTGGAGCTGTCAGATTGGTCCTTGTCTCTGGCCAAGGCGGCTAACAACTGTTTTCCTTTGCCTTCGAAGCCAGGTCCGTCATCTTCAACCTTAACTTCACAACGCTCGCCATCACAATATAAGCTGACATTGATCTGGGTCCGAGCAAACCTGAGGGCGTTCATGATCAGGTTTTGAGTGGCTATGATTATCGATTGTTTATCCATGTGTGCGGCAATATCGTTGCCTTGAGCCTTGATGGCTACCTTAGGTTTATACAGAAAGAACTTTTCTTGCCGTTGAGTCACAAACTGAAACAACACCTGAAGTTGAAGGTGGTGTGCTTGAGTTTATCGCGCTGATGTTAATCATGTTGGCAGGTATGCATCGTAAGTTTAAGGGATTAGGGTAGCCATACCCAAGAGTGACTTAATTATTAGGTTTATCTATTGCCAGTGTGCCAGGGATGGGATGCTGGCTTTTTATGTCTTAAGCTAAGTTAGTGGGTCTTGGTGATGAAGGGGGATGAAGTACAGAGTATGGAAAATTATTGATCTATTACAATTTTGTTTAAATTAAGTGTTAAGCGGCAGATTTTTTAGCTATATTTCATCTACGAGTGTATCGGTATTTTTGGAGAAAGAAATGTGGCAATTGAAAATGAAGAATAAGCTCTTGGTATTTGCCTTGCTACCTTTGATTTTAAGCTTTCTGTTTTTGGTATCGATTACCTACAACTTAGAATCAAACTCTCTTGAAGAAAATATGACCACGTTCAAGGACAGCCTCTACAAGGAGAGGAAGTCCCAGTTAAAAGAACAGGTTGAAATTGCATTAGAAGTCGTTAATTACCAGCTTAATTTAGGGGCACAAGGTGATGTGAATAACGCCTTACGCAATGTACGTTTTGGTTCGGCAGGTTACTTCTTTATTTACAATTTTAACGGTATCAGTGAGTTTCATGCGGTCAAGCCAGATCAAGAAGGTAAAAATTTAATCGGCATGACAGATCCCAATGGTAAGAAGGTGGTGGTCGGGTTGATTGAAACGGCACGTCGAGGCGATGGTTTTTTTGCTTATGAACATGCAAAGCCTGGCGCAGCCGGATTGATCCCAAAGATTGGTTATGCCGCCACCATACCAGGTAAAGACTGGATCTTGGGGACGGGCGCTTATACCGATGATATTGACATGCAAGTGGACAGTTACCGTGAGGTGATGACTGCGCATATGAATGATAAAACCATGATGATTATCTTTATTGCGTTTATTTTAGTCGCGTTGACAACGGTTGTTATTTTAGTAGCGGCACAACGCATGGTGAATCCAATACATAACATGGTACAAAACCTTGAAGATATTGCGAAAGGCGAGGGGGACTTGACTAAACGTTTAACTGTTAATGGTAGTGATGAAATCGCTATGCTCGGTAGAGCGTTTAATCAATTTGTCGAGAAGCTGCAGAGTATTATCAAAGATGTCGCCAGAGCGACTGTTGAGGTAAAAAGCGGGGCAGACAACATCTCATCACAAACCGCAACCATGACTACTCAGTTAATCAGTCATAACAACGAAACTGACCAAGTCGTGACGGCCATCACCGAAATGTCGGCGACAGCGTCTGAAGTGGCGATGAGCACCACGCAGGTGGCTGAAGCGACCCATGCAGCCACTGATGATGTGACTAATGCACAACAGTGTGTTGATAGTTCTTTGCATGAAGTCTCGGCCTTGATGAGTGAAATTGATACGGCGGCCAAACACATTACTTCGCTTAATGAGCAGTCGCAAAAAATCAACAGTGTGTTGAGTGTCATTGGTGGGATTGCAGAGCAAACCAATTTACTGGCGCTCAATGCAGCCATTGAAGCGGCAAGGGCGGGAGAGCAAGGGCGCGGTTTTGCGGTAGTCGCCGATGAGGTAAGAAGTCTCGCCAGCCGGACGCAAGCCAGTACCTTAGAGATTAACGAGATGCTCTCGGAGCTACATAATCTAGTGACGCTTGCGGTGAATAGTATGGAATCTAGCCAACAAAGCTGCCATCGCTCGGTAACTTCATCACGGGCAATTTCAGATAGTTTGGGGGCGGTGACTTCAGCGGTCACCTCTATTAATGATATGAGTACCCAGATTGCCGCCGCAGCAACGGAGCAGAGCTCGGTGACTGAGGAGATTAATCGTAACGTTTACGCTATCCAAGATATCGTTAATGAGTTGCTGCAATCAAGTAATAGTGCCTCTGATACCAGTCAAGGGCTAGCTGAAGAGGGGCGGACACTGGACAAACTTGTAGGGCAGTTTAAAGTTTAATCATTGATGGATGAAAAAGGCCGCTCGTTAATGAGCGGCCTTTTTTGTGGCACGTAGCCTCGATAATAGCGAGTGGTTACTCATCGCACTTTATGGGCTTTTTGGCGCTTTCGACCTTTACCGCACAGATCTTAAATTCAGGTATTTTAGCCACGGGGTCGAGGACATTATTGGTGAGCTTGTTCGCTGCCGCTTCGGCAAAATGGAAGGGTAAAAACAGCACTCCCGCTTGCGCCCGTTTGGTGACAAACGCTGCGATGCTTATTTTGCCCCGTCGTGTGGATAGGGTGAGCATTTCACCATTATCGATCCCTAGCTTGTCAGCATCGAATGCCGAAATCATTACTCTTGGCGTGGCGAGGTCGTTGAGCCCTGCGGTTTTACGCGACAAGGTGCCAGTGTGGAACTGTTCAAGTAAGCGCCCGGTAGACAGCATATAGGGGTAATCTTTGCAGGGCATTTCTGCTGGCAGTCGATAGCTCACTGGTCGCATCACAGCTTTGCCGCGCGTAAACTGGCTGGTATGCAAAATAGGCGTCCCGGGATGTCCTTCTGCTGGACAGGGCCATTGGATTCCATGTTTGCCGTTTGTGGTGGTGGGATCGATAGTTTTCCAGCTAATACCGCGGTACTGAGGCGTGACTTGGGTGATCTCATGCCAGATGGTTCGCTCATTATCATAGTGCCACTGGGCACCTAAAGCGTTGGCGATATCTGTGATGATTTGCCAATCCTGACGTGCAACGCCAGGTGAGGGGATAGCCACTTGTAATTGCTGCACTCGGCGCTCGGTATTGGTGAAGTGCCCCTGCTTCTCTGCAAAGCTAGCTGCGGGCAATACTACGTCTGCAAGTTCCGCCGTCTCGGTCATAAAAATGTCTTGCACGATGAGCAGTTCACACGCTTTAAGGCCCTGTAATACATGCGCTTGGTCCGGATCGCTCAAGACAGGGTTCTCTCCCATCACATATAAGGCTTTAAGGGTTCCTTTTGCTAAGGCATGCATCATCTCAGTAGCGGCAATACCTATGGTCGATGGTAGTTCACTTTTTTGCCATGCTTGGGTAAAACGCATCTGTACCAATGGGTCATCCACTTTTTGGTAGCCGGTAAAGTAGTTGGGGAGTGCCCCCATATCACAGGCACCTTGAACGTTACTCTGACCCCTAAGTGGGTTAATCCCGGCCCCTTTGACGCCGATATTGCCACACAGCAGCTGTAAATTGGCTATCGCGGTGACATTGTCATGGCCAGAGGTGTGCTGCGTTATACCCATCGCATAGTAGATGGCGGTGATTTTTGCGGTGCCAATCATCTTGGCAAGAAGTTTAATATCGGCTTGCTTCACACCCGTAATGAGCTCGGCATTAGCTAGCTGATAGTCATCCTTCATCACCTCATCATACAACTCACTATAACCGTCGACCCTATTAGTGATGTAGTCGAGATCGTGCCAGTCATTGCTGATGATTTGCTGCATGATGGCGTTAAGCAGCATTACATCTGTCCCTGGGCGCTGACAAATGTAGAGTTCGGCGTCATCGGCAATGGTAACTTTCTTTGGGTCGGCGACAACTAATCTAGCGCCATGCTGATGGACTGCCTGTTTTATCTTTGAGGCAATGATGGGGTGGGCCGCACTGGTATCTGAGCCCAAGATAAAGATCAGATCAGAGGCTTGAATTGATGGAATGTCATTGGTCATTGCGCCGCTGCCCAGAGAGTCTTGCAGTGCGGTAACAGTGGATGCATGACAAAGGCGAGCGCAGTGGTCGATATTATTGGTACCTATTACGCTTCTGAAAAGTTTCTGAAACAGGTAATTGTCTTCATTTGTCGCCTTAGCGGATGCGAGCCCTGCAATAGAATTTGAGCCAAATTGCTGCCTAATTTTGGAGAGTTTTTCGGCGATATAGTTTATTGCCTCACTCCAACTTACGGGGACGAGCGTGCCTTGTTGGCGTATCAGTGGTGTGGTTAGTCGCTGCTCACTATTGACAAAGTCGAAGCCGAATCGACCTTTGACGCACAGCATGCCGTGATTGACGGGGGACTCGGGGTCGCCGCTAACCCGCTTAATCTCATTTGTCTCTGGATCGGTATGCAGTTCGATACGACAGCCTATACCGCAGTATGTGCACACGGTTGAGGTATTAATTAAGGCTTGCTTGCGGCCCTGGGTTTTATCTCGAGCGTCGCTTAAGGCACCAGTGGGACAGACCTGAACACAATTGCCACATTGCACACATTGGCTGTCGGCCATGGTGGCATTAAAGCCAACGCGGGGAGCTTGACGTGCAGAGGGAGACTGAGTCGGCAGGGCCAAGTAACTATCGGCTTCAAAGCATATTGCCTTATGACCCGATTGCTGGTGGCAGGCAGTGACACAAGCTCCACAACTGATACAGCGATTGGGATCAAAATGAATAAAGGGTGAGCTGCTATCTTGAGTAAAGGCACGATGTTCGCTTTTATTAAGCCCTTGTTCCTCAATACGATATTCGGTCGCTAAGTCGCGTAGTTGGCAATCTGTATTGGCCTGACAACCACATTCAAGGCAACGTGCAGCTTCGGCTATGGCCACCGCTTCGTCAAAGCCCTGCTCGATTTCGGCAAAGTTACCTTGCCGCGCGGATATCGGCAGCTCAAGCATCCTGGCCTTAGATTGAGTTAGCGTTTGCGGAAAGTGGCTTTTATCAAGTGGTGTGGATGAGCGCTTCTGCGAGTTAAAAGCTTTGGGGGTCAACTCACATGTCAGCGAGCCATTGAGCTGTTTTTCGATGGCTTGTGCGGCTTTTTTGCCATCGGCGACCGCGGCGACAGCGGTTGCTGGGCCTGTGCGAGAGTCTCCTAATACAAACAGTTTCTCTATGCCTGAAGACATAGTGTGTTCACAGCCTGAGAATGTATTCCAGCGGGTCAGTGCCACTTCACCCGAAGACAACTGGCTCTCAGGATGGATTAAAAATGTCATATCTGGAGTCTGAGACACCGCGGGAATAACGGTGTCAAATGCTTCCGTAAAGGTTTCTCCAGTGGCTTTGGGTGAACGTCTACCAGAGCTATCAGGCTCCCCAAGGAGCATTTTTTCAAACGTGACGGCGTTGACTCGGCCGTTATTATCGCTCAAATTCTCGATGGGATTAGTGAGAAAATAGAAGCGTACACCTTCGTGTTCAGCCTCTTCAATTTCATAATTTTCTGCGGGCATCTCATCACGAGTGCGTCGATAGACTAAGGTGACTTCTGCTCCTTCTCTGAGGGCTGTTCTGGCGCAGTCGATAGCGGTATTTCCCCCGCCGATCACCGCCACTTTTTTCCCTGTGGTGTACTGTTTATCGGTGCAATGGTCTCTTAGGTAGTCAACCCCTAAATAGCAACCGTTAAGTTCAACCCCTGGATAGTTCATCGGCACGGCTTTCTGTGCACCAATTGCTAGGCAAACGGCATCAAAATCGTTCAGTAAACTTTTGAGGTGAATATCTTCACCTAGCCGTGTATTAGTTTGAATTTTCATGCCGTTTTTACACAGTAGCTCAATCTCTTGGTCGAGAATGGCTTTAGGCAAACGGTATTCGGGGATGCCATACCTTAACCAGCCGCCGGCCTTGGGCATCGACTCATAAAGGGTGACATCATGGCCAGCATTGGAGAGGTAGAAACCCGCACTGATTCCAGCGGGGCCGCTGCCTACAATGGCTACTCGCTTGCCGGTTGCGGGGAGTTTTGTGGGGATATAGCTATCGCCCTGAAGATCGATATCGGCTGAATGACGTTTTAGCTGTCTGATGGCAAGGGGTTCATCCAGTTCACCACGACGACAAGCCGATTCACAAAATGCGGGACAGACTCGGCCAATAGAGAGTGGCAGTGGCAAGGTGTCCTTAATGATTTTTACGGCTTCTTTGTGATTGCCTTGTGCAATTTGATACAGATAAGACTGTACATCGACACCTGCAGGGCAGGCGGTCTGGCAAGGCGCTTCACAGTCAGCAAAGTGGTCGCTCAGTAAAGTTTTAAGTGATGCTTGGCGCAGTTCAGATAATGCAGCGGAATGAGTGATGACCGTCAGTGGTTCACTTATGTGTGTTTCACAAGCCTTGATGGTGGTCTTGTTACCTGAACAATCTGTGGTCTCAACATAGCAGAGATCACAGGATTTTCTGCCTTTTGCTTGCTTGCCTTGATGGCATAAATTGGGGATTGCGATGCCTGATTGAGTGGCGCAATGGAGGAGGTTTTCTCCCCGCTTGGCATTGACCGATTGACCATCGATAGTGAGTGTTATCATTGTAGGGACCTTTTTAGAATCGTTGACTATGCTCGGCAGTGCATCACCTTGAGTAAGTAAATTAGAGAAGTAAGGTTGGCTTGAGTATACCCAGAGCCCTTTTGGCAACAGGTCTTAGAAGTGGTTATTTATGCAGCTTTTGGGCGGTACTTCACGCTCAGTGAAGGCATTGAGATCCCAGTCTTGATGCGTACGACTTAAATGTGATCGGGTTATCGTTTTGCTTGGGTATAGCGAATTAGCGAGTCATTTTTTTCACAAATACCACCACGAACAATGCGATGGTGAAACTGCCTGTGAACGCCTCGATAGCTGCAATAGCACGGGAGAAACCTATTGGGGTGAAATCACCATAGCCAAGTGTGGTAAAGGTCACCACAGAATAGTACACACAGTTAAAAAAGAGGGTGAGATTAGCCGATAATCCATTATTGAGATTAAATACATGGATGTTGCCATCGTAACTTAACCCCGTAAATAGGTAGAGCAGGGCACAGATGAAAATGAGCCCCATGGAGAAGCCGATCACTCTGATGGGGGCCTCGCCATAGCCACAGAAAAGATCGACAAACTTTGATACCATGCGGGTATGACTGAACTTGGGCATTTGATGTCTACGCATGGTGAGTTCTTTGCGGAGGTACTCGCCAGCCATGGCAAATAATCCTTCACGTTCAGCGGCTTTACGCAGATCGCGATAGATCTCTTCTGCTTGCTCAAAATAGTCTTCGGCTATCTCTTGCTCGCCAACTCGCTCAGCCTCAAGTGCCATTCGTTCCTGCTTAATGGCTTTACCTGTGTTGATATTTTCAATCTTGGCGCCATTCCATTTTATGCCAAGTAAATTGGTATTGATGAGGTTAGCGCAATGGACATTGGAGTCGCGCAGATCGGCCTTCATTAAACTGGCATTTTGCAGGTTAAGGTTAAACAAGTGAGCACCATTTAAGTTGGCGCGGTATAACTCGGCATGACTCATGTCAAAGCCGGTTTTTTGATGATGACGAACCAGATCGATTCCCGGGAGCTCTGCACGCTTAAGTGCGATACCTCGCATCATGCCTCCGCCTCGGGCGTAGGCTTCTAATCGAGCAATATCTTCTGGTTTATCTTTAAGGATTTTTGGGTCGTGCCAATAGCACAAGCCTGAAGGTTCCGCAGGCTCTGTGCAGGAAAATCCTTCATCTTCGTGGTAGCAACAACGAGTTATCTCTTCATTCATATTGAAAAGTATAGCCAGCAAATGTGAAATAGTAAGTTGGATTGTGCAGGGGGGTTTTTGAGCGAACGTTTGAAAACACTGCATTTTATATTCTATGCCTTTATTGCATGAAATAAGGCCGATTCTGCGAGTCTCGCCTCTAGGCTAAAGCGGGTGATTGAGTTAAAATACCGCGTTTGCACTCCTGCCCATCGATATTTAAGTAGAAAGAGTCATGTTTGAAGTAAATCCGGTTAAATTTAAAATCAAGGAGCTGGCCGACCGTACCCACCTTCTTCGGGGGTATCTTTGACTACGATGCTAAGTGTGAGCGTCTAGAAGAAGTGAGCCGAGAGCTTGAAAGCTCTGAAGTATGGAATAATCCTGAGAATGCACAAGCGCTTGGAAAAGAGCGTGCTTCGCTCGAAGCGGTCGTCAAAACTATCGATGATATGGACAGTGGCCTCGAAGATATCGAAGGGCTGTTGGAGCTGGCCGTTGAAGAGGATGATCAAGAAACCTTCAATGATGCCGAAGCTGAACTTGCTGCGCTGGAAAAACGTTTAGAGGAACTTGAGTTCCGTCGCATGTTTTCTGGTCCACATGATGCCGCCGATTGTTATTTAGATATTCAGTCTGGGTCGGGCGGTACTGAAGCGCAAGATTGGGCCAATATGGTACTGCGTATGTATCTGCGTTGGGGCGAAGCTCATGATTACAAGCCTGAGTTGATTGAGGTGACCGGTGGTGATGTAGCCGGCATTAAAGGTGCAACCATTAAGTTTTCTGGCGAGTATGCCTTTGGATCGCTGAGAACTGAAACCGGTGTTCATCGTTTAGTGCGTAAATCGCCATTTGATTCGTCTGGTAAGCGTCATACCTCTTTCTGCTCGGTATTTGTTTACCCTGAGATTGATGACTCGATCGAAATTGATATTAATCCAGCGGATCTGCGTATCGACACCTATCGTGCATCAGGCGCGGGTGGTCAGCACGTTAACAAAACAGAGTCGGCAATTCGTATTACTCATTTGCCAACTAACACGGTAGTGCAGTGCCAGAATGACCGTTCGCAGCATAAGAACCGTGATGCGGCGATGAAACAGCTAAAAGCTAAATTGTACGAGCTAGAGATGCTCAAGCAGAATGCCGACAAACAGGCTGCAGAAGATGCCAAGTCAGATATTGGTTGGGGCAGCCAGATCCGCTCATATGTGCTCGATGATGCGCGTATTAAAGATCTACGTACCGGTGTTGAAAATCGAAATACCCAGAGCGTCTTAGATGGCGACCTGGACAAGTTTATAGAAGCTAGCCTGAAATCTGGCCTTTAACGAGAGAAGAAGATGACTGAACAAACCCAAGACGAGAACAAGTTAATTGCAGAACGTCGTGCTAAATTAGAGCACATCCGTACGAACTGCCCAGCAAACGGTCACCCAAATAACTTCGATCGAAAACATAAAGCGGCAGACATCCAAGCAGAATTTGGCCAAAACACCAAAGAAGAGCTTGAAGGCATGGGCATTGTGCGTTCAATTGCTGGCCGAGTCATGGCTAAACGTGGTCCTTTCTTAGTGATTCAAGACGTTTCTGGCCGCATTCAAGCTTACGCGGGTAAAGACGTTCAAAAAGATCTTAAAGCGACTTTCCAAGGTTTAGACATTGGTGACATCATAGGTGTTACTGGTCAGCTACACCTTTCAGGTAAAGGCGATCTGTATGTGAACATGGAAGAGTACCAGTTGCTGACTAAAGCACTGCGTCCACTCCCTGAAAAGTTCCATGGTTTAACAGACCAAGAAACCCGTTACCGTCAGCGTTATGTTGATTTGATTGTGAATGAAGAGTCTCGTAACGCCTTCATTATGCGCTCTAAAGTGGTTTCAGCAATCCGTAATTTCATGGTGAAAAAAGAGTTTATGGAAGTTGAAACCCCAATGATGCACAGCATTCCTGGTGGTGCTTCAGCACGTCCATTTGAGACGCATCATAATGCGCTTGATATCGCTATGTATCTGCGTATTGCGCCAGAGCTTTATCTGAAGCGTTTAGTGGTTGGCGGTTTTGAGCGTGTTTTTGAGATTAACCGTAACTTCCGTAACGAAGGTCTATCGCCTCGTCATAACCCTGAATTCACTATGATGGAATTCTACATGGCGTACGCAGATTATAAAGATCTGATGGATTTGACTGAAGAGATGTTGAGCTCTATCGCTATCGAGCTTTGTGGTTCTCCACAACTTCCTTATGGCGAGCACACCGTTGATTTTGGTGGTCCATACGCTCGTCTAAGCATGTTAGATGCCATTAAACAGTATAACCCAGACAACGCAACGATTCAGTCGATGACTTATGAAGAAGTGAAAGACCTTGAGTTTATGCGTGACTTGGCTAAGAGCCTAGGCATGACCATCGAGAAGTTCTGGACTTGCGGTCAGTTACTTGAAGAGATCTTTGGTGAGACGGCTGAGCCACAGTTAATGCAACCAACGTTCATTACTGGCTACCCTGCTGATATCTCACCACTTGCACGTCGTAACGATGAAAACCATTTCATCACTGACCGTTTCGAGTTCTTCATTGGCGGCCGTGAAGTCGCTAACGGTTTCTCTGAGCTTAACGATGCAGAAGATCAAGACAACCGCTTTAAAGCGCAAGTTGATGCAAAAGATGCAGGTGATGACGAAGCGATGTTCTACGACGCTGACTACATTACTGCACTCGAGCACGGCCTGCCACCAACTGCGGGTCAAGGTATTGGTATCGACCGTTTGGTGATGCTGTTTACCAACACGCACACGATTCGTGACGTGATTCTGTTCCCAGCGATGCGCCCACAAGCGTAATTGTTGATTAAGCCGTTGGCTTAATAATCACGATTAAAAAACCAGCCACTTTTCCAAGTAGGCTGGTTTTTTGTTTTTATTACTGATATTTACTAACCTTGAGAGTCTTCTACCAACGATTTTGCTTGGGTAATAACATCTAGATTGAATCTTGCGTTCAACCTTTCTCCGGATGGGCAAGCTATTTTTTTCTTGTTATCTCGAAGGCTAATATTTTCGCACCATGTGACTATGTCAAACTCTTTTTTATTTGTTAAAACTATTTCTTTTTTATCAAACCATTGTCTAACGGTCATGATAAATTCATTATCGGAACCTTGCTGTTCAAGTTTTTCAATACGTTCTTGGGCACTGTTTATATCCCCCCTAACATAGCTTACTTCTTGCTCTAACCTATCTTGCCGAATAATTGTATCTGCCAGTACCCTTGAGTTTTGAGCTACAATTTCAGCCATTTGTGAAAGTGCTGAACCTTGAGGTGTAAGAGGAGGTGGATAAGAGCCAAATTTTGTCAGAGAAGGTACAACATCGTGATATAACCAACGTTGGAATTTTCTTCCTGCAGCAGAGTCATCATTCCCCATTACTCTGTTTAAGCCAGGCTGCGTAACGAAAGTTTCAGTTTCTAACCCTGGTGTTGGTTTTGAATGAGGAAACTGGGTATATTCATCTTTATCTAAAGCTATTATGAGTGTTTTTATTAGATTTGGGATGTTTCTTGTTGGGTTTCGTTCACCCATACTTTTATTTTCTTTGTTCAAAACGACAAAAAAATCCGTTAATGAAAAGTGAAGAATATCGTCGATATACATTGTTCTTATATCTGTTTGCCCAGAGGTTCCTTCATAACAGACATTTACTAAATTATTTACAGGCTCAATTACATCTTTCATTCAATTTATACAGTTAATTTATTAAGTTACTTTACTTTCTGGATTGATGCTATTGAGTTTTTAGGTTGAATTATCATCCCTTAAAATTGATTCAGTGTGTGGTTTTAAAGTCGTGGCGCTTCGCCCACACCCGACGAAAGGGAAACTACAGCATTTCCCTTTTCGATATCCCTGTGCCGCTCCGGCGAAGTGTTGATCCTCATGCTAAATGAGCGAATTTGCTATCGCCTCAGATTCGCCATCCATGGCTCAACTGAGGCTATGTCGGCGTCCTGCCTCGATCACGCAAATTAGCTCACCGCATTCGGACACTTCCAACGGAGTCTATTGTGCCCGCAGGTTCATATGACATCGCTTGATATAACAACTTCTAAAGACCTAGATGTTCGATTTGAATTGAGGAGAGCAAAAAAATAACGTGAGTTTGGCTATGGCCTTTCTCGCACATCCATGTGCTTCAAGGCATTTAGTACATCCTGCAATTAAGATTTCAGCTAGCTTTCGAGGGGAAGGGACGTATGGTCGGAAGCGTTAGTGATTTTGTCGCTTCCTGAAGCGGGTTATATTTGCAGGTTAAAGCTAGATAATTCTCCGTTGGAAATTTTGCTGTTTAAATTTCGCCGGAGCGCTGCGGGATTGCTAAGGGGGACAAGCGGTTTCCCCCTTGGCTCTGGTGTGGGCGAAGCGCCACGACGTTAATCCAAACGAAGTTTGGAAAGTCAAAAATGAACTATTCCGTTTCTGAATAGCTAATTCGATAAACCGCATTAGCCGCATCATCAGAGATTAATAAAGAGCCATCATTGAGCGTTAATACGGCGGCTGGACGACCCCAGCTTTTTTCTCCTTGTAGCCAACCCGATGCAAAAACCTCTGAGTTGACCACCTTGTTGCCTTCAAGCTCAACACGCACGATGCGGTAGCCGACCTTACTGCTGCGATTCCATGAACCATGTTCGGCAATAAAGATATTACCTCGGTAGCTTGAGGGGAATTGCTCTCCTTGATAAAACTCCATTCCCAATGCCGCCACATGAGCGCCTAAGTTCAGGACGGGCACCGTGTTATTAATGCTACTGGCTTTATGACCAAACTCTGGGTCAATGACATCTGCATTGTGAATGTAGGGGAAGCCAAAATGCTGGCCTTCTTTGGTTACGTGGTTAAGTTCATCATCTGGCAGGTCATCTCCCATCATGTCGCGGCCATTGTCGGTAAACCATAACTGCCCTGTGGTTGGGTGAAAGTCAAAGCCAACACTGTTGCGAACCCCAATAGCAACTGTCGCGACTTGTTTGGTATCGATATTGAGCTTAATGATGCTAGCAAAAGGTGTTTCACTTTCACACACGTTGCACGGCGCACCAATGGGGATATAGAGCAGACCATCAGGGCCAAAGCGGATGAACTTCCAGCCATGGTGTGATTTGTTGGGCAGCTTGTCATAAACCAATTCTGGGGGAGGAGTATCGGGCAGTGTTGCCTCTATATTCGGGTAGCGCCAAATTTTATCGACTTCTGCTACATAAAGGTCAGTATTATGAAAAGTGATCCCCGATGGAAGGAAGAGATTGCGCGCGAGTTCAATCATTTGGTCGGGCTTACCATCGTTGTTGGTATCTCGTAGTGCGTGTAGTTTGCCTGCTTTTCGACTGCCTACGAATACAGTTCCTTGATTGCCTAGCGCCATTTGGCGGGCGTTATCGACACCTTCGGCATAGATTTCTATTTCGAACCCTGGCGGTAATACGATTGTCTCCAGTGGCAGCGCAGCGCATATCGCCGGCAAAAATAGAAAGGCTGCAACCAATAATTGCTGCTTTTTCATTACGCTAATTCCTTGTCGGTATGTTTGATAACTTATTAGTGGTAAGTTTGATTTCAGTTAGAAACTAACCAACAATACCTCCTTTAGCTAGCATTTTTGATGTCGAGCGTTGTAAGCTAATGAGATGAATATGTTTGTTTTGAGTGGCGTGTTGGTCGATACCGCTTTAAAATTGCCATTAACTGAATATTTGACTGCAATAATTAGTGTGATGAGTAAGTAAATACTTGCTGATGCGTTAATTAATCGTTTATATCATGCTGTTTCGTTTTTGATAGGTAGGGCTCTATATTGATAAACATTGAAGTATCACCGAACCAACGCAACGAATGGCAACGCTCCTTCGAGATGATAGGGCGCTTTTCTGGTGTTGGTGTGGCGCTGTTAATGGTTGATCAAAATGAGCTATTTGTGCCTGATATTAGCGTTAATTTGTCTGATGAAGTACTGATTAAAGCGGTTGCATGTTGTGCTGAAAAACACTTATGCCGTGATTCGGTACAAGTCTCTCATTACCCTCACTATGCCAATTCTCAAGCGACAGATGCTAAGTTAACTCAGGATGGTTATTGCTTGTTACCGATTAACTGGCCGTCGCAAGCACTATTTGGTTACCTTTATTTGGAAGTGGTGGCCTGTGTTCTGGATGAAGATGGGGTAACAGATGCCCTCCATCTATTAGCATTATGTCAAGCTAGTATAGAACGAGACCTCTCTGCCATCTATCGACAGTATCGGTTAGAAAATAGATCCAATGATATCTCTGTATCCCAAAGTCGTGATATCAGTTTGCAACTGTTTATCGATAGCTTGAAAGAACATGTATGGATAAAAGATCCTAGCGGTCGCTATATTGTTGTGAATAAAAGTGTAGAAGCTGCATGGAGTCGGCCGAAAGCGGAGATCATTAACCATACGGATGAAGAACTGTTTGACTCAAAGTTGGCAAAGGAGTTTATTCAGAGCGATCAAGAGTCGATCATTCGCGGTGTGCAAGTGACAGCGGGTGAATGTGAAGGTTTAGATATTGATGATGTTAGCTCCTGGTTAGAAACGACGAAAGTGCCTGTGGTTAGTGATGATGGTGAACTAACGGGTATTATCGGCATAACTCGGAATATCTCTTCTCATAAGGCAGCGCAAGAACAGTTAGAGATGGCGGCCAATGTGTTTGAAAACTCGGTTGAAGGCGTTCTTATTACCGATGCAAAGGGTGATATCGTAGAGGTTCATGGGGCTTTTACTGATATCACAGGTTATAGCAGGGAAGAAGTACTGGGAAAAAACCCCCGAATTTTCAGTTCAGGGCGTCATAATAAGGCGTTCTTTCGTTCTCTGTGGCAGTCGCTGTTATCCACGGGGAAATGGTATGGTGAGATCTGGAATCGTAGGAAGAGCGGGGCGATATTTCCTGAACAGCTGACGATTAGCTCCATGTATGATGATGAAGATCAGGTGCGTTATTTTGTTGCAGTATTTGCCGATATTTCTGCTCAAAAACAGAGTGAAGAGGAGTTAGAACGGCTTGTCTACCACGACCCGTTAACCCAATTACCCAATCGTATGACGTTATCGGCTCAGCTTGCACAAGAGTTACACCATGCTCAACGTGAGCAAACAGAATTGGCGCTGATCTTTATTGATGTCGACCTATTTAAGCATATTAATGATAGTTATGGTCATGTAGCCGGTGATACCATTTTGGTTGACCTGGCGAAGCGATTATCTAAACAGCTAAAAGGACAGGGCAGTTTGGCCCGCTTGGGCAGCGATGAGTTTGTTGCTTTGCTACCGCATATTGAAAGCCGTGATCGTGTTTCACTGATGGTGAGTTTGTTGCGTGAAGTATTTGAAGCTCCGTTTGTGTTGGACGATGATGTAATTGTGCGTTTGACGGCCAGTATGGGCGTTGCACTCTATCCTGGTGATGGCGACAGTGCCGATACCTTGCTGAGAAATGCCGATGCGGCGATGCACAGAGCTAAGCTCAATGGGCGTAATAATTACGCTTTTTATACTCAGTCATTAACCCTTGAGTCAGTTGAGCATTTAAAGCTGCAAAGTGCATTACACAGTGCGATTACCAATAATGCTTTTCATCTGGTTTATCAGCCAAAGCTAGACTTCTCGACCGGCGAAACAGTGGGTTTTGAAGCCTTACTGCGCTGGGTTGATCCCTTGATAGGGAATATATCACCTGCGATTTTTATTCCGGTGGCAGAGAAGATTGGTGTGATCTGTAATATCGGGCTGTGGGTATTAAATAGTGCCGCACGTCAAGGTATTGAATGGCTGAAACAGGGCAAGCGCTTTGGCCGTATTTCAGTAAATGTTGCTGGACCACAACTGCAAGATGCGGGTTTTTTTGATGAAGTGAAAACGGTGCTAGAGCAGACGGGCTTGCCACCTGAATGCCTTGAGTTAGAGGTAACAGAGAGTTGTATGATGTCAGATCCCAAAGCTGTGATTAAACTGCTTAAAAAGCTTGGCGATCTGGGGGTTGAGCTTTCTGTTGATGATTTTGGTACAGGTTACTCATCACTTAACTACTTAAAACGGTTACCGATCGATAAGCTAAAAATCGATCAATCTTTTGTGCGGGATATTCCTCATGATGCCAATAACACGGCTATCTCAAAAGCGATTATCGCCTTGGGGCATGCATTAAACCTCACAGTCATTGCTGAAGGAGTTGAAACATTAGAGCAGGCCGAGTTTTTGCGCCAAAGTGGTTGTGATGAAGCACAAGGCTACTTATACAGTAAACCATTGTTACCCAGCGAGTTGAACAAGTTTTTAGGTTGATCTTACCCAAGCTTGGCTAAAAGTTGCTGCGCTTCTAAGGGGATGACTTGGCCAGAGGTCATCCCTTCAATGCCAATGCTACCGATACGCACGCGCACCAAGCGTAAGGTTGGAAACCCTACCGCTGCGGTCATTTTACGTATTTGCCTGTTTTTTCCTTCAGTTAAGGTTATCGAAATCCAGCTTGTGGGACCATGGCGTTCATCGCGAATTTTCCTGCCTCGCTCTGGAAAATTGGGTGCAGATTCGAGCCTATAAACACGGCAGGCTAAGGTTGAATATTTTTCGCCCTTGATGCCAATCTCGACCCCATGACTTAACGTATCCAGTGATGTTACATCAATCTCACCATCTACTTGAACGTAGTATTCCTTCTCCACTTTTTTGCTGCGTACCTTGTGGCTCATCATGCCATCGGTGGTTAATAACAATAGACCTTCCGAGTCATGATCTAAACGACCAATGGCCATCATTCCTGCAGGAAAGTCTGCCAGTTCCCCCAAGAGTTTTTTAGACTTACGGCGCTCAGGAACAAATTGACTTAGGTAACCAAATGGCTTGAATATTTTGTAATGTTTGGCCGTTTGTGGGCTGTTGGGTGTCGTCATTTTTTCTTTCATCGCAAAGGTGAGGCTGAGTTGCCCGCTATCTGATTTTGGGAGTATATCACGAGCATAATTGCTAAGGCATAGGATGCCTTTTGTTATAAGATGGCTATTATTTAACTAATGACAACGCTGTCATTAGTCGTTATAGTTATGTTATCAGATGAGTGAACCTCGCGGATAACGCCTTATTAAAGACTCTGACTTTGGGTGACTAAAAGCGGAGGTTCATCTTAGTCGTTCCATTTTGTGTGTCTGGCGAGTGGCAAATTATGCAAATAGTAATTTTAAAAAATAGCGTTGAAGTCGCCGCGTATGGCGCCAATATCTTTATTAAGCAGTTACAAAAAAAGGCAGATTCGGTGTTAGGTTTGGCGACGGGCTCAACCCCGGTTTCGCTGTATCAGCAATTGATTGCAGCGAATAAGGCCGGTGAGGTCTCTTTCGCCAAGGTGACCAGTTTTAATCTCGATGAATACCTAGGTCTTGAAGGCGCTCATCCTCAAAGCTATCGCTACTTCATGAATCAACAGCTGTTTGATCATCTAGATATCGATACAGCCAACACCTTTGTCCCCCCAGGAGATGCAGATGACCCTATCGAAGCATGTGAACGCTATGAAATGAAAATAGCGGCGGCGGGAGGTATCGACATTCAACTGTTGGGTATTGGCCGTAATGGCCATATCGGATTTAATGAACCTTCATCTGGCTTAATGTCTCGCACCCGAGTGAAGACATTAACCAAAGCGACAATTGAAGATAACGCGCGTTTTTTTGCCGCAGATGAATATCAGCCACACTTATCGATAACCATGGGTATTGGAACAATTTTAGATGCCAAAAAGGTTGTGCTACTCGCCACCGGCGAAGCGAAAGCCGAAGCGATACGGGCAACGGTTGAAGGAGCATTGAGTGCGTCTTGCCCTGCATCGGCATTACAATTACATCGCGATGCGGTATTAGTTCTCGACGAAGCCGCGGCCTCGCAACTTTCCGATTGTGAATTTTATAAGCATATTGAGACCGAAAATCAAAAGCTGCAGGCGAAGCTCGCTAGATAAAGATGTAGACAGTATTTATCGATAAAAAGGCACCTATGGTGCCTTTTTATCTTTAGGGGTGATAGTGACCCCCTGATTACACTCACTGTTTTATTGATAGTGGATGAATATCAACACTTTGCATTTGACCCTAGTTTGTCTATGTTAAGACGGTGGCGTGAGTTCTTGGCTGTACTAACAGAACGGATCATTAAAGCGTTGCTATGATGATATAGGCGTACAATAAAGCTTACCAACTTAAAGTAAGGGTATGAGATGCTTAAAAAAATACTGTTTATCGCACTGTTATTATTGGCTACTCCATTTATTGCTGCACTGTTTATTAAGCAAGACTATGTCGTCGATGCGCAAATCACCATTGAACGTCCGGTGGATGAGGTTTTTGCTTACTTGAGATTATTAAAGCATCAAGATGATTTTAGTGTCTGGGCTCAAATGGACCCAACGATGAGCAAGCAGTATAAGGGGGAAGATGGTACGGTGGGCTTTGTATCAAGCTGGCAAAGTGCCAATCCAGATGTTGGCGCTGGTGAGCAGGAAATTTTAGCCATTTACCCTCAGAAGCGTATCGAGTATGAGCTGCGTTTTCTGACGCCATTTGAGGCGGTATCACCTGCTTACATGACTACCAGCGCGGTGAGTGAAAGTGCTACGCAGGTGAACTGGGGATTTAGTGGTCACATGGACTACCCGATGAATTTCCTTCTACCAATTATGGATATAGAGGGAATGGTTACTCGAGACTTAAATCAAGGTTTACAGAACTTAAAGGTGTTATTAGAAGAGTAGGTTTGGGGCGTTAAAAGCTGTTTTCTGTGGGGGCTTATCGATGATTTTACAAGGCTAACAACGTATCTGATTGCGACCTTCATGTTTTGCTTGGTAAAGCTTATTATCTGCCTTATCAATAAGTTGACCAGGTGTGTGGCATTCGCTGCACCCCTCTGCTAATCCGATGCTAGCAGTGATTGTAAATCTTTGCTCCCCCTTAGCAAACGGGTAGGAGGCTATTTGCTTGGCAAGTTCGCTGGCGAGTATTTCTGCCTGGCTAAGCGTGGCATGGTGATACACGATGAGAAACTCTTCTCCACCCCACCTGACAGCAATGTCTTCTTCTCTTAAATTCTGCATCAGTATCGACCCAACCTTATTCAACACTTGATCACCGCATACATGTCCATAGGTGTCATTTATTTGTTTGAAGTAGTCTAGGTCGATAAGAGCCAGCGTCAGGTTACGTTTGTTGGTTGTACTTTGCCAAATGGCTGGCATTAATTCATAGAAAGCCCGCCGATTATTGAGTCCGGTTAGCGGGTCAATTTTCGCCATATATTGTGCATGTTGCTTCTCGCTTTCTATTGTTCTAAATTTCCGAGCTAATGCTAACGCCAACAGGGTGATGTCGATGACCATTCCCACTTCACCTGCTCTAAATGTCAAATTTGTATAGGGAATAATTCCCCAGACTGCCAAACCCGTTGTAGCGGTACCTAGCATGGAGGAGATAGATGCTAGTAAAAATAGCTTACCGTTAGCATTGCTTGCGGCAACAGCAATTCCCCCTAAAAACAGCATAATAAGCGAAAACAGTAACATGAAGCCAAAAGCAGCCAGCAGGCTGATACCCTGCTGGTCAAGTATTAGCGCGCCTAGAACGGTCAACAATAGGCAAATACACAGAGCGATGACGCAGCGATAAATAGATAAATTCAGGCGTCTTATTTCCAAGAATCGCAATGCAAAAAGTAACCCACAGATATTAAAAATAACCATTAACAGCGGGTTCGCCCATTGTTGCCATTGAGGCGAGTGAGGCCATAACCATTGGAATCCGTGACCGCTATAAGAGATGTTCAAAATTAAAAAACTAAGTAAGAACAATGAGTAATAGAAGTACGTTATGCTTCTCAACCCAACGGCCAGCATAAAGTTATAGGCTAATAAGCAGAAGATGGCACCATATAAAAAACCATAGCTGTAACTATCAAATAGCAGTTGGGAGTTAAAGTCACTCTGTTCGGCCAGATAGATCGGCAAGACCATAGGGTCCACCGACTCGACCCTAATCAATAGGTAACTGATGCCTGGTTGAAAGGCGAAATCGACAGTAAAAAACCTTTGGTTGTTATTACGTTGGTAAAAAGCGAAATGATCGCCTCTGGAAAAGTGTCGCATATCGCCTTGTTGATGATGGACAGATATCTCAAGCTTATCCAGCCATGAGTTCGCGATGATCAGCTGTTTGTTGATTGCCATCTTGGTAGGATTTCTGAGTGTTATTGCTAACCACATTGGCGGGGAATCAATACCGAAGTTAACAACGTTGTCGCTCAATAATTGAAACTGTCCATTTTTGTATGCGTGCAGTGCATCATTGATGCTTATATTGGAGGGCAGATGAGCCGCGGCAAAGTGTTCAGTGATAGTTGATTGATGATCTATTGACAGATTAAGGCTAAAGCTGGAAGTGGAAGCAATCATCAAGATTGTTCCTAGTAGCCAATACCAAACACACGAGTCGCGCAGTCTCATTCAGTCACTTATTTTTTGTTATTGTAGAATGTGAGCAGGGACTAGAAAGTAGACTCTCTCTGTCACCTACAGATATCATTCGGCGTTGTACAGTCGTGGAAAAGCCAATTCAAAAATCATAACTTGAATTAAATATAGCCTTTTATTGACCATTTGGTCGTTGCAAATAAATAACTTAGCTTGTGCTCCAAGCGTTCTTGGTTTGTCACTAATTACTTGGGTGATCCTTAACCGATTTTTTGTTAGCTTAGATTAGCTACTTTAGCCGACTGATATTTGTCACCTTGCCATGTAGCGCTAATGGTTAAGCATCACTTGGATAATGTAGGGAGAGGGACAATACTGTTTATTAGCAGTGACTTGCCCATGACGCATCATCGCCAACTCTCTTTAGGTGGCCCTTGGTGCGAATAGCATAGAAATACTCATGTTTTTATCAATAAATGAAGTAAAAACGATTGTCTAGATATCGTTAAGCCAAGGAAGCCACATGTCCCAAGTTCATCATCCGTTAAGTGATTTTATTGAATACAGTGAAGCTGAGATGCTTAATCGCGCACAGCATAATTACCAGCAGATAAGGCGTCGTCACTCTATACGAAAATTTTCTAATCGATCAGTGCCTAAAGCGATTATTGAGCAATGCATTCTTGCTGCGGGTACAGCCCCCAACGGTGCAAATCACCAGCCTTGGCACTTTGTCGCCATTAATAGTCCACAAGTTAAGGCGCAGATCCGCCATGAAGCAGAAGCGTTAGAGCAAGCATTTTATGCTGGGCGGGCTGGAGAAGAGTGGCTCGATGCATTAAAGCCGCTTGGGACGAATGCTGATAAACCTTACCTTGAACATGCGCCATGGTTGATTGCCATTTTTAGCAAAAAGCGTAATGAGGAAGAGGGTGAGCAGAAGACCAATTATTACGTCCATGAATCGGTTGGTATCGCAACCGGTTTTTTGATTCAAGCATTGCATCATGCAGGTTTGGCAACGCTTACTCATACCCCTAAGCCGATGTCATTTTTAAGCAAAGTCTGCGGCAGAGACAAGAGTAATGAACGACCCTATATGCTGATTATTGCAGGGTACCCAAGCGATGATGCCACAGTGCCAGAGCATGCATTACAGAAGAAACCGCTGGATGAGATCGCGAGTTTTCTGTGAACCATAATCAAAGGCTGCCATCTGGTGGTCTTTTTAATAGGGATGAGTAAATGAAACCACAGAATGTGTTTGAAGGTATTCCAACCGACTTGAGTAACGAAGTTTTTGAACCCTTGGAAGATAATGGCAAAGTATTGATAGAACGCATTATCTCCAAGGGTCATGTGACGCCAGAAGGTCAGTGGTATGATCAAGATCGTAGCGAATGGGTGATGGTTCTGCAGGGTGAAGCTAAGTTGGTTTTTGAACACGCTAAGGTGGTTCATCTTAAAAAAGGCGACTACATTACTATCCCTGCTCATTGTAAACATCGTGTTAGCTGGACTGCCGATCACCCAGAGACTCTCTGGATAGCGGTGCATTATTAGACGAAATGGTGCAAAAATGGCTAAAATCTATCAATCAGGGCCGTGATATGTGAGCTAGGTCTGTTATAATCGCGCCCCTATTTTTTTATCCATTTGTGACCTGATTGAGACCCCCATGGACAAGCCTGAGATTTTTACCCCAGATTCTGTATCGCTAGCACCAGTCAAGGTACAGTCTAATCGCCTCGAGCTATTAGCTCCTGCTAAGAATGCCGATTACGGTATAGAAGCGATTAAACATGGTGCAGATGCGGTCTATATTGGCGGTCCAGCCTTCGGGGCTCGTGCGACAGCAGGTAACAGCGTTGAAGATATTGCGCGTTTATGTACCTTTGCTCATCAATATCACGCACAGGTATTTGTTGCGATCAATACCATTTTAATGGATGACGAGTTAACCGCAGCAGAGAAATTGGTTTGGGAGGTCTATGAGGCCGGTGCCGATGCGCTTATTGTGCAAGATATGGCGATCTTGCAACTTGATATTCCCCCTATTGCGTTACATGCAAGTACTCAGATGGACAATCGCAGTCCAGAGAAGGTGGCCTTTCTTGAGCAGGTGGGCTTCTCTCAAGTGGTATTGGCAAGGGAGCTTGGCTTAAGTCAGATCCGCGATGTGGCCAGCAATACCAACATGCAAATTGAGTTTTTCATTCATGGGGCCCTCTGTGTTGCATTTAGTGGACTTTGTAACCTCAGTCACTCTTTTAGTAACCGCAGCGCCAATCGCGGTGAATGTTCGCAACTGTGCCGTTTGCCGGGGGATTTAAAAACTCGCCAAGGTGAAGTGTTAGCACAGAATGAACACCTGTTATCGTTAAAAGATAATAATCAAACCGACAACCTAGAGCTGCTTATCGATGCGGGGGTTCGCTCATTTAAGATTGAAGGTCGACTTAAAGACTTAAGTTACGTTAAAAATGTCACTGCCCATTATCGTCAAGAGTTAGATAAAATTATCGCGAGACGCCCTGAGTTTACAGCCTCATCACATGGTCGTTGCGAGCATAATTTTACCCCAGATCCAGAGAAAACCTTTAACCGCGGCAAGACTGATTATTTTGTGCATGAGCGCAGCCAAGGGATGAATGATTTTCGCTCGCCAAAGTACATTGGTGAAGAAGTTGCCAAGGTAAAACGTATTGGTAGTGACTTTATTGAGGTGAGCTCAGAGGAAAGCTTCAATAATGGTGATGGGTTATGCTTTTTCACCAGTAATTTCACCGAAGCTAAACAGTCTGATGACAAGTTAAAAGGAATGCGGGTTAATCGCGCCGATGGGCTTAAGCTGCACCTTACTCGCGTGCCGAAAGAGTTACAGGTAGGTATGACTATCTATCGTAACCATAATCAGGCATTTGAAGCGGTATTAGCTAAAGAGTCATCTAAACGTGTTATTGGGGTTGATCTACAGTTAACCGATACCGATGACGGTGTTTGTTTGACGATGACCGATAGCTATGGTCATAGCGCTAGCCAGTCATTAGTGGTTGAAAAAACCGTGGCAACCGATGTGGAAAAAACGCAACAGGGGCTGCGTAAGCAATTGGCTAAGTTAGGCAGTACTGATTTCAAGGCGCGTAAGATCGCCATCGAGACCGCGCAAACCTGGTTTATCCCAACGTCAATGTTAAATGGATTACGTCGTGACACGGTTGCGGCATTAGAACTGGCACGAGTTGATGGTTATCAGCGTCCAAAAGCATGGAAATATAATCAAGAAGCGACTTATCCAGTTAAACACCTAAGCTATTTGGGTAATGTGGCTAATGAACAGGCCAAAGCCTTTTATTCTCGCCATGGCGTTATCGATATTCAAGATACCTATGAGAAAAATGGCGTGACAGAAGATGTGCCATTAATGGTCACTAAACATTGTTTACGCTTTAATTTCAATCTGTGTCCAAAAGAGGTGCCGGGGATCAAAGCTGACCCTATGGTATTGGAGATAGGTAAAGACGTATTAAAGCTGGTTTTTGATTGCCCTAAGTGTGAGATGCTGGTGGTTGCAGAAAATCGTCAGGTTAAATCGAGCGACTAATTGCTGGAACTGCCTAACCCTTAAAAAATCGCCAATTGGCGATTTTTTTATAGGAGTTACCAACTAACCTTAGCCATGCTGGTAAGGGAAAATACGATAGGCATTAGAGGGTATAAGTTTTAATGCACAATAACTGCCCATTTGCTATTGGACAATCGGTTTTTTATGGGTAAGTTAAACACCTATATATTTTTTGCCGCTATCGCGGCCTAGATTAAGGATAATGGCTATGGGATTACTCGACGCGCTAATGGGCAATGCTTCAGAGGTAAATTTAGATGAGTTGGCTGAAGAGTTAGGTCCAATTATGGGCGATAATGAGCAGTTAGCATTGGCTTACCGGGTAGTGCGCGATATGTTTGTGTTCACTAACAAGCGCCTTATTCTCATCGATAAGCAGGGGATGACGGGTAAGAAAGTCAGTTATCACTCAGTACCCTATAAAGCTATCACCCATTTTGAGGTGGAAACGGCCGGAACTTTTGACATGGATTCTGAGTTAAAGCTGTGGATCTCTGGTCAGAAAGATCCTTTAGTTAAAGAACTAAAAAAAGGTACCGATGTGGTGGGTATTCAGAAAACTATCGCCAACTTCTCCTTATAGCCAGTGCCTACGTAACTAGAATAACAACAAACAGTTAAGCCATGTTGTATGGCTTAACTGTTTGTTCGCATACCATTAGCGCACCGAGTCGTGATTAGAGTGTTGAGTGCACCCCTTCTCTCAGTATTTCCTCTCCAAAAAATTTTATAGCAGATATTGGCACGCGATAGCGATTAGCTCGTTAATATTTTCTAGGAAATAAAATGCGATTAAATGCGGTCTTACTGATTATCATTCTTATTTGTTAATGTTTTCTGGAGAAATTGTGCACTATAAATGGCTATCGACCTCTGTATGCTTGGTATCACTAATCACCGTAAGCGGGCCGCTTCACGCGGACGTGACAGGCCACGACTTTATTGATGTGTTTGAGAAACTTGCGGGTAAACACCCCGGAGTGCGTAAAGGTCACGCCAAAGGGGTGTGCGCCATTGGTGAGTTTATGCCTACTGAAGTAGGTCGCCGATATTCAGACAGCCCTCTATTTAGCAGTGGAAAATCGGCTGCAAGTATTCGCTTTTCCATGGCGGGCGGTAATCCTCACGCCAGTGAAACAGCCCGAAGCCCTCGCGGTATTGGCGTCAAGTTGACGATGGCAGATGGCAGCGTTCATAACCTTGCTGGCCTAACGACCCCCGTGTTCCCTGGTAAGTCTCCAGAAGTCTTTTTAGGCTTGCTGGAAACTTTGCTGCCCAATGAGCAAGGCAAGGTCGATGGCAGTCAGATCATGCAATATCGCCATGATCATCCGAGCACTTTGCCGCAGTTTAACTGGTTGCAAGCTCATAACCCCCCAAGCGCATACACATCCGTTAATTATCATGGTATTCATGCTTTTTACTTTGTTGATGGGCAAGGTAAAAAAACCAAGTTTAAGTGGCGCTTAGTGCCTAAAGAGGGAGAGGTTTTATTGACTGACGCGCAGATGGAGCAGCTCCCAGATACTTTTTTGGCCAATAAACTTGAGCAACAGTTGCTTCAAGGACCTATAAATTATGAATTAGAGGCTGTAATTGGACATGAGGAAGATGAAACCAATAACCCCTCATTGATGTGGCCTGATTCTCGCGAAGTGGTGACCCTAGGAACATTGAGCATCCGTGATAGTGGTGATGTCAGTTGTGAGCCGATCAACTTTGATCCGAATCGATTAGCGAAAGGTATTGAACCTAGCGATGATCCTGTCTTAAAAATACGCTCGACTGCGTACGCTATCTCGTTCGGGAAAAGATTGAGCGGACAGTAGCAAGTTGCAAGGTAAACTGGCAACGAAAGCTTAGGCTTTTTGTTGCCAGTTCCAACTGGGCGTCGTCAAAATATCTTGCCCCAAAATGTGTGTTTGTCCAAGCTGTTTATCTAACTCAATGAGGTGGCACTGCTCAAATTCATTTAATGCATTGATAAGGCGATTGGCGTGGGAAACGACCCACACTTGGCATAGGCTTGATGCTTTGGCAATCAGTCGCGCCAGTGCTGGCAACAGATCGGGATGCAAACTGGTTTCAGGTTCATTGAGCACCATCAGTGCTGGTGGCCTGGGTGTGAGTAGAGCAGCAATTAACAGTAAGTATCGTAACGTGCCATCAGACAGCTCGCTTGCACTCAGAGGCCGAAGTAAGCCCTCTTGTTGAAAACCGATATTCAGTAAGCCTGCATTATAGTGAACGGTGACTGTGGCACCAGGGAATGCATCACTGACCGCATCATTAAAACCATCTCTATCGCCAATTTCAAAAATGGTTTGAATCGCGCTAGCTAAGTCGCGTCCATCGTGATGTAACACTGGGGTGCGTGTTCCCAACTGAGGTTTACGTGCGGGCGCATCGCTATCGCTTCTAAAGTGGTCGTAGAACCGCCAAGCCCTAATTGTGTCGCGTAGGCGAATGACTTCAGGTGTGCGCTCAGGATCGGCCAGTTCACTAAAAATGCTGTCACCATGCTGCATGTGTTGACCGATAGTTTGCCAGCCAGCTTGCTTTTGATGCTCTGCACGGCTTTTGACCACTGGGCCACGTCGCTCAACCAGTACCGACGCGGGGCGATATTTGTTGCCCACCCAGATCGCTTCACGTTTTATTTGTGGGTCGAGCCCAAATAGGGTGGTGGAATCAGGCTTAGGCAGCCCCAATTCAATAAGGTAGCTATACTCCTCGCTAGCAAATCCCAACTTTAATCGCTTAGGCTGTTGGCGGACGGTCGGTTCAATGGCAGTTTCACCCGTGAGCATGCCTTTGGTGATGTTTTCTGGACCAGCCCAAAAACAGGACTCCAATCCTCCCTCTTGCGCTAACGCATTGACCACGCCACCTTGGGCGGTTTGTGCGAGTAAACGCAGTGCCTTGTAGAGGTTAGATTTACCGCAACCATTAGCACCAGTGACTAAGTTGAGCTGTTTGAGTGTCACTTTTACTTCTCTAAGAGAGCGATAGTTACTTATGGCTAAGGTGGTCAGCATGGTTAGATTTTTACTCAATGTCGGTGGTAGAGCAGAGTGATTATAGTGGCATCAAACAGATAGGCGTGTCACTAGTGTCGTCTTGTTAGGTGCCGTTTTTGTGTGAGTTTAATGCTTGCAATGCAAGGTGAGCTTTACGTTCAGCAGTATAGGCCCACCATTTTTTTGCTGGGGCTCCCTCCATAAATCGCACCGCAGCGATAAATACGTCGATAACGCAAGGATCATGTTGCTGCTCGGTAATTTGACAAAGTTTGTCATACATCTGGTAGGGGTCTTGACCGACCAATTCGATTGGCTCTGCGAAACCAAGCTGGCGCAAGTCCGCCTCGGTTGCCTTTCCAACGTTAGGTATGGCTTGAAATTGCGTGATCTCAATACGTGCTGTCATTTGAGTCCTTGAGCTGTTTAATACCGCTAAACCTATGGTACAGCATGCGATGGGCCTGGCGAGAGAAACTGTCTTGACGGTTTTCGTACTGCCGTATCCACTGAATAAGCATATCGAGGTTAGCATCTTGGTCGGCTGGGGAGGCGTATTTATGCGGCTCCCAAGGACGGTTTTTTGCATTATTGATGCACTGTTCGATAGGTAGGTCCATAAAGACTATTTCGGTTGCCTTATCGAGCAGTAGTTGAAGAAGATCGCTATAGCAGCCTTCTATCACCCAATTTTCATGGCTGTCGGTAAAGTGATTAATAGCGGCCTGAGATTGCTCAATGGGTTGGCGCTGTGGCGGCATAGTGGCTTGCCAGGCAAGGGTATCAAGATCTAAATGGGCAAGCGCTTCTGTTTGGCATAATCGCTTTGCTAGCGTACTCTTTCCTGAACCTGAGTTGCCAAAGACTAAAATTTTTCTCAATGTGAGCCTCAATAATCACAATCAGCGTTGCTACAGCTGAACGCCTAGTATTGTAGATGGGTTATAAAAAAGCCACCTCAATAGGTGGCTTAATGTTAGATAACGGCTGGGTATGCCATTACTTTACGGTTTTAACACCTTCGGGCGTCCCTACAAGCAGCACATCGGCGCCGCGCATTGCAAACAAACCATTAGTGACAACGCCAACGATCTGGTTGATTTTCTCTTCCATCTCTTTTGGGTTGACGATCTTCATGTTGTAAACGTCAAGGATCACATTGCCGTTATCCGTGATAACGCCTTCGCGGTAGACGGGGTCACCGCCTAACTTAACCAGCTCACGTGCGACATAAGAGCGGGCCATCGGGATCACTTCAACGGGCAGTGGGAATTCACCAAGAATGTCGACTTCTTTTGTATTATCAACAATACAGATGAATTTATCAGCGACTGCAGCGACAATTTTTTCACGAGTCAATGCCGCACCACCACCCTTGATCATATCCATGTGAGCATTGATCTCATCCGCGCCATCAACATACACTGATAGATCATCGACAGCGTTAAGATCAAACACTGGAATACCTAGGGCTTTCATCTTCTCAGTTGATGCTTCAGAGCTTGAAACTGCACCTTCAATATCGGCTTTCATTGTTGCCAAAGCATCGATAAAGTGATTGACCGTTGAGCCAGTACCCACACCAACAATACTATCTTTTTCAACGTATTGAAGTGCTGCCCAGCCAGCAGCCTTTTTCATTTCATCTTGAGTCATGAGTTGTTCCTGTAAGGATGTAGAAATAGTCTGACCCTATTATACCCCGAGTTGCTGTTAGGGATATGTGAAATGGCTCAGTTTGTTTAATTCACGTAAAGGGTTATCGGTGAAGTTTGGCTATAAATGCATCAAAAAGGCAGTATTCTTTAGTGATTTACAGGTAGGTGTGCTAGTAAAACTTGCTTTGTAAGAGTAATTTAGCGGATATAACTGCTACAAATGTGAAGTTATTGAGTGTGGGTAACCGCCTGCAGTAGAAGGATAGTTAAAAAAGGAGAAGGTATGGCAGGCGCAAGTCTTTTAACCCTATTAGATGATATTGCAGCAATTTTAGATGATGTGGCGCTGATGAGTAAGGTTGCGGCACGCAAAACGGCAGGGGTACTTGGTGATGATCTTGCCTTAAACGCTCAGCAAGTTTCCGGGGTAAACGCCGATCGTGAACTGCCTGTTGTCTGGGCGGTGGCCAAGGGCTCGTTCCGTAACAAGTGCATTTTAGTTCCTGCAGCGCTACTGATCAGTGCTTTTATTCCCTGGGCGGTGACGCCGCTCTTGATGTTTGGCGGACTTTTTCTTTGCTTTGAAGGGTTTGAGAAACTCTATCACTCTATGAGCCAAAAAGGCGATGATGGCGTGAGTCAAGCCGAGCTAGATAAAGCAGCAGAAGATCTGCAAGCTTATGAGAAGCAAAAAATCGCTGGTGCTATTCGTACCGATTTTGTGTTGTCTGCTGAGATTATCGCTATTACGTTAGGGGTTGTCGCCCACAGTAGTTTTCTGACTCAAGTGGTCACGTTGTCGGTGATCGCGGTTTTAATGACGATAGGGGTTTATGGATTAGTTGCCGGCATAGTAAAACTTGATGATGCTGGGTTGTATTTAAGCCAGCGTCAGGGGGAGCGTTTATGGACCCGCTTCGGTCGGTGGATTGGTGGGGGGCTTGTTAACGCAGCGCCCTATTTAATGCGTGGACTAACCGTGATTGGCACCATTGCCATGTTTATGGTCGGTGGGGGAATTTTAACCCATGGATTGCATGTGGTGAGTGAACCGATTGCTCATGTGGCTGCTTGGGTGGCTGAATTGGCAATGATTGGTCCTATATTAGCAGTAATAACGCCGAGTTTACTTAATACCCTATTTGGGGTGCTGGCAGGTGCATTAGCATTGGTTATTATGTCTGGTATACAAAAAATTCGTGGCTAGACTTTTTCTTGAATGTATCAGAACTAAAGTAACAACTTGTATCTGCTATTGTTTTCTCGTTGACGAACTCTTAACATTTGCGTGAATTGGTTCACAAATTATAGGGTAGAGTCGTTGATGAGAAAACTTGCAGCATTAGCCGTACTGGTAAGTAGTTTATCCGCATGTGGCGGTGCTGGCGAAGATGTCACCCCTCCGAATCCGCCGACTCCTGGGCCAGCCCCTCAGCTTTCAGCTGATCTTTGTTATTTGATGGACACAACAATGGGCGAGATTAGCTTAGCGGTCGATAATACCCATACGCCAGTGACGGGGAATAATTTTGCCAGTTATGTCGATGAACAGTTTTATGATCAAACCTTATTCCATCGAGTGATCAATAATTTTATGATCCAAGGTGGTGGATTTACCACGGGTATGGTTAATAAACTAGGCCGTGCACCGATTGTGAATGAGGCTAACGTTGGGTTTAGTAACCTTAGAGGCACCATCGCGATGGCCCGCACCAATGTTCCTAATTCCGCGACTTCGCAGTTTTTTATCAACACCTTAAATAATCCTCAGCTTGACTATAGTGCCAGCAGCGTTGGTTATGCTGTGTTTGGTCAAGTGATCACAGGTATGGAAGTGGTGGATCAGGTAAGTATTACGCCTACCGCTAAGCAGGGGGTTTATTCAGACGTGCCAGTTGTCGATGTGGTGATCAATAGTGTGACAAAAATAAGCTGCCCTGCAGGATAGTAAAGCCGTCGCGGCTATTAACGTTTTAGGTGCTGTTTAACAATCTCTATCATGGTTAATGCGGCAAAAGAGAGCGGCTTATCTTTGACCCAAAATAAGCTCATTTTCCAGCTTAATCTGGTTTCAGTGAGCGCACGAGTGACAACGCCCTCTATTTGGTAACGTTCAGCGATGAAACGGGGCAGCAACATGACACCTATGCCAGAGGCGACAAGGGCAATACCAAATTCAGGTTGGTTAACCTGAGTCGGGTTATCTATGATAACGTCCGCTTGCTCACACGCGTTGATGACCATCTCATGCAGGGAAAATTCCGCTTCAAATAGGATCTGTGAGCAGTGATTGAGCGCACTGAGGGGAATTTCTTGGCGTTGGGCTAACTCATGTTGGGCAGGTAATACCACCACCATGGGTTCAGTATGAATGGCTATCCCTTCAAACTCGTTGCCTAACTCTATGATCCCGGTTGCAAGCTCAATTTCTCCCTGTTGCAGTGCTGATGTTTGCTCAACGCCACCACGCACTAATAATTGGGTATTTATCTTGGGATGACGCTGGCGAAATTTTGCAATGATGGGGGCAAACAGTTCGGCGCTGCCCAGCGGCGCAAGGCCCAGTTTTAGCTGCCCTGTCTCTAAACCTCTTAACTGATTGAGTTCATTAAACATCGCCTGCTTAGTGTCTAATAGACGGACGGCATAATCGTAAACCAATTGACCATGCACGGTTAAGGCGACGGAGGTGCCACGTTTTCCACGAGTAAGCAGTGGCAATTCAAGTTCCGCCTCTAGTTGGTTTATCGCTTTTGATAATGCAGGCTGACTGATATGGATCTTTGCTGCAGCGCGATTAAAGCCACCACATTTTACGATTTCAACCAGATAGTGAAGCGCTTTTAAGTCCATAAATTAAACTCAATTACTTTTGGTTATGAAGTTTATAAATAATATTCATTTTTTTTATTTAAATTGCAAGCGTAAGATCAATCCAACTGTTAGACCTCTCTTATTAAGTTCGCTATGACAATTTCAATCAACCAATGCAAGCACGTTTGCCAAACCCTACTTCAAGTTGGATTACTCTGCCTTCTGGCGTTTGTCGCACAGTGGTTAGTCGATCGACTTGGGTTACCTGTGCCTAGCAGTGTGGTGGGCTTGGCCGCGCTATTTCTCTTGCTCGCACTCAATTGGTTACCTGAGCGTTTTGTTGCCGTTGGTGCGACTTGGTTGCTAGGAGAGTTATTGTTGTTTTTTATTCCGCCAGTGGTCGCCTCTATTCACTATGCACCACTATTACACCAGTATGGCGTGAGTTTGATGCTGACATTAGTGGCGGGCAGCGCGTGTGTCTTGGTGAGTACAGGTTTTGTTATCGACAGAGTGTTTCGTTTTGAGCGTCGACGTCAGCGTGCGAGGCGCCAGTTTGGTGTGTTTCAGCCTGTTAAGGTAGGTGAATAGTGACTATGCCGCAGTTATTAGCTTCGCAAGGGGTGGCACTGGCTTGTCTATTGACCACAGTTGTGACCTATTTTGTCAGTAAGCGTCTATATAAGCGGTATCGGCACTGGTGGCTGTCACCCATGATTGTGACCCCAGCATGTTTAGTCTCGGTTGTGTTGCTGTTTGCTATTCCATTACCTACCTATTTTGCCTATAGCCATTACTTATCAGCCTTATTGGCACCAGCAACGATAGCATTTGCTTTACCAATCTATCGGGAGCGTCACCTTATTTTACGTTACCCAATGACGATTAGCATCGGTGTGTTGACAGGACTCTTTGCTGGCTTGATATCTTCTTGGTTGCTGGTAAAAGTGATCTATCTGCCACCTGAATTGTCTCATAGCATGCTAGTTCGGTCAGTATCGACACCATTTGCCATTGAGGCCACTTCTGCATTTGGTGGCGTACCAGATTTAACGGCAATGTTAGTATTAGTCACAGGCATATTAGGCATGCTGCTATGTGCACCGATATTCAAACTGGCTAGAATACGCAGCCCGCTGGCAAAGGGCGCAGCATTGGGGGCTTCGGCTCATGGCGTTGGTGCAGCTAAAGCGGCCGAGTTGGGGCAAGAGGAGGGCGTTGTGGCGAGCCTAACCATGATATTGACGGGAATTGCCATGGTTATCGGCGCACCATTTTTTGCATACCTATTGGTATAATGACGACTCGCTGATTTAGTTAGCCTGAAGCAGTTTAGCGCATAGCTTTACAAAGTCTGAGGAAGTCACGATTCCCTTTACTTTAAAATGCTCATCCACTACAGGTAAGCAGCCTAGCTTATTATCAATAAAGTAATCGACCACCACCGCTAAGGGTTCATCCATGGTGAGCTTTTGAAAGTCGGTCTCCATTAGCTCCGTGATGGTGGTTTTACGTTCCTTGCGATCGAGAGCGCCTGCTCCATATTGATTGAGCATGTGGATAACAGCGGAAATCATCTTCTTATGGGTAATGATCCCAACCAGTTTACCGTCTGTTTCACTGATGACGGGTAGGTGTCTCACACCACGATCTTGCATCAATAGGTGGGCATCCTTTGCTGTGGCTTGATCGCTTATGCAAACCACCTCATGACTCATAATGTCGCTGACTTTCATCCTTGTCTCCTTTGGCTGTTCATTATTTAAATCATAACAGCTTTCTTAGCTTAGTGTTTTAGCTCTAATTTTTTTTGGGGAAATCGTTTTAGGCTAGTGAAAGATACTCCACACCCTCTTTACTTTAGGCTTTCCTAGTATTTTTCGTTGCTTGTTTCTGCAAATTTAGCAAATCTATCTACGACTTGTTGCATAATAATTTTGCAATATTGTTAACAGATAATTAGAGTGATTAGACCTCTTACCAGGAATAACAATAACAAGGCCTGTATCTTCTTAAGTGGTCGTGGACTTGTCAGCGTAATGTGGCAGGTTGACGGTAGGGATATCTGGCTCAATTAAAGGAATAACAATGAAAATAAACTATTCTCGCAGGGATTTTTTAGCCATGTCGGCTAAGGGTGTTGGTGCTGCCGTGGTCTCTTATGGCCTCATGGGGTGTTCGAGCAGCGATGATGACGATGAGCAAACTGGCGTTAGCGTAAAATTTATGCATGGTGTGGCCAGCGGTGACCCGACCCACAGCAGCATTATTTTGTGGACGCGTATCACGCCTGAAATGGACGCCGAAACCCGTGTTAGTTGGGAGATCGCCACCGATGAAGCCTTCAGCCAGCTTATTGGCAATGGTGAAATGGTAACTAGTCAAGATAGAGATTATACGGTCAAAGTTGATGCTATCGGCCTTGATGCGGGAACACGTTATTATTATCGCTTTAAATCAGGCACTACAGTTTCTCCTATCGGCCAAGCCAAGACGCTTCCTGAAGGCGCAATCGATTCGGTCAAACTGGCTGTGATGTCTTGCGCTAACTTCCCTGCAGGTCATTTTAATGTTTATCAGCTTGCCAGTAACATGGACGATCTCGATGCGGTGATTCATTTAGGTGATTATATCTATGAATATGGTCGTGGCGGCTATGCCAGTGAAAACGCTGCAGAGCTAGGGCGTGAAGTCATGCCAGCTGGAGAGCTATTTACCCTTGCCGACTACCGTACCCGTTATGGGCAGTATCGTAGTGATGCATCGCTCACTGCACTGCATGCCAAAGTGCCATTTATTACAGTATGGGATGACCATGAAGTGGCTAATGACGCTTGGGCCGATGGTGCAGAGAACCATAACGAAGCTGAAGGCGATTTTGAAGCACGCAAAACTGCTGCCCTACAAGCTTATTTTGAATGGTTGCCTATCCGTCCGTGGAAAGAGGGTAACCATGAAGAGATCTACCGCTCGTTTAGTTTTGGTAACCTCCTTGATTTGCATATGTTAGACACTCGTCTTTTAGCGCGAGACAAACAGCTTGATTATGCCGATTACATTGATGATGCGACCAACACCATTGATAGTGCTGGCTTTATGGCCGACGTCACCAGTACTGAGCGCACCATGCTAGGTACTGAACAACTGCAGTGGCTGCAAGGTCATATGCTTAATAGTACGGCTAAATGGCAAGTATTGGGTCAACAAGTTCTGATGGGTTCTATGATGTTACCTGCGGCGATAGCGACACAAAAACTTAGCGTTTATCAATATGCTGAGTTAGGGGCATTAGCGCAGCTAGCTGCCCGTGCTGCTGCAAACGACCCAACGCTAACGGCGCAGGAATACAGTTTTTTGATCGGTAATCAACATAAACTGACTCCTGAAGTGATGGCGTTATTACAGTTACCCTCAATTCCTTACAACTTAGACGCATGGGACGGCTATGCTTATGAGCGCGAAGTGATCCTTGCCACGGCAAAAGCGAAGGGGACTAACTTAGTGGTGATTGCTGGTGACACCCACAATGCTTGGGCCAATGAGCTAACAGATAGTCACGGTGATGCGGTTGGCGTTGAGTTTGCCACCAGTTCAGTGTCTTCTCCTGGCCTAGAATACTATTTGGGGATCTCAGCTGATCAACAAGCTGTTACTGAGGCGGGTATTGTTGATCTGGTCGCTGGGCTTAAGTACACCAACTTACGCGATCGTGGGTTCATGGTGCTAACTTTTGACAATGAGATGGTGCGCAGCGACTGGCATTACGTTGATACCTTAATGTCTACTGAGTTTAGCGAAGCGACAGACAAGCGTTTTTCGGCAGTTACTAAAGCGGGTGAGAAGACGATTACCCCAGTGTCCGCCAGTTAAAGCAATCGCTTTTCGGCAATCGCAATCAGTATAAAAGCTGATTGCGATGAGAAGCCGCCATCTGTGCGGCTTCTCTTTTGCCTAAAAAGCGCTGCCGTTCTCAAGTTTAGTTAATTTGTGCAGCATGTAGGCAGTTTTTAGTATAAAATCTCGCTCCAAAATCCCGTAGTGAATATCCATCGATTTGACCCTCAACTCGGTTGATTTGTGCTACGTTGAATTTTGGCGAAGACTAATCTGTATGGATTAACTTTACCTACTCGCAAATAAAATATAACAATATGGGGACGGTCGGATGTCTGAGAAACGCTTTATCACTGCACAGGAGCTGCTAGAGGATTCATTTCGTTTAGCTGCACAAGTTTTTGAAAGTGGTTTTAGACCACAGTTTATTGTTGGGATTTGGCGTGGCGGTGCTCCAATCGGGATTGCAGTACAGGAGTATTTTGACTTTAAAGAAGTTGAAACCGATCATATTGCCGTTCGAACTTCCTCTTATTATGGTATTAACCAGCAGAGTAAAAAGATCAAAGTACACGGTCTGCACTACATTATTGAAAATGCTAATGCTGACGATGGTCTGTTGATTGTCGACGATGTGTTTGATTCTGGCCGCAGCATTCATGCATTAAAAGAAAAGCTACAAGAGCTGATGCGCCTCAATATGCCGCGTGATGTGCGTATTGCTTGCCCTTACTATAAGCCGAAGAATACCGCCGTTGAGTTAACACCTGATTACTTTATTCATGAGTCTGAAGAGTGGTTGGTATTCCCTCATGAAGTTTCAGGATTGACGCCTGAAGAGCTCGCAGAGGGCAAAAGTGATTTGAAAAATATTAAAGAGCTGTTTGCCTAATTACCTACACAAACAAAAATGCCACCCTTAGGTGGCATTTTTATTAAAGTCGCTCGATCTCATCACCTAATTGATAAGATTTATCGGTAACGATTTTCTCTAGGGTTACGACGCGATCTTTTAATCTTTCTAGTTCAGTTTTAAGCTCGTCTACTGCCTTGCTATCCATGTTGTCATGACGTTTGTTATATTCTTTATACCCACTAATGGCGAATGCCCCAATGATGGCAATGGCTGCAATTTCAAATGGTCCCATAAATTCCTCTCGTCCTTTTATAATTTGGCTTTATTGGAATAAGCAAACAATAGGCCAAAAATAACCTATTGATAAATATGCCAATATTTTATCTTGATAGTCATTATCTGCTAATAGTTGTCGATTATTACAATATTCTGTGTAAATTGACTACTTGCGTAACATATTTTCTTGGATTGTCAGGCATTGCTGTTCAAAGGAGATCGCTTGTTCCAATCCGTGTTTGCTCACATCCGATAGATGAACGGCTTCATCGAGTAGGCGAGTTAAGCGCGACACGCCAGAATAAGAGCAACTCATTGGCAGCAATGCTTGGGTATAGACAGCCATAAAGTCACTGCTATTTTGTGTGTCGAGCGCCACAAGCTCGGCTAGTCGCTGTTCAGCGGTTGCACTACTAAGCGCCTTTTGCTCACTGGGGTAGAGGTGACGCATCACATTATTCAACTTATTAAGCATCAATGCGTCTGCGTCCGCATGATGGGTTTGTACCCGCTGGAACCATTGACGTTTTTGGTTGGCTATGGGACGTATCACCTCTGCGGCAAGCGCCTGAGATTGGCCTATGTCAGAGCTATCGCGTTTCTTCTCAGCCAGAAGTAACTGTGGCGCTTTGATGTAGTCATAACGGTTGAGTTGGATAACCATTGCCCAGCGCTGTGCTTGGGTCAGTGTAAGGCCTGAGAGCTGTTCGGAACCATTTAATAGCGCTGCAAGGTGTCGTTGAGCGGGCAGGCTGCGGGCAAACTGAATATAGGTATCAAACCATAAATTAAGTAGCGTTTGATTAGACTGATTCGCCATAGCTAGACGTAAACTCATCTGCTCGAGCGCTTTTAACACTCGCTGACTGTAATGTTGATGATTTGGACTCATCTGCTCTAAATAAGCCTTAACTTGGCTGAGCTTACTCAATACTTGGCTTAAGGTATTATTGTCTTGTTCAGTGGGTAAGTTAATAAATACACTTCCCATGAATCGGTTGAGTGGCAGCTCACCCCGTAACACCGAGTCCCATAGGCTGAGCCATAACATAGCGCGCAGTTGCGGGTCACCAACTTTATTCAGATGCAGCAATGCGGTGTCTTGCGAGCGAGTATCTAGCTTGACGTTAACATAACCCCAGTCTTGATAGTTGAGGTACACCAGATCGGGGCACCTCACTCCTTGTAGGCGCTTTATCTCTGTGTATTCACCTTTATAAGTCACCGCGATGGCTAAGTTGCGGTGCAGTGCGCCGCGCCCTTTGGTAAATAGGCCTAATTTAACTTTTTGCTCACGCAAGGTTGGATGTTGGTCACTAGCGCTCTGATGAATAGTGAATTGAGTGATACGGTTATTCACGCAGCGGTAGTCCGCTTCAATCCGGTTGACGCCACCTTGGTAAAACCAGTTTTGGGTCCACTCATTTAGTGGGCGTTTAGCGGAAAAGGCTAGGCTGGCCATAAAATCATTTAAATCAGCGTTGTTAAATCGATACTGTTCAAGGTAATGGCTGATCCCTTGATTGAACGCTTTTTCCCCTAACAAGAAATTTAGCTGGCTAAGCAGCGCGACTCCTTTCTGAATAGTCTCATCACTCAGTCCATGCTGAATTTGGTCGCTATGAGTCATGGGCTGCTCTATCGCGCGGCTGTTGAAACGGTTGTCCTGTTGGTAAGCGTAATATTTGTCTTGATACCAAGCTGGTTTGCTTGAATCATCGCGTAAGGCTTTTTGCGTCACAAATTGGGCGAGACTCTCACTGAGCCACAGATCGTTCCACCACCTTAAGGTGACTAAATTACTTAGCCACTGATAGGCGAGTGCTTGAGTGATAAGTTGCTGGTTGGCATTATCATTTTGGGCCACTAAGTACGCTGACTCCTGAATGCTAGCGACGGCTGAGTTTGCCATGACAGGCTTGCTAAGACTCGGCACCAGTATTTGATCATATTGTCTAAATGGATAGTTAACGCCTAGTTCTCTAATCAGCGCGTTCATACTGCTGGCTGTGGCGGCTAGCCAAGCATCGCCATCGATACTTGGCGCAACTGATTGGCGGGCAAACAAGCGTATTGGCATGGCATGGTTAGTGGATTGCCATTGATGAAAGGGTCCAGCATAGAGTGAAAAGGTATGCGGACTGAGTTTATCGGTTGGGGCAAACTGCCAATGGGTTGTTGCGTTAGTTTCTCCTTCGCCTTGGTTTGTCAAAGGGCCTGCGCTGATCACTGTCCAATTTTGCGGGGCATCCACTGATAAATTAAATACCGCTTTGAGATCGGGCTGGTCGAAGAGTGGCATCATCATCTGTGCACTGGCAGGCAAAAAATGAGAGTAAAGGTAGATTTGACCATCAATGGGGTCTTGGTACTTAATGATCCCTTCATCGCCCTCACTATACTGTTTGCTATAGCTAATTTGAATCTGATTACTACCGCTGTTTAACAGAGATTGTGGGATGTTAAGCGATTGCCCATCATAGTTGGGGTACAGCCTGCTACCATTGACTTTAAATTCGATAATACGGGCTTGATTGAGATCTAGCGTGATAGGGGCATTATTGTTATCTAGGCTAAAGCGTATGTCGGCAATGCCGCTGAAGTTATATTGTTGGCTTAGGTTAATGTGAATATTGTAGTTGAGTTCGGTGACGCGACTGGTACGTTGTTGTGCGTCGTGAAAGCTGATGCTACCCGATTGATTTTTGAGGCTAGTGGTTGTTACCTTACTGGTGCTCTGACAGGCTATTTGCGACAAGGCAATAACAGTGACGGCACAGAGCTGGAGCAGTTTCAAAATCAGGACCTTTATACCAGTTGGGTGAAATCATCGCCGATATTCTCAACGCGGAGCCATAAAAAAACCAGCATTTTTGCTGGTTTTTTTATGGTGGTGTTTTTTGTCGTGCTTTACAGACCTAAGAACGACTTAGACTTTACTTTACGGATCTCTTTTTCATCAGACCATTCGATTAGTCCTGTTTCCAAATCCATAAGGCGCATTGTCATTTTGTAGTAAACATCTTTGGTGCTGCCGTCTTGCTTGACGATGCTAGACAGATTGCCATAAAGCATGAATTGCGCACCGATTTGACGACCAAAATTAATGGCGGTTGAAGGGTCGACCATACCTGAGTTGTTTTGGTAATCGAGCTGTTTACGTACCGCGTCGACTTTTGTCATGTCGATAAAACGAAACTTACCAGAGCGCAGTAACTTGTTGCTAATTGAGTCGGTCACCGACTCAGTATCGATATGCTCAGAGGTCTTATTTTTAATCTTATCAACGAAGATGATTGGACGATCATTGGCTGTCATGGCGACAATCGGTGGGAAAGTCAGCATGCTATCGACCATCTTAGCTGTGATGGCTTGTAGGTCGGTAGAGCCGAAGTTCTCATTCACAGTTTCGACTTCTGTTGCATCACCGTACTGGACCTTAGATTGACAGCCTGCCAGGCCGATTGCCACAGCAATGATAAAAATGAGGTTAAACTTTTTCATAAAAATACCGATTCCTAAAAATAGATTAAATGATTATTGAATAAAAACGGGTGTAATTACCAGTGTCAATTATCCAAACGAGTGTTGTTTTACCGCTTTGTACGTCAATGATTTGTGTTGCTGATTGATCTAAGCCTATCTGATAACTGCCACTGTCGACATATTTACGTGCCAGTTGCGCCTGTTTGGGCAGTGTGAGCCAGCTACGTCGGTCCGCTTGTTCCGTGATCACGTTAAAGATCTGCATTGCAATAACGGCAGCGTCGGTTTCGTTACGGCGTTTTTTCGACTCACTCTGGACACTTTGGGCCATTTCTGCTTTAGCGTAAACCCGCGCAGCTTGGCGTATTAACGCCGAGGGTAACTCCTCTTTCAGCGCGGTTATGGCTAAGGCATCGATGTTAGCTAATGGCGCGGCATTTAGTACATTGCCTAATCCAGTTATTTGCCCAGGCCTTATTGATGTGCTGTCCGGGTAGTAGGTTGCCAGCGATGCGGTTTGCCAGTTGCCATCAATAGTAAATGGTACGGTAAAGCTCTGTTTGGCGGGGACAAAAGCGCGCTCTAGCAGCACCACGACTTGCCCTTGTCCTGGAGTGGCCTGTTTAGCATCTCCCCAACGACGCTTGAAGTCATCATATTGCGGCATAGAGAGCTGTTTAGCTAGGCGAACTAAGTCTTGCTGTAAATAGGGATTGTTTGGTGATATTTGTGCGGCTTTACGGTAATCAATGTATGCATCATTGCTTTGCCCTAATAGCTCGTAGAGCAACCCCGTGGTGTAATAACTATAGGCATTTAAAAAAGAGCTGCTTGTGGTGCCCGCCGCTTTACCCAGCTTATTCATTTCGGCATCGATGGTACCGTTTGCCATCGATTGCACTGATTTCATCGATTTTTGATAGCGGGCTTGCTCTGAGCTTTGCAACTCGTTGCTGCGCCTGACTTCAACCAAAGCACCTTGGCTATCGCCGCTGAACAGATAGTTTAGGGCTTGGTATTGATGCAACATGATGCGCTCGTATCCCGGACCTCGATAGGGGATCACATTGTCATTGAGGAACAGGCTGCTAGCCGTCGCGCCAATGTCTGATGCACTGACTACGGCTTTATCATCAAACTTGAGGTAGGCGGCTATCGCTTTATCGTAATAGCTTTTACTGGCATTAAAGTCACCACTTATCTGGGCGACTCGACCCGCCTCTTGAGCGTAAAGTAGTCCATCTGCACCTGTTATTTGATCATCAAATTGACGGTATAGCGGCGCGTTTGATGGCCGATTAAGCTCTGCTTTAACGGGGGCAATTTGCGATGGATAATTAATAAAAAGACTATTAAAAGCACAACCGGATAAGCTTAAACTCAATAATATGGTAACGACTAAACGCTTCATTTCCATCTCTCCTGTTGAGCATAATCCGTCATTGGCAGCTTATCCATGTCGATCCTTTCACAGCGGCTTAATAGTGTGGTGGCGGTGTTTCTTCAGATTGAGAGGCGATTTGACTCGGCTCTACAGTCTGGAGTTTGTTGATCAGTAGCTGCAAATTTTCTTGCTGCTGTGCGATGAGGTCATTGAGTTTAATCACCTGTAGGTTTAATTCTTCAATGGTACTTTCCTGAAATGCGAGTTTCATTTCAAGATCTTCAATACGTTGTTCTAAATGCACCAATGTATCCTCTATTGGACTGGGAGTGACCAGGTCTCTAACAAGCCATTACTGCTGATGCTGGAGATGTGGTTATTTGTCGGTTCTGCGACAGAGTATACAACGGCACCTTTGATTTGGGCATGCTCTGTTCGACTAACTCGCCAATTTGCGAGCATTTTTCCGTTGCTTATTTGCCAAAGGCTGACTTCTCGAGCAGGTGTGCCCGTCAAGAGGTGCTTATTATCATTGGTAAACCGAGCGGCTGAAAAGTTCATTTGTCGTCGTGAAATATTGAGTTTGCCGAGTGTTTGTCCGTCACTTGCTTGCCAGAACAATCCTTGGTTGGTGCTGTCTGCGGCAAAGACTAAGCTGCCATCTTGGCTGATAGCCACTTTAATGGCACGGGTAGGTAGTGCCCAGGTGTGAATAGGTTGACCGGTTTTTGCATGCCAAAGGATCACTTGTTTATCATTGGCACCGGTAAGCGCGAGTGTTCCGTCGTTAGATAACGCCACGCTATTGACCTTTTCACTGTGCCCAAGAAATTTGATTAAGCTATTGTTTGCTGGGTCTAAGGACATCACGCTGCCATCGGTTAAACCAATTAATAGTGAGCCTGTATCAGATATCGCTAGGCTTTGTCCGGTAGAAGGGAGGGACCACCAGCCTAAGGACTGCCCGTTTTCCATGCTCCACAGTGCCACGGAGTGATTACTTAATGAGGCTGCATACTTGAGATTATTGGCTATCTTAGTGTCTATCGCGCTGTTCTGGCTGTCATCTTGGGTCCATTGGTATTTCTGTGTTTTGGTCTGCAGATCCCACAACTGCAAGCCATTGTTAGCGGTACTGATAAGCACATAACGACCATCCACCGACAGATCGGCGCTGTAGCTAGGCTCATTAACTATCTCGGTTATCTGCGATTTAGGCTGACATGCAACCAGTAACAGTGAACAAATTATCAGCAAGTGAGTGCTCTTCATGAACTTGTCCTTAGTCTCGTTGTCTTTAGCTCAAGCGCTATTACATTGAAGTATGCAGCGATGGGCGATGACTCAAGCAAATTATCAGTAGATCGCTTATCCGCTCACGACTTAGATTAAACATCTTCAATGTAATTGGAATATGTTAATTAACTAGTATAAAGTGGTTCGTCTTATAAAAGTAAGGTTATTGTTACCACAAGAGAATGCTGAGGAAGCTTTAATGAAGTCTATTTACAAAATTTCACTGGTCGCACTAGCAGTTGTTGGTTTAACTGCTTGTAATCAAGAACAAAAAACAACAACAACCGCGGCAGAAGTTAAATTAGAAACTGAAGCGCAAAAGCAGGCGTATAGTGTTGGTGCGTCAATTGGTAAATATATGTCAGGCCATATTAAAGAGCAGGAAGAGCTAGGTTTGCCTGTTGATCGTAGCCTGATTATTACTGGATTCAGCAATGGCCTTAACGATGAACTTAAGTTGACCGAAGAGGAGATGCAGACTGTATTGCAAAGTCTTGATGAGACGCTTAACGAGAAGCGTCAAGCACAAGCACAAGCGTTAGCGGATAAAGCGCTTGCTGAAAGCAAAACATTTTTAGAAGCGAATAAAGCAAAAGAGGGTGTGGTAACCACTGAATCTGGCCTACAGTATGAAGTATTAACACCGGGCACTGGTGAAAAACCTGCCGCTGAAGACACTGTTGAAGTTCATTATGTTGGCACGCTCACTGATGGCACTGAGTTCGATAGCTCTGTTGCCCGTGGCGAGCCAGCTAAGTTTCCATTGAACCGTGTTATTCCTGGTTGGACAGAAGGCGTTCAGTTGATGCCTGTTGGCGCAAAGTATAAGTTTGTGATCCCAGCTGAGTTGGCTTATGGCAATCGTGATACCGGTTCTATCCCTGCTAACTCAACTTTGATATTTGAAGTTGAATTACTGTCAATTGAGAAAGCGGCGGCGCCAACGGCAGAAGCGGCAACAGACGGTCACGCTCACTAATCTTTTACGGCTTAGTATTACAGATTGGTTTAAAAGGGATGCTTCGGCATCCCTTTTTTGTTGCTTAAAAAATAACGGATGATTGGTATTAACTTCGTTATCCTTTTTAGATATTCAATATCATTACGATAAGATTGCGGCGCATTTTCATTGAGCTTGAGTTAAAATTTGTGGGACGAATTATTTTGGACTTGAGTTATGGAATATGAATTTCGCCGCAACACGTTGACGGGGACCCTGTTAGCTAACTTTACTATGGAACACGAAATCTTAGGTGTTTGGTTTGTCGATGAACTGGGTGAAAACACTGAGTTGCGTCAGTCTATCTGCACTACTATCCTCGCATTGCAGCAAGGTAGCCTCAATGAGAAGCGATATGTCGGTAAAGGGATCTCCATCGAGTTAGATACAGAGCAGGTTAGGGTGTTTGCTAATGTATTAGAGATGGAGGACGAGTTTGAGTTAGACGAGTCAATGTCTTTGTATAACGGTGAGTCAGAGGCGTTTTGTGGCTTAGAAGATTTTGAACATGCATTGTTGAGCTGGCAAACCTTTCTCAAAGAGAGTCGCTAGGTTTTGATAAACACTCAAGGCAACGCTATCTGCCTTGAGTGTTTTATATTCGCAATTTTTATTGGTTCAGGTAACGAACTGCCATCTCTGTGCGAGATTTAGCGTTGGCTTTACGTAATAAGTTTTTAACGTGTACCTTTACCGTTCCTTCGCTGATATGTAGCTGCTCGGAGATCACTCGGTTGCTTTTACCTTCTGCAAGCTGCTCTAAAATCTGTAGCTCTCTTGGCGTTAGATTATCAATCCATTCTTGCTCATCAGCACTATCTTTAAGTTCATAAAGAAAATCCTCTACCGACTCAGAGATCACTCTATGGCCTTGCATGGTGTTTTTAAGTTTTTCTAGGAGAAGATCAGGCTCAGTATCTTTGAGCAGATAGCCATCAGCGCCAGCCCTTACCAGACGAATAACATCTTGCTTAGCATCGGAAACCGTTAAGATCACTATGCGTGAGGTAACCCCTTCTTGACGCAGCGCATTTAGCGTATCGAGCCCTGTCATCCCTTTCATATTGAGATCGAGTAAAACGATATCAGGCTCATCCTCGGCAATAGACGATAGTGCATCTAGGCCACTACCTGCTTCACCAAATAGAGTGAAGTCAGAGTCAGAGGTGATCAACTGACAGATCCCTCGACGTAATAAAGGATGATCATCGACAACTAATACAGAGTAGGGTTTGCCCATCTTTTTCTCCAGCGTCTTTTTGCTGATGTTAAACATACTGCCAAAATGGAAAGCACTAACCTATTGGTTAGGTTCCTGTTCGGGCGGAAATTGAAGTGTTACTGTGGTACCGCCATTGTCATTGCTGCGAAAGTCTACCACACCTGATAGCCGACTTGCGCGTTCATGCATGATCCCAATACCAAAATGTTGATCACGTTCTTTTAACTTTTCGAGCCCGACACCATCATCGCTAATACTAATGAGCACGTCGCAGCCATCGGTTGTGCAGGAAATATCAATATGCTTGGCATTGGCGTGCTTAATCGCATTCAATGTGGCTTCCCGTGTTAACTGTAATACATGGATATGCTGATGGGCGCCCAGTAGTTGCATTGGTAGTTTGTAATCCAGGGTGATGACCGCGTCAGTTTTACTTTTGAGCTGATCAAGCATGACCTCTATGGCATGGTTTAAATTAGGGTCTTTGATCGTTAGCCTAAAGGTGGACAACAATTCACGTAGCTGAACGTAGGCGGTATTTACTCCTTCATTAATTTCAGACAGTTGTAGCTCAACTTGTGGGCTGCGGCAACCCACATCTAGCCCTTTAGAAAGTAAGTTCACTTGGATTTTTAAAAATGACAATAGTTGACCTAAAGAGTCGTGCAATTCACGGGCGATGACCCCGCGCTCTTCCATTAAGGCTAGTTGTTGACGTTGCTCACCAGCATTGTAGATGACGATAGAGCGAGCCAACATGATGGCGAAGTTTTCAAATAATGGGTGATTGATCTCATCGGTTGAGGTGACCTCTAAATAGCCTAACACATTGTCATCAAACTTAAGTGCAAAACGGGTTTGGGTCACGCTTGATAGCGGCCAACCGCCGTCAGCTTCAATGACGAGTTTTTCTTTATCATCTTGTGAAATAACTAAGCGAAGAAAGGTATTCGGTTCGTGAATACGCAGTTGGTTTAAGGCTTGTTTCAAGGTGCTGATATCTAACTTTCCCGAGTGCAACATCACTAAGTTGTCATATAGGAGTTTGAGCTCATTGTTGGCACGGGTGAGGGCAAAAGTTTTCTCTTGTACTTGGTTTTCTAGATTGCTATAGAGCGCAGATAGCTCTTTAGCTGTGCTGGCCAGGGCATTGCTCAATGCACTCAGCTCGATATATTCACTCTGGGGGACGTCAACATCGAAGTTACCTTTAGAGATGACATTGGCTGATTCCATCAATTGATGTAGAGGTTGCACTACTTTGCGCTTAGTAAAACGCACAGCAAAGAAGGCGATCAACAGCATTAAGCTTAAGCCTGCTATCTGGCTTGCGGCTAATAATCGGAGCTTAAATGCGGCGTGTTGCTCTGTTTCTAACACCAATAAGTCAATGGTATCGACGAAGTCTTTTAACGAGGCCGCATATAGGCGTGAATTTTCCTCCTCAATATAGAGTTTCATTAACTTCCATTTTTGTATGACTAATAAGTATTGGTCGGCCAATTCATCAGGTGTCATCCAGCCCAAAGAACGTTTGAGAGCATCAGAGTAAAGGGTTGTTTCAAACTCCTGGATTTTTTCGTCTGCTTGTTCGCTGCCAGAGTTGGCGTAAAACATCAAACGGTAGCTTTGCATGCGCAGCGAGCCTGATGCGTTGATGGCTCTGGCATCGCCCAAACTGTATGCCAAATTAGCTATTGCGAAGGTTGCAAGACCGCTAGAAAGTAATATTAATGTTAACATTACCCCAAAAATAGTGGAGGTAAGACTGCCTTTCTTCATTGACTAGAACTCATTAAATTATTAGGAAAAAATAAAGAATACGGACTATTCTGCTTAATTAGGGATTGTTTATAAAGTTAACAATCTGGTAAAAATGTGACCAACAACACGTTTACATTATGATCTAACTCAAACTTTATCTCGGATACCCCATAAGGGGTATATTTTTAGTTGGCTTAAGCAGCTAACTTTGGCCTTGGAGATGATGTGGTTATTTAGACTACTATAAAAAGTAACACGGAGATGAGATGGTGAGAACATTAACTAGAAAAACCTTTGCACTAAGTGCTTTGGTCGCCGCAAGCTTAATGGCTACTGGCGTGATGGCAAGTGATAAAACTGAGCCACGTAATGAAGTTTATAAAGATAAGTTTTCAAAGCAGTATGAAAGCTGGCACGACACAGCTGAAAGCAAAGAAATTGTAGATATGCTTGAAGAAGTACCTAGTCTAGTTGTGTTATGGGCAGGTTACGGCTTCGCAAAAGATTACAATGCACCCCGTGGTCATATGTATGCAGTGACGGATGTACGTAATACCCTTCGTACTGGCGCTCCTAAGTCTGCTGAAGATGGCCCAATGCCAATGGCATGTTGGTCTTGTAAGAGCCCGGATGTACCTCGCGTCATCGAAGAGCAAGGTGAAGATGGTTACTTTGCCGGTAAGTGGTACAAAGGTGGCGCTGAAATCGTCAACACTATCGGTTGTGGTGATTGTCACGAGAAAGGTTCTTCTAAATTACGTATGTCTCGTCCATTTGCCGATCGCGCCATGGCAACACTTGGCACTCCTTTTGACAAAGCGTCTAAGAAAGACAAGCAGTCAATGGTATGTGGTCAGTGTCACGTAGAATACTATTTTGAAAAGACCAAAGAGAAGAAAGGTTTTGTCAAGTTCCCTTGGGATATGGGCACAACCGTTGAGCAGATGGAAGTCTACTATGACAATATGGAGTTCGCAGATTGGACCCATGCAGTTTCTAAGACTCCAATGCTAAAAGCACAGCACCCAGGTTATGAAACTTGGCAGTTAGGCGTGCACGGTAAGAACAACGTAAGTTGTACTGACTGTCATATGCCTAAAGTTAAAAATGCAGAAGGCCGTAAGTTCACCGATCACAAAGTGGGTAACCCATTTGATCGTTTCGAAGAAACTTGTGCAACGTGTCATGAGCAAAGCAAAGAGTTCATGGTTAACTTAACGAAAGAACGTAAAGTTAAAGTTGCTGACCTTAAAGCACGTGTTGAAGCTCAGTTAGTTAAAGCTCACTTTGAAGCGAAAGCTGCATGGGATGCCGGTGCAACTGAAGCTGAAATGAAGCCTATCCTTATGGATATCCGTCATTCACAATGGCGTTGGGACTATGCTACTGCCTCTCATGGTGTAGCAGCTCACGCAGCTGATGAAGCGTTACGAGTACTTGGTACTGCGGTTGACAAAGCGGGTGATGCACGCGTTAAGTTAGCACAACTACTGGCAACTAAAGGTGTTAAGCAACCGATTGCTTACCCAGACACTTCAACCAAAGCTAAAGCTCAAGCAGCATTAGGTATGGATATGAAGAAGATGAACGCTGCGAAAGAAGAGTTCAAGAAAACGACTCTACCTAAGTGGGATGAAGAAGCTAAGAAGCGCGAAGCGACTTACTAATATCATTTACCTTACATGATAAAAGCCCTGGTCAGTTGACCGGGGCTTTTTATTTCAGGGGCTATATTTCTTACAGCCGTTATTTAATTAACTTTAACAGTGCTTTAAACCGTTCACCTTTTGCTTCTTGTTGTAACTCAAACAGTAACGATTCTGTATTGTTAAGCAGCGCCCCATGTTGCAGCATCATCTCAATACCTAAGCTTCTGTTTTCTGCTGTTCGAGATGAAACGGCGTCGGCAATCACATGAACTTGGTATTGGTTGCTCAATAAGTCACGGCAGGTTTGGTACACGCAGATATGGGTTTCAATCCCCGCTAGCAAAACATTGTTCCTTGCAGTTGCGGTCAGTGCTGCCCTAAATTCTGGTGCGTGCCAGGCACTAAAATGTGCCTTAGCGATTGGTTGATGTGCAGCGACTAATTGTTCACGCAATTTGTCGCTTGTTGCCCCGAGTTTGTCTGGCAGTTGCTCAAGCCACAGAATGGGAATATTAAACAGTGTAGCGGCTTCGATTAGCGTGGAAATATTATCTTCTAAAGCTTGCGCGTTACGCATCATCTTTGCCAGCTTGCCTTGGACATCGACAATGATGAGAACACTCTCCTGCGGGTTTAACATAAGTAACTCCTCTGCGATTTAACATCATCATACCTTTGATTCGCGGTTAACCAATCGTCTATAAGTCGAATATCTATCTCGCCCTATTATTGTGCGCGCACTGCATAGTCGCACTTATTTGGTGCATTATTATGCAATCTGATGTCGCTGTTTTTTCTTAAGGCTCTGTTTTTATATAGATTTTATAGTTGGCCTGATGATTGAATTGTATTTGGCATAACAAAATACCATTCACGATTCGGAGGCTGGCATGAAATTAATCAGCGCAATAATCAAACCATTTAAATTGGATGATGTGCGAGAAGCGATAGCAGGACTTGGCATTGAAGGCATGACAGTGACTGAGGTCAAAGGCTTTGGTCGTCAAAAGGGGCACACAGAGCTATACCGTGGTGCTGAGTACCAAGTCGACTTTTTACCCAAAGTGAAATTAGACATTGCGACTAAATCCGAAAACGTTGAGTTACTTATTGAATCGATTGTTGCTGCAGCACGCACTGGCAAGATTGGTGACGGTAAGATTTTTGTAACCGATTTGGATCAAGTTCTGCGTATTCGTACGGGTGAGCTCGATAACGAAGCACTATAAGAGGAGATGATGATGGAAGAGTTAACAGCATTAGGTGCAACCGTTACCGAATTGAGATTTGCATTAGATACCTTTTACTTTTTGATTTCTGGCGCGCTAGTGATGTGGATGGCCGCAGGCTTTGCCATGTTAGAAGCGGGCTTAGTACGCTCTAAAAATACCACAGAAATTTTAACGAAAAACGTTTGTCTCTACTCAATTGCTTGTGTGATGTATTTGATTGTTGGCTACAACATTATGTATGTCGACAACGCTGAAGGAGGCTGGTTGCCATCGTTTGCTAGCTTGATTGGTTCGCAGGCCAGTGACGCTGACCATGCATTGGAATCAGACTTCTTTTTCCAAGTTGTCTTTGTGGCAACCGCAATGTCTATTGTGTCGGGCGCTGTTGCTGAACGTATGAAGTTATGGGCGTTCTTAGTGTTCTCGGTTGTGATGACTGGGGTGATCTATCCCGTGGAAGGTTACTGGACCTGGGGCGGCGGATTTTTATCTGAAGCGGGCTTTGTTGATTTTGCTGGCAGCGGAATCGTACATATGGCTGGCGCGGCGGCAGCGGTAGCTGGCGTGCTACTACTCGGTGCGCGTAAAGGTAAATATGGTGCAAATGGCCAAGTTAACCCTATCCCTGGTTCTAACCTGCCGATGGCGACATTAGGTATGTTTATTTTGTGGATGGGTTGGTTCGGTTTTAATGGAGGCTCGCAACTTCTCGTCTCTGATGCTGAAAATGCCTCAGCCGTAGCCAAAATATTTGTGAACACTAATTCAGCTGCGGCATTCGGTGCGATATCTGCGCTCATTGTATGTAAGATGGTATGGGGCAAGGCCGATTTAACCATGATCTTAAATGGTGCATTGGCAGGTTTAGTCGCCATTACCGCCGACCCGTTATCTCCATCACTACCTGTCGCTGGAATGATTGGTTTAGCTGCTGGTGGTTTAGTGGTGTTCTCGATTGTGATGTTTGACCGAGTAAAGATTGATGATCCTGTCGGTGCTATCTCAGTGCACGGTGTAGCTGGTCTATTTGGCTTAGTGCTGGTGCCACTTTCAAATGCCGATGCGACCATTGGTGGTCAGCTATTCGGTGCTGCGGTTATCTTCGCTTGGGTATTCTCGGCATCATTTGTGGTCTGGTACGTCCTTAAAGTGACGATGGGCATTCGAGTCACAGAAGAGGAAGAGTATAACGGTATGGATGCTTCTGACTGTGGTATTGATGCTTACCCAGAGTTTGTCTCGCTTAAAAGTGCAAGTTAATGAGCTTATATAGCAATAGATAGTACAGAGCCCTGGCCGGTAGGTATCAGGGCTTTGTTTTTTTGTGTCATAATCACTCAAGATTGTTGGGAAAGGGGAGCGGTTATGCGTACAAGTTTAATTGTCCTATTGTTATTACTGCTCTGCCTGCCGTTATCGTGGGCGGGGCAAGTTGTTGTGAGGAAATCAAGTGAACCTTTTGATGCGTTTGCGGTGCGAGATAAGGTATTGCAAGAACACGCATGGCAAGAGTCACTAAGGTTGCAACAACAGATACAGGTATTACAAGCGTTACCCATTGGCTGCGTGCTCATTCAACGGCCCTATCGTCATTATGGTTGTGGCGCAGCGTTCTATCGGCCTTATCACTACCAAGAAACGGGCAAAAAATCTTCAGAAGTCTTTATTCAAATTGATCCGCCTGAGTAATAAGGTTGGAGAGCGCTGGGAGGTGAATGAATCTTAGGTACCTTTAGCCGTTTAACTGTTAATATTTTGTAACGCTTTGCTCCTGCAAAAGTCAAAAGCCTACTTTATGATGGATCTTATGAACTTCGATTGAGGTGGCAAAATGATGACACGAACTTTCAGCACTCTTCTTGTTGTATTGGCGCTTGTTCAAGGCTGTGCGTCGACCTCTTCAAAGCCTAGCGTCGATAACGTCGAGCAATACTTTCTTGACCAACACTTTGTTCAGACAGAAGCTATCGCCCCTACGGCACTGTTTCACCTTCCTAGTTTGGCCACTCAACAGTTGCGTGTAGAATTTAGCAAAAGCCGTATGTCGCGCAATTACATGCTCGCCAATCAATGGTTAGCGGACTATATCAATGCTGATAATGGCGGCTTTTTGTATCAAGACAATATGACGCGAGTTGCCGCCGACACCTATGGTGACCGAGCGGGTAACTGTCTTTCATTAGTGTTATTGACTGCAGCAATGGCTGATGCGCTAGATGTTGATGTTGAGTTTCAAGAGATTGAGGTGCCCCCTATATGGGATAAACAGGGAGACTTTTACCTGGTTAATGGGCATATCAATTTACGCCTGATACCAAAAGAGACTAATGATACGTTTCATGTTTCTAAGCAAGCGATTCAGGTTGATTTTTTACCTGAACGATCAGTAAGAGGCTATGCAAAAAAGCAGATTGATAAGGCAACAGTTATGGCGATGTTCTACAACAATGTAGCGGCAGAGTCACTTGTTGTGGGCGATTTTGATAAGGCCTACAGCCATATCAAACAAAGTTTACAGTTGAAGGCCGACTTTGTTCCGGCATTGAATACCTTAGCCATTCTGTATCGTTATAAAGGCTTAGATGATGCGGCGGAAACGGTTTATAAACTAGCATTGGGTCAAGATGGAGAAGATATGAACGCGCTGTTTAACTACGCTGTGCTCTTATCTAGCCAAAACCGTTTAGAGGAGTGGGCTGAAGTTCACAAGACCCTTGAACTCGCTCGGATCCGTAATCCCTATTACTATTATGATATGGCGCAACAAGCGTATTTCGACAGGCAGTATGATGAGGCGCTAACTTGGTATAAACGTGCAGTGGAAAAGGCGAACTATCGGCATGAATTCTATTTTGGTTTGTCTCGTGCTTACTGGGCTACCGGTGATGAGGATAAAGCGAAGCGTAATTTAGAGAAAGCGCTGGCTTTATCTGGCGACGAACATAATAAACAACGCTATCAAGCTAAGTTACATGCAATGAAAACACATTGATGGGGCTAAGAGTTAAGTTTACTTGGTCGCATTATCGTGTCACTTTGCTTAAGGGCTGAAATCCCTTCATCGATTTGCATACGAAGCGTGTCATTAAAACAGGCTATTTTTCGCTGTGCTGGTGCAAAAAGAGAGTGTTCGCTGATCGCTTGTTCTGTGTCAATCTTATGAGCAAGCAGTTTCCGATAGTGTTCAAATATACGTCTTTCCATAACAATCGCTTCAACCCTACCAGTAAAGAGCATCAGTACTTGGCTACGTTGGCTGTTTGATTCGTTATATTGTCTGTTATTTCTGCTCATATCACGAAACTCTTGACCTAAATATTTGGTCGCATTCTGAAATCCATTTAAAGAGATTGCCTGCAGATCGGCAATGCTGTTAATGACAAATTGATTTTTACTTAGACTGAAAACGCTGTTCTGATATTCAATCAAACTTTGGGTGTAAAACAACCCTTCAATATTTGGGTGGGCGTTGATTAAGCAATCAACATTGTGCGTTTGTACCTGACGAGCGGCGCGTTTGTTGGGAGAGAAATACAGCTGTGAAATAGCCAAGTTTTGGGTGGCAAGAGCCGCTTTGAGTAAATCGTATTGTAGGCCGCTTTTCTTGTCAGCATAGAAATAGGGCGGAATACTATTGCTGACTGCAAAAGATACCCCTTTTACTGGCACGTGGTTTGCCATTACAGGAGTCCATGCTAATAGACAGCAAAACCATAGTGAAACTCTTGTCATTTAATTGATGCGCTCCCTATGTCCACTCATCTGAGTATATTCCTATTTTTGCTTAGTCATTGCGCTGCAGAGCTAGCGGTGCACCTATATTCTGTCGATGATATCGCAGTTTGTTATCGCTTGTTATTTTCGCCGTCATGGTGCTTTAACCGTTATCTGTTTCAATCTCTGCCAATAATCGAATTAAAAAAGTGAGGTAGACAGCAAAGGGTGAGCTTCTATAGATATTGTGTTTGTTAACTAGGTGGTTTAAAGAGTTATAAACTATTTTTGGATAAATGTTAACTGTTTATAGCTAGTTGCTGTTTGATGAGTTTTTAACTTGCTAGTTTTTTGTGATATCGAATTATTAAATTTATTTAAATACAATGATTTAAATTTATTTATTGGGTTTTTCTATTGTTTGGTTGCAACTGGAGCTAATACTGGATAAATTGAATGCAGTTATGCAGAAGAGAGATCTTATTTTTAACCGTTAGCCGGAGTGTAAATTTATACCATGTATTACCAAAACGATGATGTTCGTATTAATAAAATTAAAGAGTTATTACCTCCTATCGCTATTTTGGAGCGATTTCCGGCTACAGAAAATGCTTCCGCAACAGTATTCAATGCACGTAAAAATATTCATAATATTTTAAAGCACCGAGATGACCGTTTATTGGTTGTGGTTGGTCCTTGCTCTATTCATGATCCCGTTGCGGCGCTTGAGTATGGAAAGCGTTTAGTACCGTTGCGTGAGAAATATAAAGATCAGTTAGAAATAGTCATGAGGGTTTATTTTGAAAAGCCTAGAACAACGGTTGGTTGGAAAGGGTTAATCAATGATCCTTATATGGATAATAGCTTTAAACTGAATGATGGTTTACGGACAGCAAGAAAGCTGCTGTTAGACCTCAATGATGCTGGGGTGCCAACAGCTGGTGAATTTCTGGATATGATCACGCCGCAGTACGTTGCAGATTTGATGTGTTGGGGAGCCATTGGCGCTAGAACCACAGAATCTCAAGTTCACCGCGAGTTGGCCTCGGGTTTGTCTTGTCCTGTTGGATTCAAAAATGGCACTGATGGCACCATCAAAGTGGCTATCGATGCTATCGGCGCTGCTAGTGCCCCGCATCACTTTCTTTCTGTCACTAAATTTGGTCACTCAGCTATTGTATCGACCAATGGTAACCCTGATTGCCATATTATTTTGCGTGGTGGTAAAGAGCCGAATTACAGCGCAGTCCATGTTAAAGCGATCACAGAAGACTTAAACAAAGCGGGGCTAGATACCAATATCATGGTGGATTTTAGTCATGCTAATAGTTCTAAACAGTTTAAGCGTCAGATGGTGGTTGCAGAAGATGTTGCTGGTCAACTATCCGCGGGCGAAAAGGCTATTTTCGGCGTGATGGTTGAAAGTCATTTAGTTGAGGGGCGCCAAGATTATATCGAAGGTGAACCTCTTCGTTATGGGCAAAGTATCACTGATGCATGCATTGGTTGGGATGACACAGAGCAACTGCTTGAGACCTTAAGTCAAAGTATCATATCGAGAAGAGCCTTACGTTGATACTGACGTGATGCTATTGCGCATAAAAAGGAAGCCGCTGGCTTCCTTTTTTATTTTGAGAGTTGTTTAACTAGGTATTCATTGGCTTTGGCTAGGCTGCCAAAAGACGATATTAAATTACTCTGCCCTTTTTGTTGGATCTCAGGGGTATTCGATTCGGTCATCATCCATACCCAAGTTTGTATCAGTGGTAGCGGAGGGTACTGTACTTCAGATGATTGTTGCATATCGGTTTCCTTTATCAATATTGGGATTATTCCCGACGCTTAAGAGCTGTTGGTGGTGAACCAAAAGATGTAGCAAAGAGTATCAAAATCTCTCAAAAGAGATAACAATAATAACTCTCATTTGGACAGCAATCGGTAAATTATCTTGTTAGTCTAATCCCTTTGTATAGTTTTTAAAGTAAAAAGTAGGTCAAAAGTATTACTGCCTTGTCTGGCTTATATATAAGTGGGCAGTAGTTTATCCCTAATGGGGTATAATATTGGCCGCGCTTCTAGCTGCAGTTAGCTAATTTGTTAAATGATATGCATCAGTCGCTGGCAGCTAGGCTAAAGCCATAACTGTAATCTTTTTGTTACTGTATCAACTCGTTTATGGAGCAATCATGCGCCCCTCCCTCTATTTTGACGGCCCCATCGATAAACTAAATTGGCATGTTTTAAAGTTACTCTGGCCTTATTTACTGGAGTTTAAGGGAAGAGTGGCCTTAGCACTGATGTGCTTGGTCATCGCAAAACTTGCGAGTGTTGGTTTGCCTTTTGTCTTAAAGGCGTTAGTCGATACATTAAGCGGTGCATCGACTGAACAGATGATTAGCGTACCGATAGCGCTAGTGGTTGCCTATGGCAGCATGCGCCTGCTGAACACTGTTATTTCAGAAGTTAGAGATACTTTATTTGGACGCGTGACAGAGCGAGCTATCCGGCGTTTAGGCTTGTCGGTTTTTGAGCACTTGCATCGATTAGATTTGGCATTTCATTTAGAAAGAAGAACCGGCGGTTTGTCGCGGGACATAGAGCGTGGTACTAGCGGTGTCAGCTTTTTGATGCGTTTCATGGTGTTTAATATTGTGCCGACGTTGTTAGAAATAGGCCTCGTTGTGGGGATTTTATTTTATAACTATGGCTTGGCTTTCGCAGCGATTACGCTTGCTGCCGTTGTTGGTTATATTGCATTTTCTGTCATAGCAACGGAGTGGCGAACGGGTTTTGTGCGCGAAGCCGCCCAAGCCGACTCACAGTCAAATACGCGTGCAATTGATAGTTTGCTTAACTATGAAACCGTGAAATATTTTAATAATGAAAGCTATGAGTCACGGCAATATGATCACGCGCTGGAGCGCTGGGAAACGGCCAAGAGAAAAAATCGATTGTCGTTATTTGCGTTAAATGTCGGCCAAGCATTAATCATCTCTTTTGCTATGACCGCAATGTTAGCGTTGGCTGCAAAGCATGTCGCAGAAGGGGTGATGACCATTGGTGATTTTGTGTTGATTAATGCCTTCATGATGCAGTTATTTATGCCGCTCAACTTTTTAGGTTTTGTTTATCGAGAGATTAGAGGTGCGTTGGCAAATATTGAACGTATGTTTAGTTTGCTCGACCGACAACCGCTTATTAACGACCTTCCAACAGCGACGACGCCTTCCATTACAAAAGGTGCATTAAAATTTGAGGGCGTGAGTTTTAGTTACGGTGAGCGCCAGATTCTTAAAGCGATCGATTTTGAGTTAAAGCCGGGACAGAAGGTTGCCATCGTGGGCGACAGCGGTGCGGGTAAATCTACCATAGTTAAATTGCTGTTTCGTTTTTATGATACAAACCAAGGCAGCATTTTCATTGATGGGCACGATATTTCGGCGATGACCCAAGATGCATTGCGCAGTGCGATAGCGATTGTGCCACAAGATACCGTGCTATTTAACGATTCACTGCTTGAAAATATCCGCTACGCAAACCCAAATGCTAGCGATGAGGAGGTCAATGCAGCGATAGAAATGGCGCATCTGTCTGCATTTGTGAAACAGCTTGAGTTAGGCTGGCACACGAAAGTAGGGGAGCGAGGTTTAAAACTTTCTGGTGGTGAAAAGCAACGGGTAGCGATTGCGAGAGCCATTTTGAAGGGGTCGCCCCTACTCATATTTGATGAAGCGACCTCTTCGTTAGACAGCCATTCAGAAAAAGCGATTTTGACTGCGCTGAAAGAGATGACGCAAGGGCATACGAGTTTGGTTATCGCGCACAGGTTGTCGACGATAGTCGATGCTGATCAAATTTTAGTGCTCAGTAAGGGAAGTATTGTCGAACGAGGCACTCATGATGAACTGATTATCCAGCAGGGCTTGTATCAAAAACTGTGGACAGTTCAACATCAACAAAGTTAATCGATTTTTCATGGGTTAAGCTGGCTGTAGAGGCCAGCGATCACTTTGCTAAAGAAAGGCTTATTGTTATTTGCCTACTAATTAAGCCTTCGTTCAGGTTAGCTTTGCATAATAGGGCTAAAAGATAACCCTAGCGAGATTATGCTGATGAAAAACATTCCAATACGCGCAAGCATTGAAGGCCAAACAAGTATGGTTGATACCGATTGGTTGGCGATTATGGCGACATTGAAAAAACGTGGAATAGAGCAAGAAGAGTTGCAGCTCATCTATTCTCAGCTAATGGCGTATTTGCGAATTACGACGAGGGGATTAACCTTATCAAAGATCCCTCAATCTACGTCAATAGCGGGGATTACACGTGAACCTAAGGTATCTTCAAGAGACTATATTGGAATGGTTGGAGCTTAAGCTGTTTTCTTCGTGTTAACGGTTTTCCAGCCATCACACAAAAGGCTGAGTTTATTAGTGTCGGACTCATAAGGGGTTAGTCGAATGATTTCCCCTCCTTTGAAGCAGATAGTCTCTCCTTCAATAACGGTTAATCTATCGCAATTTTGGCAGCTTACAGATAATGGTTTACTCTTACCCGCTGAATCAAAAAAAGAGTTACTCACCAGATCCTCCAGTTCAGACGTAGCTTCACGTCTTTTGTCCATAATTTGCTAATGTAGTCAATTATGGCGCATAAATCTAGCCTTATCGAACTAAAATATATATAGCGGTTATTCATTGCCCGAACTTAGACCGTATTGGGTTATAACTATACTTAATGCCCCTTCATTAGGTAAGGTTAAAATGAATAACTTGTCATATTCATCTTCTGATAAATTGGCCAATGTAGGCCCTCCGAGTGCAGCTATGATAAGCGGAACTGTATTGGAGTGACCCGCAATAATCACGTTTCCTTTAGCTCCTGACACTAATTGTGAGATCTCTTGGATATGCTCATCGATATTTTTGCTAGCAGTGACACTGACATGGTTTAGGCTACGAGCGCTGATAAGAGGCGCTAATGTCTCTTGAGTGCGGCGAAATTGGGTGGTGATTGCTAACGATAGTGGAGTGCGTTCAAGCGTTGACATTAGTGCTATTGCGCGCTGTTGTCCTATTGCGGTTAGCCCAGGATCGGGGCGTTGGCTATCTTTCTCAGCATGCCTAACCAATATTACTGTTTTTGACTCATGCAGCTCAGCGGCGACAAGTGGCGCGGATTGTAGTAATAGAACTGCGATCAATAACTTAATTATATGCATAAGAATCATCTCTATGGATGGTGAATGTGGTTGCGACACGATTAGTTAGCCTATCATCCAATCTTTATTGATAAAACAAGATAAAAACTAAAGTTGATTAAATAATGGTCGATACTTAGAGATAAGCTATCGTCTTTTAAAATTAAGTGAGGCTGTAATGGAGATTAAGAACCACGGCGGCGCAGTGTCAGAAGTTGCGCGTAACAAGACTGAAACTTCTGGTAATCATGGCCAACAAGTCTCAGAGGTGGCAAAAAACAAAACCGCTCTGGCTGCCAGTAAACAGATGATGAACACGGCCATTATCGCGGCGCAGCAAGAGGTCAATTTAAGCTCAAGCAATGAACCTATGCGGCTACTTTATAAGGCTGCGATTGAAGCGATTAATGAAGAGCTGGCACCAACAATGGGCGAGCATGCAATTGAAACTGCTGTTGAACAGGGAGTAGACACCTCACCGGAAGCAACTGCTGAACGTATAGTTAGCTTTGCGACTCAGTTTTTTGCTATCCATCAAGAGCAAAATAGTGGACTCTCGTTTGATGAGCAGTTGAACTCTTTCATGGATAAAATTGGCGGGGCTATTGATCAAGGGTTTGATGAGGCCAAAGATATATTGTCGGGATTAAAAGTGCTAGAGGGAGATATTGCTGATGGTGTCGATCAAACTTACAGTCTAGTGCAGGAGGGGTTGCAAGCATTTAGGGACAGTTTTTCCGAGCCCGAGGCCCCAACCTCATAGTAATGGTAAACAGTAAGTACTTTCTTTATAAGCCCCTACTATTTAGGGGCTTTTTGTTATCTTGACTCGAGTAAATATAAGGTTAATGATGGTTTAAAGCCAAGATAGATAATATGACGATAAGGTGGATATATGTGGCAAGAGGCTAAGGTGATAGCGCGTATTGATTGGAATCATCAACTTTTCACTTTAAAATTGTCGGCTGACATAGCGCCTTTTATCGCTGGGCAGTTTATCAAGCTTTCTCAACATATTGATGGTAAGCGTATTGCTAGAGCTTACTCCTTGGTTAATGCGCCGTCTGATGACTATTTAGAGGTCTTGGCTGTAAGCGTCGAGGAGGGGCAGTTGTCTCCCAACTTACAGGCGTTGCAAGTTGGTGACAGTATCGATATCTCAACTAAAGCCAGTGGTTTTATGACCTTAGATGAGCTTCCGCAACAAGGTCGAGATCTGTGGCTGTTTGCGACAGGCACGGCAGTCGGCCCCTTTGTCTCGATGATGAGAACGGAACAGCCATGGCAACGCTTTGAGCACCTAGTGTTAGTGTATGGGGTGCGGCTTGCAGCAGATCTTGCGTACTACCAGGAGTTATTGGCTTTAAAAGCGCAATATGGCGATCAGTTGAAACTGGTGTTATCGGTGACCCGTGAACAATTTGATGGTGCGATGAATTGTCGGATCCCCACGGGCATGGCAGCGGGTGAGATTGAGGATAAGGCGGGTTTAACGATTTCTCCTGAATCATCTCAGGTAATGATTTGTGGCCATCCCGAGATGATAAAAACCCTTAGTGCGCAGTTAAATGAACGTGGCTTGGTAAAAAATTTACGCCGAGCACCTGGGCAGATCACGGTTGAAAAATATTGGTGAAAATAGGGAGTTAACCAATGCAATTACTTGTTTCAGATGCATCACCTTACGCGAGATGGGTGAGAGTGGTTGTGAGTTACTATGCTATTGCAGATATTCGTGAAATTGAGGTCAACCCGCTTGAAAATGGTGAGCAACTCATACAGGCCAATCCGCTTGGAAAGATCCCCTGTCTAATACTCAATGACGGTGAGGCATTGTTTGATAGCGAAGTGATTTTACGTTATCTCGATAATCAGTATTGCAAGGAGAAGTTATTTAATGCTGCTGAACTTCGTTGGCGACATATGACGCAGTTCTCTTTGATTAAAGGATTGTTAGATAGTGCGGTTGCCCTCAGACAAGAACAGATGCGAGAGGAGGAAGGCGTCCGCAGTCCATTTTGGACCTCTCGGTTTGAACAGGCACTTCTCCGGGGGCTGACTCAAATTGAATTATCGTCGATGACTTGCGGCAGTGAAGTGACCATTCAAAAGATGGGTCTGTGTTGCTTATTGCAGTACTTAGATTTCCGTCATCCTGACCTTGATTGGCGGCGTGTGGCACCGGCAACTGCGCGTTGGCTACTGGAGTTTGAAACGCTCGATGCGATTGAGCAAACCAAGCCGAATCGTTAAAGGGGATTTAGTATCCTAGAGCTGCTTATTATCACCTTACCTATGGAGTGATGATTGGCGATCGGTTTCTCTGCGGCCTTTTCGCCGTAATGCTCTGCGGTTTGTTTCACCGAAGGCCCCATAAAGCTCATGAGTCACGCCAAAATCTAAACGTCGTTCTTCATGTTGATTTCGCCTGTCCTCATGGTGAATATAGCGGCACTCACAATCTTGCCCACTACACCCTGCAAGCGGGAGTGTTGGCGCCTCATGGGATAGGTATCGTTTTCCTTTAAGTGCTTGAGCATTTTTACATAGGCCTGAGTCGTCGACGATTTCAACGCTATGGAATGGGTGAATACCCGACACAACAGTGTGTGCGGGCAGCGGTATATCTTCGCTGATTGAGGTGGTTTTAGCGTTATGCTGCTCATTACTTGCAGGTTTAAAGCTGCGTCTTACCTTGGGTTTTATAAACCTGTGCCTAAACAGAAACAGCAGTAGTAGTAGGGCCAGTATTAGAGCTAAAATTTCTGCCAACATATAAATTCCGTTTTGTTGTCGTTATTTTGAGTTTAGTGGCTTGATCTTGTTCGGTCAAAAAATGATAGATGGGTGGGATTTTCGAGCGAATCTGCTTGCTGTTGTGCAAAGGATTGATTACCCTACACGCAATTGATAACCATTATCATTCAAGTTTTGTTAAATACGGAGAGTTCGAATGAAGTTGAAAAAAGGTTTAGCTGCGTTGGGTTTAGCTTGCGTTGCTTCAATGGCTAATGCGGCTGAGACATTAACGGTTTACTCATATCGCCAGGCATTTCTAATTGAACCTATACTCGCCGATTTTACAAAAGAGACTGGTATCAAAGTTAATGTCGTGTTCTCTAAAAATGGCATTGCAGAACGTATGGCTCGAGAGGGGAGGCTATCCCCGGCAGATCTGGTTTTAACCTCTGATTTTTCGAGATTGATGGAGCTTGCAGATAAAGAACTTGTTGCCCCTGTTAACAGTGAGGTGTTGGTTGCTAATATCCCCACAGCGCTAAGATCTCCTGAGAATAATTGGTACGCACTAACAAAGCGGGTACGCAATATCTATTCATCTAAAGAGCGTCTTGGCCCTCTTGATATTGACTATGAAGATTTAGCCGACCCTCAATATAAGGGCAAGATCTGTACGCGCAGTGGTAAACACCCTTACAACATCTCCCTCGTGGCATCGATGATTGCCCATCATGGTGAAGCTGATGCCAAGGTTTGGCTTGAAGGGTTTAAGGCGAACCTTGCACGTAAACCTCAGGGCAATGATCGAGGTCAAGTTAAAGCGGTTAAAGAGGGCTTGTGCGATATCGCTATCGGTAATAGCTATTATCTAGGTAAAATGTTGCAAGATCCAAAGCAAGTGCCTTGGGCTGAAGCGGTTAATATTAACTTCCCCAATCAAGATAACCGTGGTTCGCATATCAATGTTTCCGGTATGGCATTGGCGAAGTTTGCACCACATAGGGAGAGCGCGATAAAGCTGATGGAGTATCTTTCGGGTGATGCAGCGCAGAAGTCCTATGCCGAGATCAATATGGAATACCCGGTAAAGGTTGACGTCGCGCCGTCTAAGTTAGTCGCGTCGTGGGGCAACTTTAAAGCTGATGAGTTACCTGTATTTAAATTAGCGCAATACCATCAAGCTGCGGTTAAGTTGTTAGATGAAGTTCAATTCGATTTGTAATGATATCATCGCTTAAAAAAGCCCTCTTCGGAGGGCTTTTTTGACTTATGAGGCTTAGGTCGCAATTATGTGACTTATAATCGTTCTTATTTAAGTTTTGATTTAGGTTTGTGGCTGATAATTACGTCATAAAGCTAAATGGGATTATTGATGATTTTAGGTTTTTCTAAACGTTGGTCAATTATGGGGTATGTCATAGCCGCTGCGCTGACACTCCCTCTTGTTGCTATCCTACTTCAAGCTGCCACGCCCGACGAATCTGTTTTCGACCATCTGCTCGATACCGTTTTACCTACCTACATTAGTAACACTCTCATTTTAATGGTGTCAGTCTGTATTGGCGCGGCACTTATTGCGGTGCCTGCTGCGTGGCTAATCGCTCGTTGCGAATTTCCTGGACGGCACATTTTCCAGTGGGCGCTCTTGTTACCCCTGGCAATGCCAGCCTATGTTGTTGCGTATGTTTATACGGATCTCTTGGATTACGCGGGGCCTATTCAGCGAGGGTTACGATACCTATTTGGTTGGCAATCTCCTCAAGACTATTTTTTTCCTGATGTGCGAACCTTAGCGGGTGCATCGGTGATGTTGGCGCTGGTTCTATTTCCCTATATTTATCTGCTTGCACGTACGGCATTTATGGAGCAATCCTCAAGCCTTCAGCATGCAGCGAGGGTTATGGGCTGTGGACCTTGGCAGAGTTTTTGGCGTTTAAGTTTGCCAATGGCTAGGCCTGCTATTGCTGTTGGCGCGTCGTTAGTTGCTATGGAAACCGCAGCTGATTTTGCGACGGTTAGTTATTTTGCCGTGCCAACCTTAACGACGGCGGTTTACGATACTTGGCTGGGGTATGGTAGTTTAGCTGCCGCCGCTAAGTTGTCAGCGATTATGCTATTGGTAGTGTTTTGTATGATCGGCATCGAGCGCTTTGCCCGGCGTAAACAAAAACTGTTTCAAAAGCAGACTGAGCTCAACTATGGGGATCGGTATCAGCTAGGTAATATTAAAGCGTTGGGGGCAGGTTTGTATTGCATGGCCTTATTATTTTTGGCTTTCCTGCTACCCTTTATCATATTGCTACACTATGCGTGGGACTACTTCGATGTCAGTTGGAACAACGACTTTCTAAAATACAGTTTTAACAGTTTCTATATTGCCGCCATCGTGAGCCTGCTGACCGTGGCGATCGCAGTGATTTTAATGTTTGTACGACGTTGTAGCCCACGCCCAGTTGATCTACTGCCATCACGTCTGGCATCAACAGGTTATGCCTTACCGGGTACCGTTCTAGCGATAGGCATATTAGTTCCACTCACTTACCTCGACTTTGCCATTAATGACCTATATGCCTTGTTTGATACGCGAGGCCCTGGCCTACTTTTCAGCGGCACAGTATTTGTGTTGGTGTTTGCTTTTTCGGTGCGATTTGTCGCCATTGCGATTGGTAGTGTAGAAAATAGCTATAAGCGGATCAGTCCTTCGCTAGATATGGCGTCCGTCACCATGGGGTTAACACCTGGGGCGTTATTGCAACGAGTTCATTTACCTCTTCTTCGCAAGGGAATATTCGCTGGGCTGCTGTTGGTCTTCATCGAGTGCATGAAAGAGTTACCAGCTGCGTTGTTGTTAAGGCCTGTCGGATTTGAGAACCTTGCGACGTATGTTTATCAATTTGTCTCTGATGAACAGTTAGAGCATGGTGCGTTAGCGGCAATCGTTATTGTCCTTGTGGGGTTAGTGCCCCTTATCTATTTAAATCGTTCTTTGGAGCAGCGTACTTAAGATGTCGACGTTAACAATAGAAAACGTTCATAGTGATTATCGCGGACAAGTTATTTTGAATGGGCTGAGTTTGAATGTGGCGCAAGGAGAAATCGCTGCGCTCCTTGGTCCCAGTGGCTGCGGGAAGACCACATTGTTACGCGCTATCGCGGGGCTACAAGGCATATCCCAAGGCAAAATTGGCATCAATGGCCGATTACTTTCTGCTGACAAGCTGTTTGTTCCCAGTGAAGCCCGGGAAGTGGGGATGATATTTCAAGATTACGCTTTGTTTCCGCACTTAACGGTGGCTGAAAACGTGTTATTTGGCGTTAAGGCGTTAACGACGGCGGAACGTGCGCATCGTTTAGATGAGATGTTGACACTGGTCAAGCTGGATGGCTTAGGATCGCGTTATCCCCACGAGCTTTCGGGTGGCCAGCAGCAGCGGGTGTCAATTGCCCGAGCCTTGGCCTATGAGCCTGAACTATTATTGCTGGACGAACCCTTTTCAAATATCGATGCGAAAGTGCGTAATGAGATGATGCTTGAGATTCGTGCCATTCTAAAGCAGCGTAATGTTAGCGCTATTTTTGTGACTCACAGTAAAGATGAGGCCTTTGTGTTTGCGGATAAGCTGGCATTATTCCAAGATGGAAAAATCGCGCAATACGGTGATGCAGAGCAGTTATATTCAATGCCAAGTAATCGATATGTGGCTGACTTTTTGGGTGGCGGAAATTATCTTTCAGGCGAAGTGACTGGGGCTCATCATTTTTCTACTGTGCTGGGGGAGGTTCAAAGTACCACGCCGTTGGGTAACGGTGTTGGCAGCAGTGCAGAGTTATTACTGAGGCCTGAACAGATAACACTTGCTGCTGTTGCAGAAGGTAGCGCTGAAATCATAGAGAGACGCTTTCTCGGGAACATCTGTCATTATCGAGTGCAAGTAGGGCAAACTCTTTACGATATAAAGTCGGCGCTAACGACACTTGGAATAGGACAGCGGGTCAAGTTATCCGTAGCGCCTCATGGCTTGGTTCTGTTCTAAACCATTAATTTGATGGTGATGTAGCATTTTTGTAAACCATTATGGCTGCCTAGATGAAAAAACGTTACTCTACAAAGTTATTGGGGTTTCGTTTTACCGATTTGTGGGCTTGTTAGTACTATTAATCGCTAAAGTTTCGGATAATAGTGCCGAAATTGAAACTGGTAAAGGTAGGGTTTAAATGGATAGTCAGGTTATGCCACGTGAACAGCTGGGTGTGTGTGCTGAGGGGAATTTACACAGTGTCTATTTGATGTTTAATGCCGAGGATGGTATTGAATCACAACTGCGTCCTTGTGTTGCAAATGTAGCGCAATATATCTGTGAATTATCAGATCAATATACTGATAGCGCTTTTAATGGTTTTGTCGCCATTGGTGCCAACTACTGGGATAGCCTATATCCAGCTAAACGTCCTGCGCAATTAAGGCCTTTTCCTGCGATGAATGCTGATAATCGTGATGCGCCCGCTCACGAATATGACCTATTTGTTCACTTACGTTGTGACCGCTTTGACATACTTCACCTTGTTGCCAATGAAGTGTGCCAGATGTTTGAAGGTTTGGTTGAGCTGGTTGACGAAGAGCGTGGTTTCCAGTTCATGGATAATCGTGATTTAACTGGGTTTGTTGACGGCACAGAAAATCCTAAAGGTAGGCATCGCCAAGATGTAGCATTAGTCGGTGATGAAGACATTAGTTTTAAAGCGGGCAGTTATGTACATGTGCAGAAGTTTGCTCATAACCTGAGTAAATGGAATCGACTACCGCAGAAGAAACAGGAAGACATTATCGGTCGTACTAAGATTGATAATATTGAATATGCATCGGACGATAAGCCATTAACCAGCCATATTAAGCGGGTTAATCTAAAAGATGAAAATGGCAATTCAATGGAAATTTTGCGCCAGAGTATGCCTTATGGCTCAGTAAAAGAGCAGGGACTCATGTTTATTTCTAACTGTCGAAATTCGGTGAATTTTGAAAAAATGCTACACAGTATGATCCATGGCGATGCAGACGGTCATCATGACCACCTAATGCACTTCACTCAAGCGTTAACGGGGTCTTCATTCTTTGCGCCATCATTAGATTTTATGAATGACGCAGCCAACTGATTAGCGGCTTGAAAAAAACACACCCTAAGGTGTGTTTTTTTTACTCATCAGGGTCCCAATAGTTTGTCGGTCGTTTGGCGTAAATTTCATCGATTGATCTGACCTGCACTTTATTGTTTTCGGGGTACACCACCACATCATGCATATCCCGGTTACCAACGACCATAAAAACAAAGTCCTCATCTGAGTCGTTTCTTAGAGTGTGGGAAATCGCGCTATTGGCGTTGAAGCAGATATAGTCGCCTTGCTTAAAAGGGTGGGGAACACCGTTAATCAGTAGGGTCGCTTCTCCTTGCATAGCGTAGATATGCTCCTCCTCTTTAGTATGGTAATGCGCCACTGAAGAGAGTTTGCCTGGAGAGAGTTTCTCCATCGTCACCCCAATTTTTTCACATCCAGCCGCGTCGCCGATATGTTTTTGCTGACTGCTATAGTTATCGGAGTGTTGCCATGATTCCCAGCAAATATCATCGATATTAATTATTGTATTTTTCATCTAAGATCCTTAGCCAGCTTTCTACTACGTTCGGCCTATTAATCTCTCATGAAAGTGAAACTTATTCAATATATGGTATCCAATGTTGCTAAGCATAAAAAAAGACGCACTAGGCGTCTTCTTTATCATCAAGCCGTTTAATCGGCATAATTAAATAGTGATTTCACTGTGTCGAGTGTTTTGTCGATATCTTTAATGTTCGATGGACAAATGAAAATGGTGTCATCTCCGGCAATAGTACCTAAAATGCCTTCTGGTTTACCGATAGAGTCTAGAAGTCTCGCTATCAGCTGCGCTGCACCTGGGCTGGTTCTTACGACTATCATCGATTGATTATGGTCGACGTCGAGCACTAAGTTTTTAAGTGGACTTCCAGCTGTCGGTACACCCAACTCTGCAGGTAAGCAATACACCATCTCTTGCTTGGCATTGCGCGTGCGCACCGCGCCAAACTTACTGAGCATGCGCGACACTTTTGATTGATTGATGTTGCTGTACCCTTCGGCTTGAAGGGCATTGACGATTTCGCTTTGAGAGCCGAAGCGCTCCTCTTTTAAAATCGCTTTAAAGGTCTTAACAAGTTCGTCTTGATTTTTAGTTGCTTGCATAATTTATTTATTCTTTATTCACAAAACTGCTTTATTCTGAATAGCTTTGAATTATTTGTCAACGAATATTCGGATATGATGAATAATAATTCAGTTTGGTGTCTGTGTGGTGAGATGAGAGACATGTTGCGCAGATAAGGTAGGCACTATACGTTATTTGAGTCAAAATTAATAATTTAGAGCAAAAAGACAAAATATACGCTCACACTACTAAGGGATAATTGAATTATTGGTGTGATTACAGTAATGTTGCGCCATCGGTGAATTTAGATCTATATCACAAATATCCAAGAAATGACGGAGATAACTATGAAAGTTGCTGTACTTGGTGCCGCTGGTGGTATTGGCCAGGCTCTTGCCCTACTGCTTAAAACACAATTGCCTGCCGGCTCAAAACTGTCCCTTTATGATATCGCTCCTGTAACACCTGGTGTTGCAGTTGACCTTAGCCACATCCCTACTGCGGTTGAGGTGAAAGGTTTTGCAGGTGAAGATCCTACGCCTGCATTAGAAGGTGCAGATGTTGTGCTTATCTCTGCTGGTGTTGCGCGTAAGCCTGGTATGGATCGTTCAGATCTGTTCAATATTAACGCTGGCATTGTCAGAAACCTTGTTGAAAAGTGTGCGGCAACTTGCCCTAAAGCACTGATTGGTGTCATTACTAACCCTGTAAATACCACTGTGGCAATTGCTGCTGAAGTATTAAAAGCTGCAGGCGTGTACGACAAAAATCGTTTATTCGGTGTGACGACACTTGATGTTATCCGTTCTGAAACATTTGTCGCCGAAGCAAAAGGCTTAGATGTTGCGGATGTCAAAGTGAACGTGATCGGTGGCCATAGCGGTGTAACGATTCTTCCACTGCTATCGCAAGTTGAAGGTGTGAGCTTCAGTGATGAAGAGGTTGCAGCCCTTACTACTCGTATTCAGAATGCGGGTACTGAAGTCGTTGAAGCTAAAGCCGGTGGCGGTAGTGCAACACTTTCTATGGGTCAAGCGGCATGCCGCTTTGGTTTATCACTGGTTCGTGGCCTGCAAGGTGATGCCAATGTGGTTGAGTGTGCTTATGTCGATGGTGGCAGTGAGCATGCAGAATTTTTCGCACAACCGATTCTTCTTGGTAAGAATGGTGTTGAGCAAGTATTAGCTTATGGCGACGTAAGCGAGTTTGAAGCCAACGCGCGTGATGCGATGTTAGATACGCTAAAGGCTGATATTAAGCTTGGTGTTGAATTCGTTAAGTAAGCTAGACGAATCAATAAAAAAGGAGCCGATTGGCTCCTTTTTTGTTATTTAAATCTTTGCGTCATTAACCAATCATTAGTGATTGCGCGCGACAGCTATTCTAGCTAATGATATTAATGCTTGCTTGTAGTCGGACTCAGGAAGGATATCAAGCGCGTTAATGGCCTTCTCAGCCTCTTCTAGGGCTCTTGTTTCAGTATATTGAAGCGCACCACATTCATTGAGCGCATTTAAAATGGTTTCTATGTGGCCTGAGCCGTCACCTTGTTCAATGGCTTCGCGGATCAACTTTTTAGCTTCATCAGTGCCGTTAGCGATTGCATAGATTAACGGTAGTGTCGGTTTGCCTTCTGCCAGGTCATCACCAATGTTCTTACCTAGCTCTTCAGTTTCTGCAGTGTAGTCGAGTAGATCATCGGTTAACTGGAACGCAGTGCCTAAGTACTTGCCGTAATCGGCCAGCGCGGTTTGAACCTCTATGCTGCTGTCAGCAAGCACACCAGCAAGGCGGGTCGCCGCTTCGAATAGTTTGGCCGTTTTACAGTAGATGACTCGCATATAGCTGTCTTCTGTGGTGTCTGGGTCGTTACAGTTCATTAACTGCAGTACTTCACCTTCAGCAAGTACGTTAGTAGCATCGGCTAAGACTTCTAGCACTTGCATACTTTTAAGTTCTGTCATCATTTGAAAAGAGCGAGTGTAGAGAAAGTCCCCAACTAATACGCTAGCGCTGTTGCCAAACAATGCGTTGGCAGTTTCTCTGCCGCGTCGTAGCATGGATTCATCGACAACATCATCGTGTAACAGTGAAGCGGTATGGATAAACTCGACAATGGCTGCCAACTTAAGGTGTGCTTCGCCTTCATATGCAATGGCGCGAGCGGCTAGAATTGACAGCAGTGGGCGTAATCGTTTGCCCCCTCCATTAATAATATAGAAACCTAACTGATTAATTAGGGCTACATCTGATTCTAATTGCTTATAAATAAGCTGATCGACGGCTTTCATATCTACGTCAGCTAACTGACGGATGGCATTCAAATCCATATATAGGCTCTACTTTTAGGGTTGCAGCGTAATTCAGGCAGCCCAAATTAAGGCGAAAATGTTATAATGATTCGATTCTACCTAAAAATGTGTCGCAAGACAGTATTAGAAGACTAATGTGCGAGTAATTCCGATCTTTTTTTGATCAAAGTGAATTAGGGCTTGTCAGCTTGGTCTTCTTAGCGTAAACTCCGCGACCATTGTCATTAAAGCTTTTATAGCACCCAGCCAAACTAAAAAGGTCTGCGTGCTAGAAATATCGGAGTAAAATAGCTATGTACGCTGTTTTTCAAAGTGGTGGTAAGCAGCACCGTGTTGCTGAAGGCCATACTGTTCGTCTAGAAAAATTAGAAGTCGCTACAGGCGAAACTGTCGAATTTGACCAAGTTCTTTTGGTTGCTGACGGTGAGACTGTACACGTTGGTGCACCTTTAGTTGAAGGTGGTAAGGTTGTAGCTGAAGTTGTCAGCCATGGCCGTGGCGAAAAGGTAACTATCGTTAAGTTCCGTCGTCGTAAGCACCACGATAAGAAGATGGGCCACCGTCAGTGGTTCACCGAAGTTAAAATTACAGCTATCAACGCTTAATTAGGAGTCTAACTCATGGCACATAAAAAAGCTGGCGGTTCTACTCGTAACGGCCGCGATTCAGAAAGTAAACGTCTTGGTGTTAAGCGTTTCGGTGGTGAATCAGTTCTAGCTGGTAACATCATCGTTCGTCAACGTGGTACTAAATTCCACGCAGGTGTTAACGTAGGTATTGGTCGTGACCATACTCTATTTGCACTAACTGACGGTAAAGTTAAGTTTGAAGTTAAAGGTCCTAAGAACCGCAAGTTCATTAGTATCGAAGCTTAATCTTTAGCTAACCTAAGCTAGTTTATAAAGCCCTGCCTCTGGTAGGGCTTTATTGTTTATGAAGATTATTATCTGGTGAAAGAGCCGAACGCTACGCTCCAGCACCAGTTGAGAATCGATTTATTGATGCATAATGGGCGTCGATAGATCGGTAGAGCAATTGTTTTTTGGCGGTAATATTAGATAGGCAGTATAATCCGTCTATCGTGTGGTGCCTGGAGTTGGTATGAAGTTTGTCGATGAAGCTGTGATCAGAGTTGAAGCTGGTGATGGCGGTAGTGGTTGCGTGAGTTTTAGACGCGAGAAATATGTTCCGGATGGTGGTCCTGATGGCGGTGATGGTGGTGATGGCGGTAGTGTTTACTTACAGGCCGACGAAAACCTGAATACCCTGATTGAATTCCGTTTTGAACGCTTTCATTTTGCTGAACGTGGTAAGAATGGTCGCGGTCGAGACTGTACTGGCCATGGCGGTGAAGATCTTATTCTTAAGGTGCCGGTGGGAACACGCGCTGTGGATGAGGAAACTCAAGAAGCACTCGGTGATCTTAAGGTTCATGGTCAAAAACTACTTGTCGCGAAAGGCGGATTTCATGGTTTAGGTAACACTCGCTTTAAGAGCAGTACCAACCGTGCACCGAGACAAAAAACTTTGGGTACGCCAGGAGAGGTAAGAAGTCTTCGCTTAGAGCTTATGTTGCTCGCTGACGTCGGTCTTTTAGGTATGCCTAATGCGGGCAAGTCGACCTTCATCCGCGCCGTTTCAAGAGCTAAGCCTAAAGTTGCGGATTACCCTTTTACCACATTAGTGCCTAACTTAGGTGTTGTAACGCCACGACATGGCCAAAGCTTTGTTGTCGCTGATATTCCAGGCTTGATTGAAGGTGCGGCAGAGGGCGCGGGTTTAGGTATTCGTTTCCTCAAGCATTTAGAGCGCTGTCGTGTACTGCTGCATATATTAGATATTGAGCCGATTGATGGTAGCGACCCTGTCGATAGTGCTCGCGCTATTGTGGGTGAACTAGAGAAGCATTCACCATTGCTTGCAAGCAAGCCGCGTTGGTTAGTCTTTAACAAAACAGATCTATTACTTGAAGAGGAACTTCAAGAACGTATCGATCGCATCGTTAAGGAACTGGATTGGCAAGGCGATGTCTACACGATATCGGCTTATAATCGTGAAGGCACCCAAGAGCTTAGTCTTAAGTTAATGGATTTCATTGAATCCTTACCTGCTGACGTTGAAAAAGATCCTGATGCTGAAGTCGAGTTTAAGTGGGATAACTATCATCAACAGAGCCAGGAGGTCGTCAATGAAGACTTCGATGACGATTTTGATGATGATTTCGACGACGATGATTACGATGTTGAGATTATTTACCAGAGGTAGAGAACACTTACCTCTCGCCTCATTCTGAGATAATTGTGTACGCTGATACTCAAAATGATATTACTCGGCAGGTTGTTCGAGTAGCACAACTACTTCTGGCCTATGGCGCTGAATCTGAGCTCGTTGAAGAGATCAGTCAGCGCTTGGGGCAGGCCTTAGGTCTTGCGAGTGTCGAGATCTCCATCTCTTCCAACTCCTTGGTGTTGACAAGTCTTGTTCATGGGCGTTGTATAACAACCACTAGGCGGATCAGAGAGCATGGCATTAATATGACCATTATCTGTGAGTTACAGCGGATCTGCTTACTCACAGAGAAAGGGATATATGGCCTAAATGAAGTGCGCAAACGCGTTTCTCGCATCCAGCCCAGAGCCTATCCTAAACGCTATCTCATTCCTATGATTGGCCTTTCTTGTGGTAGCTTCTGCCATCTGTTTGGCGGTGATATCATGGCTGTGCTGATCACGATATTCGCATCATCAATCGGAATGTTTGTCAGACTTTCTATCGCTAAGCGTCACTTTAACTTATTAGTTAATTTTGCTGTAACAGCTTTCATCACGACGTTAATCGCGCAGCTTGGATATCATTTCGAATTGACTGAAACGCCGAGGCTGCCAATGGCGGCGAGTGTGCTGATGTTGGTGCCAGGCTTTCCGATGATCAATGCAATATCAGACATGGTAAAAGGCCATCTAAATGTTGGGATTTCTCGTTGGGGGCATGCGACTTTGCTGACCGTGTCATCAGTGATTGGCATCACTATTGCGATGCAGATAGGAGGCTTATTCTTATAATGGATTTACTGATAAAGCTACTTAATGACGCGTTGTTCTCATCTATTCCTGCCGTTGGTTTTGCTATGGTCTTTAATGTACCTAAGCGATTTTTACCTTATTGTGCGATGGCTGGGGCGTTAGGTCACAGTGTTAGGACCTTACTTTTGCATTTTCATATGCCTATTGAGTGGGCGACATTTATTGCCGCTGCAATCGTTGGTGTGATGACTATTGGCTTCGCTAAAAAACACCTAGCACCACCTCTTATGTATGCGGTCGCGGCAATTATTCCCATGATTCCAGGGACGTATGCATACAACACAGTTATTGCGTTAGTGCAGCTCACTGCTCAATCCGAGGTTAGTCCTGAATTGACGGCCGAGGTTATTAGTAATGGCCTTAAAACAGTATTCATATTAGGCGCTTTGTCTGTAGGGCTAGCAATGCCGAGTTTACTCTACTTTCGTACCCGACCTGTAATTTAACCTCTTATCTAAAGCGGCGATAGACCGTGGGAGATACCAATGAAAATAGCAATGATTGCTGCGATGGCAAATAACCGCGTGATAGGCAAAGATAACCAGATGCCTTGGCACCTACCGGAAGATCTGCGCCATTTTAAAGCTATGACGCTGGGGAAACCCGTTGTTATGGGGCGTAAGACATTTGAGTCTATTGGTCGTCCACTACCGGGGCGACATAATATTGTGGTGAGCCGTCAGCAAGAGCTCGTTATCGAAGGTGTCACCTGCGTGACCTCATTCGATGCTGCGAAACAGGCCGCTGGAGATTGCGAAGAGTTGGTGGTCATGGGTGGCGGTCAGCTTTATGCAGAGCTGCTACCCCAAGCCGATATTTTATATTTAACAGAAATAAATTTAGATACTGCAGGGGATACTTATTTTCCTCTGTGGGATGATGGATCTTGGCATATACTCAATGATGAATGCCATGTGAGCGATAAAGGCTTGGAATATCGCTTTATCAATTTGGTAAAAAAATGTTAAATTACGGTGTTGTCCTGAGTCATTTGTAGATTTAAGTTTTTGAAAATCTGCTAAATAAAAATAATAAATATTATAGGAGTACCCGATGCGTCTGTTACCTGCGACGATTGCTGTGGTTATTGCAGCATCTGTTTATACTGTTCCGGTACAAGCCAACGACCAGCTCGTTGCAAACATCTGTAACTATGTTCAAGCGGATGATAAAAACCGTTTACGCAAAAAGCTTAAAGAGGCACGTGTTAAATTACGCAATGTGTATCAAGGGATCACTTGTGATGGTGACAGCTTACTGCGTTTTGCGATGAAAAGCGGCGCGAATGATATTGGCGAATTTATGGCTAAGCGTTTATCTACCGATGATTTAAGCGTAACTGAAGCTGATGGCAGCACCGTGGTTCAATGGGCGGAAGCTAATGGACATGCTGGTAGCCCAGTTACTGCAGCGATTAAAGGTAGATTATCGGGTAATTAACTTGTATCTAAAATCTAAAATCTAAAAGCCGGACGAATGTCCGGCTTTTTTACTTTTATATAGCAATAAAAAAGGCCGAATTAAATTCGGCCTTTTTTCTCAGGTATAACATTTAAGCTAGACCTTAAATTCACCTACAGAGGCTTGAAGCTCTTCAGCTAACTGAGCGACTTGATGGCTAGATTGAGCTGTTTGGTCAGCACCTGTTGCCGTCTCCTCTGATATAGCAGCAATGTGCTCAAGTTTCTCTGATACCTGCTGGCTTACCAAGTTTTGTTCTTGGGCTGCATGGGCAATATGAGTGCCTGAGTCGTGGGCACTGTGAACCGCGTTACTGATGCTTTCAAGGGCGATATTGGCTTGCTCTGTTTTCTCTACACAGCTGGTAGCCTGACTACGTCCAAGCTCCATAACCGATACCGCTTCTTGGGTGCCTTGTTGCAGCACCTGAATCATCTGCTGGATCTCTTGAGTCGAATCTTGGGTCCGAGACGCTAGACTACGCACTTCATCAGCAACCACTGCAAAGCCACGGCCTTGCTCACCGGCTCTAGCGGCTTCAATGGCGGCGTTGAGTGCGAGTAGGTTGGTTTGTTCTGCGATTCCGCGAATAACGTCGAGGATAGAGCCAATAGATGCACTATCGGAATGCACTTTATTGATAACGTGTCCTGCTTTGGCCACTTCATCGGCAAGGGCTAAAATCGTGCGCTTATTCTCATCGGCGATCGCTCGCATATGCTGCGCTTCTTCGTCGGCTTGCTTAATTTGGCTAAGTGCTTCATCGGCACTACTGGTCACTTGCATGGCGCTTGAGCTGAGCTGAGTCGTTGCGGCCGCGACTTGGTCGACCTGGTTCTTCTGCTCTTGGATGCCAGCAGTGGTTTGCGCGGTAATCGCTGAGGTCTCCTCTGCGGCAGCCGCTAGCTGATTGGAGCGATCGAGTATGCCTTGGATTAAATTCCGCAAACTATCGACTAATCGGTTACAGTTACGCGATAGCTCTGCAAACTCATCGTGGCCAGAATCATCTAACTTATGGGTTAGGTTGCCAGATGCTAGGACATTAAGCGCATTGTTAACGTTGTCGAGCGAACGTTTGAGCGGGCGAATGACAGCAATACTTACCCCAATAGACACGAAAATAGCGATAACAACCAGTGCCAAGGTTTTAAAGCTCGCGCTATCAATATCGCTAATTGCCTTGGTGCTAATCGCTTGAGATACCGTTTCTATCTCTTTCGTTAGGTTGTCCATATCTTGGTTGACATCAGTGATATTATCTTCAACCTGATTGAGTAAGTTGGTTGCAGTGACATTGAGTGTGATCTGCTTTGCTTTACGTGCCTGAATAGCGTTAGGGCCATATAACATATTGAACACTTTTGCCGCTTCTTCGTTCACGCTATCTAGCATGTCCTGATCAATGACACCTTCCCAATGACGACTCACATATTCGAGCTTATTTTTTGCTTCACTAAGAATATAATCAAGTTCTTTCGTTATGGTCTCAGCTTTAGATTTATCTTTGGCGTTGACTAAGTCATAGCTGCTAGTGATGATGGTGCTGAAGCTGTTATCAATATTGCTAGCTGTTGCTGCAATTTCACGTTCGGTTGGGTCTTCACTGGTTTCCAAGTCGATAAGATCAAGTAACAAAGACGCAGTGTCATCGGCCGCCATCTCTAACTCATCTAACTGGTCAATGAGGGCTTCTTGTGTGATAAGTGACTGCTCTCTTGCCTTCATCATTTTAAGACTATTGTCATTAAACGCTTGATAGTGTGTTCGCAGTGATGAAATTTGCTTACCTAAGCCTTGTTGATGTCCCTGAATAATGCCACTCAATTTATCGAGCTGAGTCAAAAAACCATTGGCGTGATCACCAAACTGGTTCTGTATTTTTGGCAGTTCGGAGGAGAGTTTACTATGGTAAGCCACTAACAGTTGTTTCTCTTGCAAGGCAATGTTTTGAGTGAGGTGATTGCTAACTTCTAAAGCCGGAAGACTCAAATCTTGCAGCACGAGCGTACTGCTCTTGATGTTGTCATTGGTAATGAGTGAAGCAACCCCCAGTATTATTAACAATAGGGTTACAACACCAAATCCACCAATTACTCTAGTGGCTACATTCAATTTCATAGGGGCACTCCGATTTTTTTTGTTATATCCCTAATTATTAAAAATATTCTCAGGGCTAGGGCGGGGCATATTCTGCAAGCTTTATATCGGCCAGCAGCGAATCTAGTTTAACTCTTTTTTAACTTATTTTGGGTAATTTTTTGATCGGACTCCAGATGCCACAGGGTTAAATACTCCCCCCAGCAGCAACCAGTGTCTAAGGCTCGCATCGCAGGATTGTCCACTTTCCCCATTAACGCGGCCCAATGACCAAACACCAACTGATGGGTTTGATTGGCGAGATTGTTGTGGGTAAACCATGGTGTTAGGCCATCATGGATATCCTTGTTTGGCGGGAGTTTACAATCGAAATCTAGACTGCCATCGTTATGCAGATAACGCATCCGTGTCAGTGCATTAATGCAATAGATTAACTGCTTAGTGGCAGAAAGGTCTATTGACCACTGTGTGACGTCATTGCCATACATTTTTGAGATAAGCTGTTCAAGGTAATCTGGTGATTGGAGAGCTTGGCTAACAAGACTTGCTTGAGCAAGTGCGGTCTCTACATCCCATTGTGGGGGAATACCCGCATGGGACATCAGTAGCTTCGGCTGTTTCAATTCGCGGATTAATGGTTGTACTCTGATCCAATCTATAAGCTGTTCGATGTCGTCGGCCGCCAGTAAAGCAGACAAATTGTCGCTTGGTTTTGGCCGTTTCAATTGAGCGTGCACCGCGAGCAGATGCAGATCATGATTGCCCAAGACAACTTTTGCCGAATGTTCGAGAGATTTAAGGTATCGAAGGGTTTCGAGTGATTTCTCCCCTCTAGCAACCATATCACCCACAACCCACAATTCATCCCTAGATGGGCGGAAGTCGACCTTATCGAGAAGCAGCCTAAGTTCGTCGAAACAGCCTTGAATATCACCGACAAAATATGTTGCCATTTCTCTCTCTTTTAATGAACGTTATGGGATGAGGTCGCGTTTTGTTAGTGTAGCAATCCTGGAGCAGCTAGACGAAATGGCGCAATTTTGGCTTTAAATTCGGTGCCATCTTCACTGATCATAATGTAGTGGCCCTGCATCACAGCAAACGGTGTTTCGCATACCGTTCCGCTGGTATATTGATAGGCGGTATTGGGGGCGATCGTGGGCGTTTCGCCAACAACACCAGCACCTTGAACTTCGCTATGATGGCCATTGGCATCGGTAATGCACCACATACGGCTTTTTAAGGTCGCAGGTTTTTCACCGAGATTAACGATGGTGATGGTATAGCTAAAGAGATAACGCTCCTCTTCTGGAGAGGATTGCGCTTCAATATATTCGGTTTTTACCTCTATTCGGATTGAGGATTCAAGTTCAGTCATCGAGGGGTCCTAAAACGAAAGTTTGAGGGAGAGAGGCTCTCCCTTTTGATTAGCTGCTTTTCTTATCAAAAACTAAGTTAGCCATCGCGACGTACTGTTCAACACTTATCTGTTCGGGGCGTTTTGTCGAATCAATATTTAACAGCTTAAAGTCGTCATCGGTGAGCATCTGCTTTAAGTTATTGCGTAGCGTCTTACGGCGCATATTGAACGCAGTGGTACAAAGGTGTCTCAGTAGGTCAACGTCTTTACAAGGCCATGGCTTTTGCTTATAGGGCACCAGCCTGATGACGGCAGAGTCAACTTTTGGTGGCGGCGTAAAGCAGCCCGGTGGTACTTCGAGTACTGGCATCACTTGGCAAAAATATTGTGCCATTACTGTTAAACGGCCGTACGCTTTGGTTCCTGGCGACGCAGATAGACGTAATACCACCTCTTTTTGCAGCATAAAGTGCATATTCTCAATATGCTCTGCAAATTCGAAAAGATGAAACATCAGTGGTGTTGAGATGTTGTATGGCAGATTGCCAAATACTTTCATCTGCTTACCTTCTTCAACCAATTGGTTGAAGTCGAACTTCAATGCATCGCCTTGATGAATATCGAGTTTATCTTTTAGAAATGGGTGAGTTTTTAGCCTTTCAACCAGATCTTTATCGAGCTCAACAACGGTGAGTTTATCGATGCTCTCAGCGACAGGTTCTGTCAGTGCCGCTAGGCCTGGACCGATCTCAACCATTACGTGGTCATTATCGGGCGCAATCGCGCCTACGATACGGTTGATCACATTACTGTCGGTCAAAAAGTTTTGTCCGAAACGTTTTCTAGCGGTATGGCCTAAATGTACTTTATTACTCATTACTACTCTTCAAAGACTCGTTTTTAGTGGCTAGTTCAATAGCCTTGTTTAGTGCGCAGACGAAGCTGCCGATATCGGCTTCACCGGTTCCAGCAAGCGCAAGGGCTGTGCCATGATCGACTGATGTGCGAATGTAAGGTAAGCCCAATGTGATATTAACCGAACTGCCAAAGCCCTGCGACTTAAGTACCGGAAGGCCTTGATCGTGATACATGGCTAATACGACATCCGCATCTTCTAAATATTTTGGTTGGAATAAGGTGTCAGCAGGTAAGGGACCTATCAGACTTATTCCCTCAGCACGCAGTTCTTCAAGCGCGGGAGCAATAACATCTATCTCTTCTCTGCCAAGGTGGCCATCTTCACCTGCATGTGGGTTTAATCCACAGACATAAATTTTGGGCTGTTCAATGGCAAATTTTTCTACCAAATCATTGTGTAAAATCTTAATAATTTGATGTAAACGATCGCGGGTAATGGCTTTTGACACATAGGCGAGTGGAATATGTGTAGTCACCAGCGCAACCTGTAATCCTGGGGCTGCAAGCAGCATCACTACATCTTGGCAGTTAGCCTGGTGAGCGAAAAACTCCGTATGGCCACTAAATGGGATACCCGCTTGGTTAATAATCCCTTTGTGCACAGGCCCAGTCACGACGGCATCAAATTCGCCGCTCATATTCTTGTTGCCCGCATAGCTTAATGTGTCGATGACATAGGCACTATTTTGCTCATCCAGCGTGCCACAAATAGCTTCATTTGTTAGCTCAAAGGGAACAATGGTCAAGGTTCCGGCTTCTTGCGGTTTAGGCGGTTGACTCGGCTGATAGGGGCGCAGTTGAAGGGGCAAGCCAATTTTTTTGGCTCGCGCTGTCAATAAAGCTGGATCGGCACAAACAACAAGCTCAGCGGGCCAAGCGCGCTGAGCAAGTTGAATGACTAAGTCTGGACCTACACCCGCCGGTTCGCCGGGTGTGATTGCGATTCGTTTAGTCGTCAATATAATTAACCTCGATTAAAATCGGCATCGAATACTTCAATGTAAGCTTCAGATCTCATTTCATCCAGCCAGTTTTGCAGTTCTTCGTTAAATTTACGGCGGAAGATAAGCTGGTGTGCACGATTAGTATTGAATTTATCGGTTGCATCGGTTTTGCGTTTTTCTTCTAGTTGGACAATGTGCCAGCCGTGACTAGAGCGGAATGGCTCACTGATTTCATCAAGTGATAGTGCATTTAATGTTTGCGCAAACGCTGGTACATAGACGGATGGGTCAGCCCAACCAAGCTCACCGCCTTTCGCCGCAGAGCCTGGGTCTTCGCTATACTGGCGCGCTAAAGCGGCAAAGTCTGCTTCGCCATTGCGAAGTTGTTGCACAAATTTATCTAGCATCGCTTTTGCGCGTTCTTCAGATAAGATAGGCGAAGGCTTAATAAGGATGTGGCGTGAGCGCACTTCATCGATCTCTTGGGTCTGTAGCCCGCGCGCATCCATCACTTTAATTATGTGGAAACCAGCACCACTTCTAACTGGGCCAATAATGTCATTGTTTTTAGCTCCGCCAAGAAGTTCGGCAAACAGCGTCGGCATCTCGTTGATGTTCATGTAGTCCCAAATACCACCTTCTAGTGCTTTAGGACCTGACGACGAGGCAATGGCTGTTTGTTTAAAGTCAGCACCATCTTCAAGACGCTTCAATACGGTATTGGCACGCTTACTTGCCGCTTCCAATTGTTCACTCGTTGGGCTGCTTGGCACTTCTATAAGAATATGGCCAATTTGATATTCAACCTGTTGCATACCTTGCTCTTCAATCAACTTAACTAGGTTGTTGATCTCTTGTGCAGAGACTTGAATGCGTCGTTGTACTTGAATACGTTGAATCTCGCCTAGGGTGATCTCTTCACGTAACTGCTCACGGTACTGACCCCAACTCATGCCCTCTGCTTCAATTTTCTCGCGCATTGCTGCGGGAGTTATTTTCTGCTCTTTAGCGATATTGTCGATGGTTTGGTCAAGTTGCAGATCACCAATATGTAAACCGATACGATCAGCCATTTGCAGCTGCAGACGAGTCATGATGAGACGCTCAATGACCTGAGTACGCAATGCGGTATCTGAAGGCAATGCTTGTCCGGCAGCCTTTGCGTTAGCTTTGACGGTTTTAAGCATATTAGCAATTTCGCTTTCTAACACTATCCCTTCATTGATCTGTACTGTAACGCGATCTAATGGCTCATTTGCCGCCATAACGCTGTGGCTCATCGCCAATGTCAGAAAAGCAATAATCAGTTGTTTACAGGGTCTCATCCACAAAAATCCTTGGCATATTGAAGTCGGTCTTTACGATTAGTGGCCGACAACTTAATTCGATTATTCTGATTGGACTACAAGTCCGTATCTAGGTTCAGCAAAATATTAACTAAATATCAAAGCTAGTTTTTCAAATAGAGCGGCTTACGATAGTTGAATAGCCCATCATCAAGCATATCCGACACACCCAGTGGGCCAGAGCCACCTAATCCTTTAATCACAAAATTAAGATAGAAGCCGTGTTCGAATAGCTCTCTATCCTCAAATGTTGGTGCTAAATCGTCATCATAATTGGTTTTGATGCGGTAATGATAACTTAAGCGTACCGCCCAACAACAGGATTCATATTGAAAGCCTGTATAGGTTTCAACACTTCTGCTTTCATTGAGGTCGTAATACCAGTTGCCTACGATATACCAGTTATCGTTGATTGGCCAAGCTGCTCGGACACCCGCTTGTGAAATATTGACCGACTCATTGGTGTTACTGTTAACTAGGTCTGGCACATAGCGATAGCTTACCTGCATTAGCTTATTGATACCTGGGCGGAAGTCGAGCGTGACTTCGCTCTTCTTATTCTCACTCTCTTTGGTATCGTATTGAATTGCACCGCTGACAAACCAGTCGTTGTATAGCTGGGTATTTAACTCTGCTGCTAATACTGAGTTCGAGGTGTTTTGTTCCTCCAGTACGGTATTAGGCTGACTTGGGTCAATGAGGCCTACTTTGCTGTCTTCAAAATAGTAGATTTGACCTAAGCTAAATTTGAAGGTTTCGCGGTTATGTTCATCAAATAAGCGCGTGGTTAAACCTAAGGTCATCTGGTTGGCATCGGCGATTCTATCTAAACCTGAAAAGCGGCGATCCCTAAATAGTCCATAGTAGTCATCTTGTAGCAAGGCGGTGTCGTAGAGACCTATGCCAGTTTGGTCTTCATAACCCACATAAAGGTACTGGAACTGCGGCTCTAAGGTCTGGCGATAGTTGCTATCAAAATAATCGGTATAGCGCTCAAAGTTGATCTGTCCATGTATTCGCACTTGTGGCAAGGTACGGCTGACTGAGCTGTCGAGATCTTGATTGATACTGTAGTCATTAGTATCTTGCCAATAATTGGTTTGTAGTAACTTTATTTCGCTGGTTAACGAACCCGCTGGGCCGTGGATAGGTAGCGATAATGTTGGCTCAATATGTACGCGATTTGCGGTGGCATACTGATCCTCTTTATGTCTAAAGTTGGTCGCTTCACCAAGGATACTGAAATCTAAGCCTTGCCATAACTCAGGCGCTCGGTAGTTAAAGGCGACTTGAGGCATGACTTGATAGGGCGACTCATCTTCACCTAATACTTTAATATCTTGCACCCGAGCTGTGACGTCCCAATTATTGGCAAAATAGGCAATTTCGCCTATTCGCGATAGTTGATTGTCGGTTGCTCGCAGCACATCTGAATTGAGATCGTTAAAATAGTTATTATCAGAGACATCTGTAAAGTTAGCGAGTACTCGCCAATTGTCATCTATCGCCCCTTGATGCTGCCAATGATAAAGATAGCGGTCGGGGCTGTTAGGGATTAAGTCATCATTGCCCAAGTATTCAACATTAAGCTGACCTTGCTGGGCTTCTCCTGCTAAATACCTAAATTCACTTTTTAAAAACAGACCGCGAGCTGACATATAATGCGGTGTAAATGTAAGGTCATATTCAGGCGAAATGTTCCAGTAATAGGGCGTCGCGACCTCAACACCATTGGTGGTACTGGTACTGAACAGCGGGAAAAGAAAGCCTGACTTACGCTTTTCGGATACCGGAATAGTCATATACGGCAGATAGAACACTGGCACATCACCAATTTTTAGCTTGGCATCCCAAAGCTCTCCCCACTCCTCAGTGCTGTCGATTTTGATGGTTTCAGCTTCGAGCAACCAAGAGGTATCGCCAGGGGGGCAAGTGGTAAAGTTGGTATTGGTTAGATGTAGGTTATTGTCTTGAGTAATTTCAAGCTTCTCAGCTTCGCCATGTATCTGTTGTCCATGTAGCCAATATTGTGCGCCGGATAGCTCGGCACTATTACTGCGCATCTCGGCACTGAGTGAGTCTGCGGTAACAGTAAACATGCTGTCTTGAAATACCAGATTGCCATTGGCATCTAAGCGTTCGTTTGCTTGGTCCAATACAGCGTTATCGGCGGCGATATGGCGTCCACCTTGGCTAAAGGTCACGTCACCGGCAAAAGTGGCTTTATCGCCCATCTTAGCTGTTGAACTGTCGGAAACAATTTTAATTTGCTGAAGGTCAAGCGGTAGATCTCTATCGTCGCTTGATGGAACGGGCACAGGCGGTTCCACAAGGCATTGAGTGCTGGTGTCGACGGTGCTATCTAATTCGTCTGCCAAGAGAAGGTGCGGAAGCAGCGCTAAAGCCAATAAGTAACGGTTATGCATCTTTAATCGTTTTGTGAATTCTTAGTCTTGACAAATTATCGGAGAGAATAGTTGCATTTAATTACACAAGCAACTTAGCAAAAGAGATAGAATCATCTTAATTGCTGTTTCCATTTTGCTTTATAATAAAGCAATTTTTGCCTAAGAGCCATGAGGTGCCCTTGTCAGATCCAAGATTTATTGCCCTTTGTGATTGGATAGCGCGAACTTTAGGCGATGATGCCAAGGTTATGTTGATATCAGGTGATGCCAGTTTTCGTCGCTATTTCCGCGTTTTTCATCGCCAAGCCTCCTTTATCGCAATGGACTCTCCACCTGAGATGGTTCCAGTGCAGCCTTTTATCGCGTTAGCGAACGAATATCAACGCCAAGGACTGAGTGCCCCTTTGGTGATTGCTGAAGATATTGAATCGGGTTTTTTACTGCTAAGTGACTTAGGGGATCTGCAGCTGCTTAGTGTGTTAGATGAGGCCAATGTCAGCGCTTATTATCAGCAAGCCCTCTACCTTCTCGACAAAGTGGTTGCCATCACCGCCGCAGGTGGCGAGTCATTGCCTATCTATGATGATGAGTTTGTGCTGCGAGAGTTGCGAATCTTTTGCGAGTGGTTGGTTGAACATCACCTTAAAATTGTTATCGATAGACCAACGAAAGCCCTGCTTGATGAGACATTTAGCCTACTGGTAGCCAACGTGGCCGAACAGCCTAAAGCGGGGATGCACCGAGATTATCACAGCCGCAATTTAATGCTAGTAGAGGAAAACCTTGCGGTGATCGATTTTCAAGATGCTGTGATAGGCCCAATTACCTACGATGCGGTGTCGCTGCTGCGTGATTGTTATGTGCGGTGGCCAGATGCCATTGTAGACCCACTTAGAATGCAGCATTATCAGCAACTGTTATCGCTTGGTCTCATCAGCAAAGAAGTCAGTTTTCAGCAATATTGTCGCTGGTTTGATTTGATGGGTATTCAGCGCCATTTAAAAGCGGCAGGTATCTTCTGCCGCCTTAATTACCGTGATGGGAAACTTGGGTATATGCAGGATATTCCATTGACCTTGGAATATGTGGTGGATATTGGTAAGCATTATCCCGAACTTGACAGCTTTACCCAGTGGATAACTGACACTATTTTACCTCGAATGAGTCTTCAGTCATGAAGGCGATGATATTAGCTGCAGGTCGTGGCGAGCGATTGCGTCCGTTAACCGACACTTTGCCCAAGCCGTTGGTTGAGGTGGCAGATAAGCCGCTTATCGTTTATCACATCGAACGCTTGGCTGAGGTTGGGGTTACTGACATTGTGATTAATCATGCATGGCTGGGTCACAAGCTTGAGCAAGCTCTGGGCGATGGCAGTCGTTGGCAGGTTAAATTACACTATAGCGCCGAAGTCGAGGCGTTGGAAACCGGTGGTGGTATTAAGCAAGCTTTGCCACTGCTTGGCGATAAGCCATTTTTAGTGATCAATGGTGATGTGTTTATCGAACAATTACCACGGATACAGGGTCGAACCTTGAGTGATGCAAGCGCCTTGGTCGCATTGCGACATCACCAGGCGTACTTATGGTTGGTTGATAACCCCACGCAACACCCTGAGGGAGACTTTGCGCTTGCCGATGGTCAATTGTCTATAGAAGGGGAGTCAAAGCTGACTTTTTCAGGCATAGGCCTATATCACCCAAGCCTTTTTGATGATACGCCACAGGGACGATTTGGCTTAGCGCCTTTATTGAAGCAAAAAATGGCTGTGCAAAGTGTTGCAGGAGAGTATTTTGGCCATCTTTGGTGTGATGTTGGCACTCCTGAGCGTCTATACGCATTAGATGCCCAGGTTAGGGCAAAACAACTACGTGATTAATGTAAAGGTTAATGAATGAAAATTTGGGGTAAGTTATTTGGTTTTGCTATCGGTTTTATGTTCGGTCGCATCGTCGGTGGCATTATTGGACTCTGGCTGGGTCATCTTTACGATAAGAAAAGAGCTCAGTTAAGTGCGGTGATTGGCAATGGAACCAATCGACAAGCGTTATTTTTCAATACCACGTTTGCGGTGATGGGTCATGTCGCTAAGGCCTCTGGGCATATTACCGAAAATGATATTCGTATGGCGACGGCGCTGATGGACCAGATGCAGTTAACGGGTGAGGCAAGGCGTGATGCTCAAGCTGCATTTAATGAAGGCAAGGCCAGTAATTTCGACCTCAACGCCTGTTTAAAAACGTTTCGCTTAATTTCGATGGGGCGCAAAGAGTTATTGCAGATGTTTTTGGAGATACAGATCCAAACGGCACTGTCTGATGCAACGCTCGATGACAAGGAGCACGAAATATTACTTACCGTAGCTAAGGAGCTAGGCTTTAGCCGCCTTCAGCTTGATGAGCTGCTTAAACGTTGGCAAGCAGAGTTTAATTTTCACCAAGGTGGTCGCAACCAACAGACATCAATTGAAGACGCCTATGACTTGCTAGGTTTAACCGAGGCTGATTCCGATCAACAGGTAAAACGTGCTTATCGTAAGTTGATGAATGAGCACCATCCTGACAAACTCGTGGCAAAGGGATTACCCTCTGAAATGATGGAGTTAGCCAAGAAAAAAGCACAGGATATCCAAGCGGCTTATGATAGAGTGAAACAAGATCGTGGCATGAGATAGCCGTTGCTTGTAGGCCATATTATAGGGAGATTCGTGATGAAAATGAGATTAGTGTTCACAACAGGCATCTTGTCATTGTTGTTATCTGCACCGCTAATGGCTAACTCAGAGCTGTTTGTCGCGCCATTTACGGGCTACAGCTTTGCTGCCAGTGATCTGGATGCAACACAGAGCAACAGTGAACAGAATACGTCGGTTAAGATTGGTGAGTCGGGTCATTACGGGCTGATCATGGGGATGAAAACTAAAGACCCTGGCGATATTTACCTGCTTTATAGCCACCAAAGTACAGATATGCGAGCGGGAGGAAGCTTCACTCCCGACACCTTGGCAGATCTAAACGTCGATTATCTTCACGTGGGCGGGTCGCTCTATTTCCCTAATGGGTCGCTGCGGCCATATGTCACGGCAAGTGTTGGTTTAACACAAATGCGTCCTTCTGGTGAGTACTCAAATGAGTCACGCTTTTCTATGGGCTTCGGTGCAGGTGTCGAATATCAACTCAACAAGCGTTTCTCTCTTTTTGCTGATGCCAGAGGCTATGCGACGTTTGTCAGCAGCGACAATGCGCTGTTTTGCGATGCAAGTCAGTGCATTTGGAATATTCGCGCCGATATTATGTGGCAAGGTCAGGTTAACGCCGGCATTAAGTTGAGCTTTTAAGGCTGAGATGTAACAGATGAAAATTGTGATTCTTGACGGCTATACCTTAAATCCAGGCGATCTAAGCTGGCGTGGTTTTGAGGATTTAGGCGAGGTAAGCAGTTATGACAGAACGTCTCCTCAGCAACTTATTGAGCGCGCTCAAGATGCAGACGTATTACTGACTAATAAGACAACGCTTAATGTCAAAGATATCGCCGCATTGCCAAAGCTGAAATATATCGGTGTATTGGCCACCGGAACAAATGTCGTCGATGTCGATGCTGCGGCTAAATACGGGGTTGCCGTCACCAATGTCCCAGGGTATGGCCCTGATGCGGTGGCTCAGATGGTCTTTGCCCATATTTTGCATCATACGCAGGCCGTGGCACCCCATCATCAGGCCGTGATGGACGGGCAGTGGAGTCGAGGCGAAGATTTTTGTTTTACCTTGTCGCCGTTGCAATCATTAAAGGGAAAGGTGATAGGTTTGGTCGGCTATGGGGATATTGGCCATCAGGTGGCAGATATTGCGCGCGCTTTTCAAATGCAGGTGTTGGTTAACAGCCAAAAGCCAAAGCGTGATCTGCCTGAAGGCACCACGTGGTGTGAGCTTGATACCTTGTATCACCAAGCCGACATCATATCGTTGCACTGTCCACTTACACCAGCAACCGATAAGATGATTAACCACCAAAGCTTGGCATTAATGAAATCGAGTGCGCTATTGATTAATACGGCGCGCGGTGGGCTAATCGATGAACCGGCCTTAGCGCAAGCACTTGAGCGCGGGATCATTGCTGCTGCGGGGTTAGATGTCTTATCTACCGAGCCACCATCGGTCAATAACCCACTATTAACGGCGAGCAATGTGACCATCACACCACACAATGCTTGGGCGACGAGAGAGGCTCGACAAAACCTGATGGATATAGCTGTAGCAAATCTTCAGGGGTATCTGGTAGGTGAAAGCGTTAATCGGCTTTGTTAATGGGCTTGATGAACCAAAAAGGCGCATTTAGCGCCTTTCTTGTTCTTTCGGTTAGCAGATGTTAAAGAATAACCTCAACACTTGCTGCAACGTTAAGTGCTTTATTGACCGCTTCATCGGTTGAGTCTGCACGTGCTAAGCCTACGCCCAGACGGCGACGCCCATCGATTTCAGGTTTTGCAAACAGGCGTAATTGGGTATCACTTTCCTGTAATGCGGCCGCCATGCCCTGATAGCGAATATTACTAGACTGTCCTTCGGCCAAAATGACTGCTGATGCCGATGGGCCGTGCTGAGCAATATTAGCAATGGGCAGACCGAGAATTGCCCGCACATGCAGAGCAAATTCAGACAGATCTTGACTGATTAGAGTGACCAGACCTGTGTCGTGTGGGCGAGGAGAAACTTCTGAAAAGTACACATCATCCCCCTTAATAAACAGCTCGACGCCAAACAGACCATAGCCGCCAAGTGCCTGTACCACTTTTCGCCCGATCTCCTGAGATTTAGTCAATACGCTGTCAGACATTAACTGTGGTTGCCAAGACTCTCGATAATCCCCATCTTCTTGACGATGGCCTATCGGGGCACAGAAGTGGATGCCGTTAACGGCGCTAATGGTTAACAGAGTGATCTCATAATCAAAGGGGATAAAGCCTTCAACGATTACGCGACCACCGCCCGCACGGCCGCCTTCTTGGGCATATTGCCAAGCTGTGTCGATTTGGTTGGTGTCGCGAATAACGCTTTGCCCTTTACCCGATGAACTCATCACTGGCTTCACCACACAGGGTAACCCAATCTTTTCCACTGCAAGTGTAAATTCAGATTCGGTGTCACAGAAAAAGAAAGGCGAGGTTGGCAGGCCTAAGGTCTCTGCAGCAAGTCGGCGGATGCCTTCTCTATCCATGGTCAGTTGAGTGGCTTTGGCTGTCGGGACGACATGCAGACCTTCAGCTTCCATCTCTACCAGTGTTTGGGTCGCAATGGCTTCTATTTCAGGAATAACCAGATGAGGTTGCTCTTGCTCTATGATGCCACGAAGGGCTTGACCATCGAGCATGTTGATCACATGAAAACGGTGAGTGACTTGCATGGCGGGTGCATTGGGGTAGCGGTCAACACCAATTACTTCAACGCCTAAACGTTGTAGTTCAATGGCGACTTCTTTACCAAGTTCGCCGCAACCAAGCAGCATGGCGCGTAACGCACCTTTTGAGTGGGGAGTGCCTATCATTTTTGGGTACCTTTTTTTATTGTTAACATTTGGTCAGCGAGGCTGCCAATAGTGCTTTTATTTGCAGTTATCTTACCTTTTTGCAGTTAAATGAGTGGGTTTTGAGATGACAACTGTGTGCTCGATCACTCTGGACAGGTGGAAATATCATGAAATAAGCGTAAATGATGACTAGTATTGATAACGTATTGTTGAGAGAATGTTTTGAATTTGGCTGTGTTCACTAATAAAAACAAAGCGATAATTGCACAGGCTTGAGTGTGTTTAGCTTTTAAGGAGTGAGTGGTGTTTCTAGACTATTTTGCGTTAGGCGTGATCGTTTTTGTCGCGGTGTTTTTGTTTTATGGAATCATTGTGATCCATGATATTCCCTACGAGATTGCCAAGAAGCGGAATCATCCGCAGCAGGATGCATTGCATGTGGCGGGCTGGGTCAGCTTATTCACTTTGCATGCGATTTGGCCGTTCTTATGGATTTGGGCAACGTTATACCGTGAAGATCGCGGTTGGGGATTTAATCAAGTTGTAAAAAGAGAACTAGAACTCGAAGATGAAGTGAAGCAGCTGACACAAACCGTGGTTCAATTGGAGCAGCGTCTGCAAGCCGTTGAAGGCAGCAGTGCTCAAACCATTGCTGCGAGTCAAGCGCAACCATCTGTGACTGATATTAACGAGAAGGAGTCATAAGATGGATCTATTACTGATTTTAACTTATACCGCAATCTGTATCGCAGTGTTTAAAGTGTTTAAGATACCATTGAATAAATGGACTGTGCCCACAGCTATTTTAGGTGGTGTATTTATTGTTGGCGCATTAGTCTTGCTGATGAACTACAACCATCCTTACACACCATTTGCTAAAGAGGCATTCGTCTCTGTTCCCATTAATCCAGCGGTTCGCGGCGTTGTAAAAGAAGTTAACGTTAAACCGAATGTGCCAGTGAAGAAAGGGGATGTGTTATTCAAAATTGACCCTATCCCGTTTGAAGCAATCGTTATGCAAAAGCGAGCAGCATTAGCGGCTGCAGAGCTTGAGGTACCACAACTCGAAGCTGCGTGGCAAACGGCACAAGCCAGTGTCGAGCGTGCGACTGCCGATAGAGATAGAACTAAATCAGCGTTTGACCGTTACGAAAAAGGCCGCAAACGTGGTGGGGCAAACTCGCCTTTTACTGAACTTGAATTAGACAATAAGCGTCAGCTCTACATGGCATCTGAAGCGCAGTTGATGGCGGCAAAGTCGGAAGAGTTGAGAGTGCGTTTGGCGTTTCAGTCTAATGTCGACGGCGTCAACACTAAAGTGGCTGGTATTCGTGCCGAGCTTGATAAAGCGCTTTACGATCTTGATCAAACGGTTGTATTGGCACCGACCGATGGGATGGTGACACAAATGGCTCTACGTCCAGGTCTTGTCGCTGTGCCTATGCCTCTGCGTTCAGTCATGAGCTTTATTCCTGATGAAGAACGTTATATGGCTGGTGCATTTTGGCAGAACTCCTTGATGCGTCTCAAAGAGGGAGACGAGGCAGAAGTGATTTTAGATGGTGCGCCAGGCGTAGTATTTAAAGGGAAAGTGGCTAAAGTCTTACCAGCTATGGCAGAGGGCGAAATCCAATCGACAGGTAGCTTGATTTCATCAAGAATGTTAATGCAGTCAGGTCGGGTTATCGTGTTGGTTAAAGTGGATGATGATGAGATTAAACAACATTTCCCCGCTGGTGCCGCAGGTCAAATAGCCATTTATACTGAGCATTTTTCACATGTATCAGTGATGCGTAAAGTGCTGTTAAGAATGCAAGGCTGGTTGAATTATCTGTTTCATTAACGGCCTGCTTTGTTAATATCGAAAGGCCCGCTTGGCGGGCCTTTTTTGTGGTGATGAGTATTAAGGATTAGACAATGCAAGACGTTAGGGATCTTACTGCAGTATTACGCTCAAATACGCCGATAGTGGTGATTGAAACCTATGAAGAGCATCGAGTCATTGAGCTGTTAAAGCGTGTATCCAGTGTTCTCTACCAACCGCTATTTACCTGGAGTATCACCCAGGGCCTGACCCGCGCTGATGTGAAGATGGGGACACAGAAGTTTAATAGTGATCCAACCGATATATTGGGTCAGATAAAATCGACGACTCAGCAGGGGATCTATGTTCTGTGCGACTTTCACCCTTTTGTCGATAATGCGCCTAAAAATGTTCGGTTGCTGAAAGAGATCGCTCTCGAATATGAAGCATTGAAACACACGCTGGTGTTGGTGAGCCATGCATTCGATATTCCGCCTGAAATACAGCGATATTGCGCCCATTTTCGTATCTCACTGCCCGATAGCGCGCAACTGCAAAACCTGATTTATGAGCAGATAGACAAAGCCCGCAGTGATGGGTTAGTCCAAAGTGTCGATGATGATGCCGTGGTGAAGTTGGCCGACAACCTCAGAGGATTAACCTTTGATGATGCGCGCCGACTCGCCCATAAAGCGATTGTCGACGATGGTGCCATTACTCACTCCGATGTCGATCGTATTAACCAGGGAAAATTTAAGCTGCTAGATATGGAAGGTGTGTTGCAGTTTGAGTATGACACGAGTGATTTTTCTCAAGTAGCGGGCTTACACAACTTAAAGGCATGGTTAAACCATCGTGCTCCTGTAGCATCAAGTGTTGCAGCTTGTGCAGAAGATCTCCCTAAAGGGATTTTATTGCTTGGGGTGCAAGGTAGCGGTAAAAGCCTTGCTGCTAAAGCCGTGGCGGGGATGTGGCAGCGCCCATTATTACGCTTGGATATGTCGGCTTTATACAATAAATATATCGGTGAAACAGAAAAGAATTTACGTAATGCGTTGGCTCTTGCCGATCTGATGTCGCCTTGCGTATTGTGGATTGATGAGATAGAAAAAGGCTTGAGCAGTGGTAGTAGTGATGATGGTACCTCAAAGCGAATTTTAGGTGCCTTATTGACCTGGATGGCTGAGCGTAAATCTGAGGTGTTTCTCGTGGCGACTGCCAATGATATCAGCGCGTTACCGCCTGAGTTGATGCGTAAGGGAAGGATGGATGAGATCTTCTTTGTCGACTTGCCTGATGACAGTGTGCGCCAAGCCATTTTCGCGATTCATGTCAAGCGTCGTGCTCTCGATCCTGTTGATTTCGATCTCGCGCAGCTTTCAATGGCCAGTCAGGGATTTTCAGGGGCTGAGATAGAACAAGCGATTATCTCTGCTATCTATACCGCACGCGCGTCTAATGTCGCGGTATCTCAACAGGTGTTACTCAACGAGTTGATGAAGACTCGCCCTTTGTCGGTAGTGATGCGTGAACAACTGCAAGGACTAAGAGATTGGGCTAAGGGCAGAACGGTTAACGCACACCTGTCCTAGATAGTTAGTATTCACGGCGCAGAGAGGAGAGTGGGCTTAGCGAGTACGATAAGCCCATTAGGGTTATTTTTGTGGTGGGAACAGGGCCAAAATCGTTGCGACTGTTTTTTGAGTCTCTTCGGCTTTCTCATCGCCACCATTGTCAAAGTTAAATTTGTCGCTGCCACGCCAGATAAGGCGGTTGTTGCTGGTGTCGATAATATTAATCTGAATGGTTTGTATCTTAGCTGTGTTGCTGCCAACGGGTACACTAACACTGGTACCAAGGCTTACGCCCCCTGAACTTCCCCAGCTGCCAGTGCCCAAGCCGATTGAAACTCCAGAGTTCTTCGGCTTATCTTCAACTTTAAATGCATAGGTGACTTTAAATTGTGGATTTTCCTGCGTTTCTGCAAAACCTTTGGTGACTAATACAGCAGTAATGGCCGTCTCTACCCGTTTAGCGGTCAGCGGATCTGTGGTGTTTTCTGGCGTAAAAGTAGAGAACTGCTTAAGCTGATTAAAGTCATAGTTTGTGTCGTAGTCATAATTCGGCTTGGTCGCACAAGCTGTCAGCAGCAAACTTATTGCGAGAAGCGAAAGTCGGTGGATAATCTTCATAGTGAGTGACCAAATAGTATATCAATATAAATAAGGTGCAGTTATCAGCTTATTTATGCAAGATATTTTATGAATGAACTCATGAATAAAGTTTAGCCAGTTCTAAATAAATCAGTTATGTTTAAATTTAGACAATAAAGGGCCTGTGATAGGGGGCTAAAGTGTTATTAAAGTGTATAAAAGCAACAGCAAGCAAAGTTAGTCTATGGAGCAGTTAGAGTTTTTTGACATTCCCAGTCCCTGTATTGGTGTCTGTCAAACAGATGCTAGGGGCTACTGCAAAGGGTGCTTACGTAATCGTGATGAACGTTTTAACTGGTTACACTTCTCCGATGCACAAAAGTACGATGTGATACGTCTGTGTAAGCAGCGTAAGCGCAGACGTCAGCTTGCCTTGTTGAGGGCACGTAAGATTCAAATCCTTGAGGAGCGCGCAGCGGCAACACCCCATTTAGATTTTGATACCGACACCAGTTCAAATTAATGTTTCGAAATGGTCATCTTCTCTGATAGCCCTTTAACGACTCTGGGCCAACTTAGGGTAAATTTTGTCATGTTGGGTTCACTGTTCAGCTGCACTTTTCCGTTATGCCTTTCCATAATACGCTTGATAATCGCCAGCCCAAGTCCATGACCTTTATTTCCATTTTGCACCACTTTACTGCGGTAAAAGGGGTCAAAGATCTTAGCTTGATCTTCTGTCGCAATACCGGGACCATCATCAATGACCGAGAGGGTGACATTGCCACGTGATACAGACAGTTCGATGGTGATAGCCGTTGTCGCAAATCGCTGTGCATTAATGATCAGATTTTGCAGAGCCCGTTCAATGAGCGATGGGTCACCCATGACTTCAATCTTTTTAGGTTGCGGATTTAGTGTGATCGGCAGCCTATTTAACCCTTGTAATCGTGCTATGGTTTGCTGGGTTAGCTTAGACAAATCACAACGCTCAAATTGAATCGCTTTTCGCTGTGACTCTAAACTCGCGTAGGTGAGCAGTTCTTGAAGGAGGTTCTCCATCTCCTTAACATCTTGTTGCATCTCATCGAGAAACTCATTGCGGCGCTCAACATCCGAATCTGGGCGGCAGTATTGTGGCATGAGTGCTAAGGCAAATTTGAGTCGTGCCAAGGGGGTACGTATTTCGTGAGATACCGCATTGGATAGGTGTTTTTGATTTTCGATCAGCGCCCGAATATGTCTGGCCATTTCATTAAAGGTACTGGCCAACGGCTGCACTTGAGAGCGTGGCGATAGTTGTATCTGGGTGTCCCAGTTTGATTGTCCAAACTCTTTCGTCGCCAATCTCAAGATCTTCAAATCCCGCGACAGCGGCCAAACCCAGATCAGGGCAACAAAGGCCAATGAAAGGTAGAAAAATAGCGTGAATAGGCCTCTAAGTTGCTCTCTTGGGTCGATCTCTATCGGCCCCGCCATTAAAAATTGTTTGTCATCGACTGAGATAAAATGCAATTCATGTTCTTTGTCATGGGCGGCAACGAGAATTTGGTTACGGCTGATCGCTTCCTTGTCACCAAAGGCCACTTGATCACGATTAAGAAGTTGCAGAGGGTATGCCGGGTTATCATCGAGTTTATCGATAAAGCCTTGTCGCTGTTCCTCGGGGAATTGTGCGAGTAGCTGTGCAAAAGCGACCAGTGGTGCATCGGGTGCACCACTGTCGTCGACATTATTTTGCCAAATGCTGTCTAAGGTCCAGCCTATACCTAAAAAGCTGAGGCTTAATAGTAGGTATAGACTGATAAAGAGTCGTTTCACTTAACGTTCCGTTTAATTGTTCCAAGCTTCTGGTGCAAACAGGTAACCTTGGCCCCAGACAGTTTTTATTCTAAACGGTGTTTCGATGTTGTCGCCCAGTTTTTTACGTAGTCTTGAAATTCGCACGTCAATTTTACGGTCTTTGCCATCGAAATCTATGTTAAGCAGATACTGGTAAATATACTGACGGCTCAATACTTGGCCAGCTTGCGAGGCCAGTAACCAGAGTAGTTCAAACTCGTGACTGGTCAGATCCACTTCGGTATCGCCTAAGCGGATGGCTTGGGTGTGTGGATCTATGCTTAGTTTGCCAAAGGTTAAGCAGTGAGACTCTGCTTGCGGGGGTTTAGCGTTGCGGCGCAGTAGGTTGTTGATGCGAGCGACCAATAGGGCTGGGTCGACAGGTTTAACAACGTAATCATCAGCGCCTAACTCTAACCCTTTTATCTGATCTTCGTTTGAGCCGAGGGCACTCATTAATAAGATAGGGCCCGCAAAGTAATCGGGTAACTTTTCACACAGGGTTAGCCCATCCATTCCTGGGAGCATGATATCGAGTAAAATAATATCAGGCTTATAGTTGATAAGACGTGTGAGTACGGTATCACCGCGACGCTCGACTTCAACATGCATTCCATGCGACTTTAGGTAATCCACAATCAGATTTGCCAGACGAATATCATCCTCGACAAGTAACACTCTATGGGTTGATTGGGGTTCGGTCATTAGAATAGACTCCAAGGGTTGCGATAGCGTCGCCTCACTTGAGGTTCCGCTGTAGGGGTAACTTTCAATTTTACGCCAGCCAACGTTTGGTGGGTCTCCTTATCTACCATGACAAATTGGACATCTTTGTCGGTTAGCATGGCTAAGCTTAGCGAGTGTGTTGTTGGGCTGTCTGCACACCATTTAGTCAAACTCTCGTGGTCTGACATAATGCAAACGGTGGTTGGTGTATCGATTTCCCAGTTCAGCACCACAGTAAGGTCACAACTTTGCTCCTCGGCGGATGTGATGCAAAATTGAGGCGACAAAGTAATGCTAGCCTCAGAATCATTGTCTGCAGCTAAAGCACTATTAAAAAAAGAAATCAGAACAAAAACTGCCAGTAACAGCCTGTATGTCGTCAATAACACTCGGTTTAAAACCTATAGGCTGCGCCGACAAAGAAGGTGCTAGTGTTTTTCTCGTTGACTAAAGGACTGGCGACGATTTCATCGGCAAGTTCACTGTATCGAGCAAGAAAGATAAGTTCCCAGTGCTCATTTATTACATATTGAGTAGTCAATTCTAATCCTAAATTAGTCGCAGACGCTGCTTGAAATTTCTCACTCCAATAGACATTTTCGCTAGGTCGAACGCCGTAGTAATAGTTGACGACATCTTCACTTTTCCAGTCAGCCACCGCTGCTAGCTCAAATTTCCATTGTGCGATAGCAATGTTATATAGCCATTTTAGCTTTGCTTCCATGCCAGAATGCACGTCAAAAAGGTCATGGGCTACACTGAGATTGATTATACCAGCACGAGTGTAAATGAACGCTTCAACTCCGCCAAGAAGTGTAAAGTTTCTATCTTCTAAGTCATTGATCACAGGTTCAGCTTCCACACCAAAGGTACGGACTGTTCTTGCCACTGGCGTTGCACCCACGTTGAGCTGGTTGGTACCCGCGATAAAAATATTTGATGGGTCCCAACGGTAGAAATAAGCGCTATCGGCACTAAAGCTGGTGGTTAAATTAATCGTGAATTTTTCTTGTTCTGCTAAAGTGTAGCCAAGATTACCGTTATCGAAAAACCATTTGTCGCCATAATAGGCAATAGTGGGAGCAAGATATATAGGAATATCTTCGTAATTTTTAACGGGGTTAGATTTCACGCCGTAACCTAGTGCGATACCCAAATCCCAGCGTCCGACAGCAATACAGTCGCTATTCTCATCGCACATAGCAGCATCATTCGCCAAACTGGCAAATGGAAGAATTAGGGCTGTTAAAAGTAATACTGCAAGTTTCTTCATGATCTAGATTGATACACTTATTAAACAATTAACCTCTAGTATTACAGGTTACCATTGAAGCACTTTTTAAGCAGGTATTTCGTCGCTTTTGATGCAAAATGATACAGAGGCTGGCGAGCTGTAAACCTGTTTTAGCGAGTTTGTTGGGTCTCTCTTGTTAAATGTTAACTCTAGTTAGCTATAAAGTTTACAAACTTGTTGTAGCTGACGTTGTTGTTCGTTTAATGGCCGCTCTCTGGGGAGCGCGAGGCCAACGGTTCGCTGCAACTGAATATCTTGTATCGGTTTAAAAACGATATTTTTCTGTGCCAGTAAAGCAGGAAGCGCAGGTACAAGAGCCATCCCAACTCCAGCACTGACTAGGCCAACAGAATATTCAACGGTTTGAATGCGGGCTCTGACTTCCAGTTTGATCCCCTCTAGATCCATCAACTGTTGCAGATCGGCAAGGGCTTCGCAAGGGGCTCTATGGATAAAAGCTTGCCCATGAAGATCTCGCAATTGGAGTGATTTTTTTAGACTGATACTAAATGAGGGCGGGATTGCCAATAAGTAGTCATCATGCCAAATGGGGTGAAAGGCTTCATCAGACTTGAGCTGGCTAGTGGTGATAATTCGCCCATCACAGCTCTCATTGGCTTCAACCAGTGTTAGCTCCATATCAAGGCATGCATGGCTAAAATCCCTCAACAGCATGCTCATACGCTGTACCCCCAAAGAGTTGATTAACCCGAGTTTAAATGGCGTACGCGCTTGAGGTTCACTAAACAAGGCTTTTATCGCTTTGGATTCATTCAGTAGTTTTTGCGCTAAAGGATAAAGACGTACGCCAGATTCTGTGGGCGTGACCCCTTTGCCGTGGCGCTGGAATAACTGGGTATTGAGCTCTGCTTCTAGCTGACTTATCGCCGCTGAAATAGAGGGCTGCGCGATATAACACTTTTTGGCCGCCGCACTGATGGTGCCTTTTTCATAAACCGCGACAAAGTAACTCAATGCTCGTAGATTCATCTTTACCCTTACGTAAGATATAGAAAAAAACTATCAGTGATAAATAAAAAGAATATTTTTCCTAACCCAAAATTATGCCTATGCTAGTCAAATTAGCAAGAGATGAATAAGTCATAAATGGATCTCAATTACCATTCATCGACGCTACCCGATAATCATTAACAGGCAAGGAATAGTCCCATGGCTCGAGTGAATTTTGATTGGCAAGACCCGCTGCAGTTTGATGCGTTACTGAGCTCAGATGAGCGCATGATCCGCGATATGGTTCATGATTACGCTCAGGAAAAGTTGATGAGTCGTGTATTGATGGCCAATCGAAACGAAACCTTCGATCGTGAAATTATGAATGAACTTGGAGAGTTAGGATTGTTGGGGGCAACGCTGCCAGAGGAGTATGGCTGCGCGAATGCCAATTATGTCAGCTACGGTTTAGTGGCCAGAGAGATTGAGCGTGTCGACAGCGGCTATCGTAGTGCCATGAGTGTGCAGTCTTCTTTAGTGATGCACCCTATCTATAGCTATGGTAGCGAAGCGCAGCGGCAAAAGTATTTACCCAAACTCGCAAGCGGCGAGTGGGTGGGATGTTTTGGCTTAACCGAGCCAGATGTCGGTTCTGATCCTGGAGGTATGAAAACTCGAGCCGTTCGCACCGAAGGCGGTTATCGGATCAATGGTGCAAAGATGTGGATCACTAATTCACCCATCGCCGATGTCTTTATTGTGTGGGCCAAGCTTGATGGTGTGATCCGTGGCTTTATTCTCGAGAAGGGAATGAAAGGCTTAACAGCCCCTAAAATTGAGGGGAAATTTTCCCTGCGCGCATCTATCACCGGTGAGATTGTAATGGACAATGTCGAGGTCGGCGAAGAGGCATTGCTGCCTAATGTCGAGGGGCTGAAAGGCCCCTTCGGCTGTCTCAATAAAGCACGTTATGGCATCGCTTGGGGCGCGCTGGGCGCAGCCGAATTCTGTTGGCATGCTGCGCGCCAATACAGTTTAGACCGGATTCAGTTTAATCGACCTTTGGCGGCGACTCAGTTAATACAAAAGAAGCTCGCAGATATGCAGACTGAGATCACCATGGGATTGTTGAGTTGCCTGCAAGCGGGTCGATTAATGGATCAAGATGCACTGCCAGTCGAAGCCATCTCGTTAATTAAAAGAAACTCCTGTGGCAAAGCGTTAGATATCGCCCGCGTTGCAAGAGATATGCATGGTGGCAATGGTATTAGTGATGAGTTCCATGTCATTCGCCATGTGATGAATCTTGAAGCTGTGAACACCTATGAAGGCACCCATGACATTCACGCCTTGATCCTTGGCCGAGCACAAACTGGCATTCAGGCGTTTGGCTAAACAGTAAAACGGGCGATTATTCGCCCGTTTTCTTTTCAACACAGATGTCTATCTATCCGCTCATGATGTGGGTTGCGGAGGGATAATTGCCAGTACACAGGGGTAGAGTAGATTGGAAGATAGAGCTATCGCCCTCGATCGACAGTTTGTCGACAGGGTAATCAATCAAGACTTTTTATCGATAGAACAGGGGTGGGATCATCGTCGCTTAGGCTTAAGCGATGCCGATTTTATCGGATTGTTTGAATCACAAATTAAGAGCCGTTTGTTGGATCTTGAGTCACGGCAGATGCGTGCCCGAAATCAAGGCTTCTATACCATAGGTAGCTCGGGTCATGAGGGGAATGCCGCTTATGGCTTGGCACTGCGACCGACTGATATGGCTTTTTTACATTATCGCAGCGCTGCTTTTATGATTGAGCGCGGCCGCCATGTCGCTGGTGAGACGCAACTGTGGGATATGTTGTTGTCCTTTGCTGCATCAAGCGACGACCCAATCTCTGGCGGTCGTCATAAAGTGTTAGGTAGCAAGCGTCTCAATATTCCACCGCAAACATCAACCATTGCCTCACACTTGCCTAAAGCGGTCGGGGCGGCATTGAGTATTCCTCTGCTTGAGCGTTTAGATTTACACAGCGATCTGCAGCCACAGGGTATAGTCATGTGCAATTTTGGCGATGCGTCCGCTAACCATGCCAGTGCACAAACCGCAATTAATGCGGCGGGGTGGGCGGCGTATCAGCAAGTACCGCTGCCGCTGATGTTTGTATGTGAAGACAATGGCATCGGCATTTCAACGGCAACACCAAAAGGGTGGATAGCTGCCAATTTTAGTGCGCGTCCTGGTATCCAATATTTCGCTTGCGATGGACGCGACATTCTCGATACCTATCGTGTCAGTAAGCAAGCCGCAGACTATGCGCGTCAGCGGCGCAAGCCAGTATTTTTGCATGTGCGTACAGTGCGCTTAATGGGCCATGCCGGCAGTGATGCTGAAATAGCCTATCTGAAGAAACAGCAGATTTTAGATAACGAGGCCCAAGACCCATTACTTATCACCGCTAAACAGGTCATTGCTGCTGGGCTGTTGTCGCCTGAGCAGGTAGTAGCCCTGTATCAAACCACAAAAACACGTATAGCCGCGATTGCTGCGGTTGCAGTATCCCAGCAAAAGCTTGATTGTGTGCATAAAGCGATGAGTTCAATCGTGCCGCCATCCTTGGCACAAGGCAGTGAGAAAACACCGTTAAGTGATGAGCAGTATCTCAGTCTTTTCATTGCCGATAAGAATAGCATCGGAAAGCCTGTGCACATGGGGAAACTGATCAACTTTACACTGACTGAATTGATGGCACGGCAGCAAAATATCCTTGTGTGCGGTGAAGATGTTGGCAAAAAAGGCGGTGTTTACCATGTCACTTCACGCTTGGTTGAGCGTTTTGGTCCCAATCGAGTGATCAATACCTTGCTCGACGAAACGTCGATACTCGGCTTGGCTATAGGCATGGCGCATAAAGGCTTACTACCTATTCCAGAGATCCAGTTTTTAGCTTATGTGCATAATGCGGAAGATCAGATCCGCGGCGAAGCGGCCACTTTGCCATTTTTTTCCGATGGGCAGTTTACCAATCCCATGGTGATCCGTATCGCAGGACTGGGCTATCAAAAAGGGTTCGGTGGACATTTCCACAATGATAACTCTTTAGCGGTTTTTCGCGATATACCTGGGTTAATTTTAGCTTGCCCCTCTAATGGTGCCGATGCGATGGCCATGCTTAGGGAGTGCGTGCGAATGGCTGATGAGGAGCAAAGACTCATTATCTTTTTAGAGCCAATAGCACTATATATGACTAGAGATCTCCATGAGCCAGGTGACAACTTGTGGAGTGCTACGTATCAGCCACAAGCCACGGCAACCCGATTACCTTTTGGGGAGTTAGGTATTTATGGGACGGGCAAGTCGTTATGTATCATCAGCTATGGTAATGGGTTCTATCTGAGTCGTCAGGCTGAAAAGAGATTGGCAGCGCTGGGTGTTGCGTGCACTGTGATAGATCTTCGCTATCTCGCGCCATTGAATGAAGTGGCCATCGCCCAGCAGGCAGCCCAATGTCAGCATGTGTTAATTGTCGACGAATGTCGGCGCAGCGGCTCAGTGAGTGAGGCTATTACTACCTGTTTGTATGAGCAGCTTGGTGATGAATGTCCCAAACTTGCGCGCCTAACGGCAGAAGATTGTTTTATCCCTTTAGCTGACGCGGCAACTTTGCCGTTGCCCAGCCAGCAAAGCATTGTGACCGCAGCGCTAACATTGCTGGGTATTGATGAACAGATTAACTCCCCACGTTCGAAGGAAGCATAATGAGTCAAAATAATGCCGAAGGCACTGGTGCAGGCAAAAAGCACAGAGCACTGGTGGTTGCGCCAGGTCGGGGGTGTTACAACAAAGATGAGCTTGGTTATCTTAAACGGCATCATCAAGATAAGTTGGCGTTTATCGATAAGATTGACCAATATCGGCATGGCATAGGACAAAGAGGAATTGCTGAACTCGACGCACAGGCGAAGTACTCTTTCAAACTGCACACCCCTGGCGAAAATGCTTCAGCGTTGATTTATGCCTGTGCGATGGCCGATTTTATGGATATCGATACCGCAGAATATGAGGTTGTCGCAGTCACGGGTAACTCCATGGGGTGGTATATTGCCTTGGCGTTGGCTGGAGCCTTGCAGCCCGATGCTGCCATTAAGTTGATTAATACCATGGGCTCAATGATGAGTGACGGTCTAATTGGTGGGCAGTTGATCTACCCTGAGATGAATGAAGCTTGGCAAACAGATTTAACCGTCAGTCGCTTGGTTGATGACGTGATTAATCAAGTCAATCAAGCCTCGGGCTGCGAATTGTTTACCTCTATCTATCTCGGTGGTTACCGTGTGCTGGCAGGGAATGAGGCTGGGATGACGCTGGCTGAAACGTTGCTGCCGCGGATTGACGATAAATACCCGATGCGCTTGTATAATCACGGTGCTTTTCATTCGCCACTGCTCAGTGATATTTCGGATAAAGGGCGAGCGGCGTTGCCTGAGTCACTGTTTAACGCACCAAGGGTTTCTTTGGTTGATGGACAAGGGAAAATCTGGTCGCCATATAGTACGGATACGACCGCATTATATGATTATACCTTAGGTAAGCAAGTGATTGAACCTTATGACTTTTCCAAGGCGATCGCAGTTGCTGTCAAAGAGTTTGCTCCAGATAAAATAATTGTTCTGGGTCCGGGTAACACCTTAGGGGGACCTGTTGCTCAAGCGTTAATCCAGCAGCAGTGGTTTGGCTGGCAGGATAAAACCGATTTCAGCGCCGCGCAACAGGCTGCTCCTCGATTAATTGCTATGGGTCATGATAAGCAGCGTTTTCTGGCTACATCCCATGATATCGAGACGTGCTAGGTTCTTGCGATAGTGACACTTTATTGTACTTAAGGGATAGCAATTGATATTAAGCACATTATGATAGAAGTTTGAAGTTATGATCGATATAGGTGGTTTGTGTCCCAATTACATTGTCAATCTAGTGAGCCTGCTGGGTTAACCGTTCGTCATAGTGGCGCGAATGATATTCAGGCTATTTGCCAGTTGTATGCCCAGCCCAGTTGTTATGCTGGCACGTTGCAGCACCCATTTCCCTCATTAGATAGCTGGCAGAAACGTTTGGAAAGTCTGCCGGAAAATAGTTACAGCTTAGTGGCTGAGCTAGAGGGAAGGCTTGTTGGTCAAATCGGCATGGAGGTTTTTAGTCGCCCAAGGCGCAAGCATGTTGCCAATATTGGCATGGCAGTGTGCGAATTAACCCGAGGTAAAGGTATTGGCAGTCAGTTGCTTAAAGCGATTATCGACTTGGCGCAAAACTGGCTTGCAGTCACTCGCATAGAGCTTGAAGTTTATACCGATAATGTCGCTGGTATCGCGCTGTATGAGCGCCATGGCTTTGTCATTGAGGGCACGGCTAAACAGTATGCCTTTAGAAACGGTGTCTATGTTGATGCCTATTTAATGGCACGCATTAGTCCACTTGGATAACTGATCTAGATCAGGTCTAGCTAGGGTTTCTTTGCGGGCGTTATAAAGTGAGGGGTGGCTCTCACTTATGTGGCGTTAGTAGATGTCGCTCGCAATAATGGTGCTTGCTGAATTATCCTTTGCTGTTATTAAGCCTGTGACCTAACGGCTATTGTGGTTTGCGTCTCGTTTCGCCTTGTTTTTGTGATGTGGCCACCTTTTGGTGCGCCTTTAAAACTATCTTGCTGAATTTAAACAGATATTTTACAAAATTTGATTCTTTATTTTGCTACACCTCCTCAATATCTATCTAACTATCTGTATTAAATAGGTATTTTCGTTTCGACTTAGATTGCTGCTACGCATATTGCCTGCTTGTTAGCCTTGCTCTAGAATCCGCCGCTTGCTGAGTGCAGCCCTTTTGGCTACACGACTTTCGCTTGATATTTCCACTAGGGGAACTTGATGTCTACAAAATTGGCTAACCCAGCGCCGTTAGGGCTTATGGGTTTTGGCATGACCACTATTTTACTTAATATCCACAATGCGGGATATTTTCCGATTGATGCGATGATTCTAGCCATGGGGATTTTTTATGGCGGTATAGGTCAAGTGATTGTGGGCATTATGTGTTTCATGCGTGGCGATACTTTTGGCACAACTGCATTTACCTCTTACGGGCTTTTTTGGCTGACGTTAGTTGGGCTTATATTAATGCCTAATGCAGGGATCGCTGCTAGCCCTAGTCACTTTATGGGCTGGTATTTGGCACTGTGGGGAACCTTTACCGCATTCATGTTTGTTGGGTCTTTGCGCTATCCTCGTGCTAAGCAATTTGTGTTTGCGTCATTGACCCTGTTGTTTTTCCTATTAGCGGCAAGAGATTTTACTGGTAGTGAATTGATCGGCACTATTGCAGGCTTTGAAGGCATTATTTGTGGGGCGAGTGCCATTTACTTTGCAATGGCGCAAGTGATTAATAATGAGTTTGGGCGCACCATTTTGCCTATCGGTGAGCTTAAACGCTAATTAATAAGTCGTGAGTCACTGAAATTAGTTCTATAAAAAAGGCTGCTCAATGCAGCCTTTTTTATGAATCATGGCCTAGTTTTTAGCGATAGGGCTTAAGATGATCTCAACACGGCGGTTTTGAGCACGACCCGCTTTAGTGTCGTTACTGGCAATAGGGCGAGACTCGCCCATGCCATGAGAGGCGATGCGTTGGTTAGCAATCTGTTGTGACGCTAGGTAATTTGCCACTTCGCTTGCGCGCACTTGAGATAGGCGAAGGTTGTAAGATTCGCTGCCAGAGCTATCAGTAAAGCCCATGATATTGAGTTTGGTTTCATCATACTCTTTACCCACTAAGGCAACACTGTTAAGTACTTGCTTAGCACGGTCACTGAGGTGTGATTGATCGACACCAAAAGTGATCTCATTAGGCATATTGAGAATGATATCATCGCCGCTACGGGTAACACTTACGCCTGTTGATTGCAGCTGCTTACGCAACTCTGCTTCTTGCACGTCCATATAGTAGCCAATACCACCGCCAACTGCCGCTCCCGAGGCCGCACCGATCAAGGCGCCCTTACCGCGATCGCTTTTGCTGGAGGAGGCCACTCCAATTGCTGCGCCTGCAATAGCACCAATAATCGCGCCATTGGTTGCTTTAGCATTTTGGCTTTCATTGGTGTAAGGATTGGTGGTTTGACAGGCAGAGAGCAAAAGGCTTGCGCTGACGATCATCCCGATGAGCGAGAGTTTATTGTTATGCATAGAGACCCCAAACGATACGCGGTGGCGCATCATTTATCTGTATTGACTAGAATGGTCGCGATTGTCGCATTTATGTTGCAAGGCATTAAGCAGATTATGCTTGTCGCTGTTTAACTGATGGTAAATTAGCCACATATCGCTGGCGAACATATGGTTTCACCAGCGAATTTACCTATTATTAGTTTTGCTGCGATCCCTGTATGTTACGGATAAACTCGCAAGCGGGTTGGTCGAGGTAGCGCTTGGAGATGTAGCTTTGGCTGCGTGCTTTAGTGATAAGAAACCCTTGTTCGGTCTCTTTTATCTGGTCCATTTCATCCCACAACACCTTAGTGTCAACATAAAGTGATTTTGTGGTTATTCCCAGCTCGTCTATGGTTAGGTCCACTTCATTACCTGCCGCTTTACTCCACATCTGGCGCAGTAGCCACCATGGGCGTTTGAATTTGATACTCAGGCCTTCGAGAAAACCTAAACCGATAATAAACCAAGATGCGTAGTTATTCGCACCGGTCAGCAGCAGCGCTGTGCCGATAACAATAAAGATGATGGCCTTGGCATACACTTTTTTCGACGGATTAGAGGGAACTGATTCATCGAAACATTCACTATAGTAGGACTTGTCGAGAATAAATTGTGTGGTATAGCGAAAAGAAGTGTCCATTAAAGTCACTCATTTGAAAAATTGTCCTTAGTGTAATGACAATAGAATTTTGTGCAAATTTATACTAGCTTTAAAGTTTGAAATGTTAAATCTGTTAGATCGCCAGGGAGCTTGTGATGTCATTTGTACCAAAGGGATATGTAAAGTGCCAAAAGACGCAAGTATTTGCCGTTAACTCTATCCCAGCTATCTATCGTGAGCGTCACTTTACTCGTCGCGGGGTATACGAGCAGATCCATGTTATTCGTGGTGAACTGATGTTTTACGGCTACAAAGACAAGGAAGGCGATGTTGAGCGAGAGGTAAGATTAAAAGCCTCTGAAACCGCGATCTCTCATCCTGAATATTGGCACAGTATCGCACCGTTAACCGACGATACTCAGTTTGAGATTCATTTCTATATAAAACCAGAAGCCTTAAACAACCCTTAAACAACCGCTTAGCCAAGCAAGGTTTAGCTTAAGTTTTCTTTGTGGCCACCTCTGCCTAACTTTTCTTCAACCTTTCCTTTTGCTGATTGGTAGAAATGGTGGCAGATGAACGCTGCGTTAACAATCATTAACATGACTCTTACAATTAGCCTGGTTAGAGTGCTGGCTAATCACTGTTCAACTTATTCTATCAACACTACTCGCTAAGGAAAGCCGATGACTGTTAATCAAGCCAATAAAGCCCAGCAAACCAAAGCTAAGTCGAGTGTAAAACACGAGAAATTTAGCTGGATGGATATTGTTGAAATGGATACCCATTTTGCGTTGTTTCAATCCATGAGGCGTTCTAAGACGCTGACCATAATGGTTATTATCGGTATGGTTTTAGCCGCTGGATTTGTGTTTTTTCTCTATAAAATGGCTGGTCATTAGGTGCAGCGACTGGCAATAGGGCGATAGACTCACAAAGGTTTAATGAAAGGAAGATGTTTATGGTTGCAGGCTTTGTTACTGAACTCTTTATCTGGTTCTTTTGGGAGTTATTGCTCTCATTTGTGCTCTATACCACCGGCGCAGTAGTGCTTGCGGTATTCTCATTTGGTCGGATACAAAAACCACTCTATTGGCCAGCAATGTTCCATCATGAAAAGCGTTTAGCCAAAAATGACTTTTATAGCGTTTACCTAAGTGGGTTTTTCTTTTATTTAGTCCTCTTTGCCTTGATTGTATGGCTGTAACTCTTGGGTTGAGTTAACCAAACAATCTTGGCAAGGCTTCTGCTAGGCGGCTTCGTAGTGATTGCGCTGCGCTGGCAGATCACTTAAATATTGAACAAACTCTACCTCATAGCCGTTGGGGTCAATAAAATAGACATTGCGTCGATGTGGATTGACTGCCCCATCTTTATCTACAGCAAAGCCTTCATCCGCTAAACGTTGGATCACAGCCTCGATGTTGTCGGTGACAAAAGCAAAGTGCGCTAAGCCAACTTGGTGGCCGGTTAAGTCTCTATTTTCTCCTTCTCCATCATCATTGAAGGCAAGGTATTGATAGTCATCGCCAAAATGAACCCAGCTTCGAGGTTTGCCGTACCAATTCCCTTGCCCACCCCCTCTAATATGCCAGTGGGGAAACGCGGCGCGATAAAAGCTTAGTGTATGGTCAATATCGGTCACGACTAGGTTGATGTGCTCTAGGTGAATCATGGTTTAACTCCTTATTTTATTGTTTATATGTGGTGGTGTTACATACCATAAGCGTATTCTTGCTGCTTGGGATAAGCGCGATTTTGATGTGCATCTCTAATGGATAGCAGTGCACCGCTGTATTGGTGGAGCATATAGAGGCTGTAATCTATGCGTGATCTTAGGTCTTCATCGCGCGGGTTGACTGGCAGGTCACTGTCTAATACTTGCTGGACATTCCGTATGATGAGGTGATCAGGAATAGGGACGATTTTATTGTTCTTTAGCGCATTCATTTTCAGCTCGGCAATGGGATAGGCGCCGCTTATTCCACTCGATACCGCGACAAGTAATGCAGGCTTATGCGCCGTGTTTTGTCCATCAATCATTAAAAGAAAGTTCTTTAATAGCGGAGAGGCCATTCCGCCCCATTCTGGTGTGATAAGGACGAGGGCGTCAGCGTGCTTAACTTGCTGGTTGAGTGTCTCAAAGCCACTGCCATTAAGTGATTTAGTTCCACTATCACCATCCCAAAAAGGCAGGTTAAATCGACACAGTTCAAAGTGAGACACTGACGTGAAGCCGTGGTCTTGGCGGGCAATATACTGTGCTACTTTAGCACTTTGTGATGCGGTTCTCTGACTGGCACTGATGATAAGCAACTTCATAAAGTAAACCTTTTTGTTTATTTAATATTTGTAAGGTAAATGTTTTACTTAAGTTTGTAAAGAGTAAAGTAAATAAAAAAGTTTACTTAATTGCTGGATCGGTAATAATGTCACCATGAACAAGCCTGTGCGGAGTATTAGGTGTCAAAAAAAACCAGTGAGAAAATTGTCGACTATCTAAAGATCAATGGCCCAACAACAGCCAAGGTGCTGGCACAATGTTTTAGCTTAACCACAATGGGGGTGCGCCAGCATCTTCAAGCATTGGAAGATGATGGCCTGTTGTCTGTCGAAGATAGAAAGGCGAGCCGCGGGCGTCCAACACGTTATTGGGCGCTGACCGAAAAAAGCCACCCACTGTTTCCGGATCGCCATGATGAACTGACCAGTCAACTGATTGAGTCGGTGAGAGTCGTATTTGGTGATGGCGGATTGGACAAACTGATTAGTCACAGGGAGGCAGCCAGTCAACAGCTCTATCATCAAGCGCTGGATGGCCATGAAACGATTCGAGATAAGCTTGATGCATTGGCACAATTACGCACTCAAGAGGGCTATTTAGCGACGGTAGAGATCGATGAAAATAGCTTTTGGTTACTAGAAAATCACTGTCCGATTTGTGCTGCTGCCACAGTATGTGCGGGGTTTTGTCGCTCAGAGTTACAACTTTTTCAACACTTATTTAAAGGCATGGCTGTGGTGTCCAGAGAGGAGCATATTATTGAAGGTGCACGCCGCTGTGCCTATAAGGTGGTGCCATGTTAATCTGGTTAACCGATGGAATCTAAGCGTTTTCGGTTAGACCGCTTTATTAGTGGCAAGCTGCAGATACCCAAAAAACAGATACGGCCCATGCTTGCTGCGGGGCGCGTGCGAGTCGATGGTATTATCGCCCGCGATATGGATCAAATTGTGGATCAATTTTCCCATGTGGTGGTTGATGATATCACGCTGCAACAGCACAGTGCTCACTACATCATGTTGCACAAGCCGATTGGTGTAGTGTGTGCGACCAAAGATGAGCAGCACACCACGGTTATGGAGCTACTTCCGGCTAACTCACCTCAAGATCTGCATATTGTTGGACGCTTAGATCTCAACACCTCCGGACTGGTGTTGCTGACCAATGATGGTCATTGGTCTCGGCAATTGATGTCACCGACACAAAAGATCCCTAAGCAGTATCTGGTTACTCTAAAACATCCCCTGACGCCCGCTTATATTGAGGCATTTACTAAAGGTTTTTACTTTGAGTATGAGGATATTACCACTCTGCCCGCCGAGTTGCAGATCTTAGGGCCAAACCGGGCATTGGTGACGCTCTACGAGGGCAAATATCATCAAATAAAACGAATGTTTGGCCGCTTTAGAAATCAAGTCATGGCACTGCATCGCATTGCTGTGGGCAATATCGTGTTAGATGAAAACCTACAGTCAGGGCAGAGTCGGCCACTCACTAAAGCAGAACAGGATTATTTTTAAAACACAGTTTTTTGTGAGAGCTTAATCATTGTATGAGTAAGGGCTATTTATTACCTTGTAAAAATTGTGTTATATCTATTAGATAATTCAAATTAACTTGGGCCCTTATGACCAGTCAGACATTAAAGAAGATCCGTGAACTCGATGTTTTTTGCTTGATGGTTTTTAAGGTCATTTTTCAAACGGGCCATGCAAATATTGCGGCGAAGCAACTTAATGTCTCTGCGCCTAAAATTAGTCGTTGCTTGAACATGTTAAGAGCGACATTTAATGATGAACTGTTTTACCGGCGCCAATTAGGGCTGAAACCCACTCCTCTAGCAGAATCTCTGTTTGAACCCATTTGTCAATTTTGTGACTCAGTCTTAAAGATAGAGCAGTCGATGGCAGATAAAGGCTTAGAACATACGCGCGATAGCCTTAAAATTGCCGTAACCCCAAGCATTATGGCTAGCCTCTCTCTAACTTATGCACGCAGTAACGAGCGCACAAATATTGGCCGCGTGCAGTTCATCTTATGGGACAGCGATTCTGCTGATTTGATTCATAATGGAGAGGTTGATTTGGGGGTCGCATTTGATCCCTGTGACGACCACGTGTTGTGCAGTGAACCCGTTGCCAGCTTGTCGCACATCTGCATTGCAGCAAACGAGGAGCACGATATCTGGTTAGTACCCGATGGCGTGACACTCGAAGAGGTCTGCAAATACCCATTTTTATGTCTCAACAGTAAAGGCTTCAATGATAAGCTTGACCCGTTAGAGGTGTTCGCTCGTCAATCAGGTATAGAGATAAAAAATATTGAGCGTGTGGGATCAAGAGATGAGTGGTACAGCAATATCCTCACCATGCACTCGTTGGCCTTTCTCAGCTGCTCAGAGGCGGCTATTTGTGGCTCTTTACCCGGTATTAAAGTGATGCCGCTAAGCGACGCTGAAGTGGCGCGATTACACGGTGAAAGCATGGCCCCACAGTACTTACTGATTGAAGCTCCCGAAGATTACCGTCGCTATTCCAACGATCAAAGATCATTATTTATTCAGTTAATCAAGCAGCTAGTATCAAAAAGTTGATTTCAATTATTGAAATTCACTATTTCACATCTTGAAATTTCTGTTAATGAATCTTTAAATTGTTGTCACAAGTTGGAATCAAATTTATAACATTCAAGCGTATCTCCCTTATATTTGGTGTACTGCAATAGCAGAAATACCAAGAAAGGGATATGGCGATGAAAAAAAATAATAGATCCTTATTAGCCATGGCACTGGTTTGTGCCATGGGTTTGAGCGCATGTGGTAGTGATGGCGAAGATGGTAAAGATGGTGCACCAGGAACCCCTGGTACACCCGGAACGCCTGGTACTCCAGGAGCACCTGCGGGTGCAACTGTTGATACCGTCACCACCGCAGCGGACTTTATGTTAACCCTACAACCTGCAGATATCGTAGTAGTTGGAGCTGATGACTTCACTATTAAGTTCACTGCAACTGGTAAAAATAGCAAAGGAGATGATGTTCCATTTACAGGCCTTGATAAAGTGGCGTTGTATGTCACCAATCTGGTTGCAAACGACACTGATACTGGCGCGCCAATGTTGTGGTCTAACAATGCATTGGTCAATGAGTTTGGCTCTAGCATGTACTGTACCCCAACAGGTAAAGCCACAGCGCGTGGTGGTGCAGAAGTTGACGCGTGTACCTTAGTTGAAGACGCAGAAAACCCAGGGACTTATATGGGCTCTTGGGAACATGATGGTAATGCGCCTGTTGTCAGTGCCGACGGCGATCCAAACAGCTTATTCAGAGTCATGGTTCGTACGTATAACATAACTGATGCTACGGGTGTTGGTATTGGTGACAAGTTACTATCGACTCCTCTTGATTTCACTCCTGCAACCGGTGAGCTTGCCGTTTCTACCAAAGACTCAGTATCAAACGCGGCCTGTATTCAGTGTCACAGTGAGCTAACGGGTTACGGTGAAGGCGATATGCGTATCGCAAATATCGGCGCACACCATAACTATCAGAAAGTTGAAAACTGTATTACTTGTCATAACCCAGCTTACGCTGGTGGACAGGATGATCCAGAAAAAGGCTTTAATGCTAACTGGAATGCAATGATCCATACCATCCATGCTGGTGGCGTACTTGCTGAAGATGGCTTGTTAGTGGGTGATGCATTAGATGAGTTTGCTGGGGTTCACTTCCCTGCTGAGCTAAGTGAATGTACCACTTGTCATGATAACGGTACGCAGTGGAACGACAACATCTATGCAGAAGCTTGTCTCTCTTGCCATATGAATGTTGACTTAGCCACGGGTGAGAATCACCGCGGTATCATTCCTGGTAGCGATGCGGCCTGTTCTGGTTGTCATGGTGCAGGAAGTTTGAGCCCAATGGTTGCTCATAATGTGGGTGGTCGTGATAAGGTCTCTGATGCATTTGCCTTCGACTTTACCTCTGCCGTGGTTACAGCAACGGCTGACCCTGCAGTATCGACTTTGACCGTTATGGCTAACGTGACACTTAATGGCGCAGCAGTGGCTGATGGTACTGACTTTAGTGAATACATGACCAGTACTCGTCGTGGATTGCTAATTGGTAATCTTGACGCTGATGGAACACCGACTCGTGGTTTAGGTATGTCAGTGATCAGTGATGTCGTGAGTTTGTCTGGCGGTGTATTGACTGTTGCTAAAGATTTTGATGCAACGCGTTTAATGGGTCCTATCTACGTGACGGCTGAAGTTCAAGTCTGTGCAGAAGGCGATATGGTTGTTAAATGTACCACAAATACAGATGGTGACATTGAGCAGCTTGGTGTAGCCAATAGCGCGCCAATCAAGTACTTCAATTTGTCAGACCCGACTGCTGCAACAGTAATTGCTCGTATGGACGATCCTGACCGTGTCACAGTGAGCGAAGCTCAGTGTAATACTTGCCATGGTAACCTAACACATGTGAAAGGGACTCACGGCGCGACTGAGTTCACCCAATGTATGGATTGCCATAATAATACGTGGTACGGATCTTTCCATGGTGATGTTGCTTACGATACAGGTGAAGTTGATGCCGATGGCGATCCAATCTTTGCCAATGTACCAGGTCTAACCTTTAGTAACCGTGATCTTGTTACTGTAGCTCACCGTTTCCACAGTGGTTCGTGGGATGGCGGCGGAATCTACTTTGATAAGAATATGGAAACTGTTGGCTACCCAGCGCTTGCAACAGACTGCCAAGCTTGTCACAAAGAAGGTGCTAAATTGTTTGCCGCTGATGGTGGATTAACTTCTGGCAAACGTGCAATTAAGGTGAGTGCAACAGAGTATATCTCACCTATCGCAGAATCTTGCCGCTCTTGCCACATTCAAGGTTCAGCGCTTGCGCACTTTGAAAGCAATGGTTCTTATGTTGAAGGTTCACCTGCTACAACGGCTGACCTACCAGTAGAATCTTGTGCAACGTGTCACGCCGAAGGTAAAACATACGGTGTTGATAAAGTCCACATGGGAGGCGGACACTAGATAATACTTAGATATATTATCTAGATAATAATAGTTCTCTTAAGGTGGGCTCACCCCTGCTAGTAGCCCACTGAGATAGAAGTATTTTGGGGACCTTTTAAAGGTCCCCCTTTTTTTGCTTAGCTAACTCAGCCACTCAATCGTGCTTTGTTGCTCGCCATTGGCCTAAGTGGCATATCGGCATACCAATTCCTTTAGGTTAGTTTCTGTTTTGCCGTTATTGGACTAAGTTAATTAGATACTGCACCACAATTTCGGACGATATGATTGCAGCACGAAATACCTTAGAGCGCGCCTTTCTCATTGCAATAAAAGAATCTTTTATTGCATTGCTTCCTTTTATTGTCGTCAATTCATTGCTGGCACTGGTGTTAGCTATTGTGGATGTGTGGCAACCCAGTTGGCAGCAGAGTGATCGCTATTTATGGTTAAGTCAGTTTGGCCAAATTCTATTTAACTTCTTTCCGCTGATGGCGTTATTGTCACTGTCATTTCACTTTTCGAAATACCTTGAACTTTCAGCGGTGGCGGTGGCCTCGGTTTCCATTGGCTCATTAATCGCCTTACATATTGACTCGCACCAACAGATGGCGATGACCCAAGGTTTTTCGTTTCTATTTGGTGATGCAAGGGCGATCATCCTACCGATTTTAGTGGCTTATCTGTTGCGATTCTTCATGGGGATTAAGGCGATTAACTTTCTTAAAAGCACTCAGCTAAGTAGCTATCTTAAATTGCATCTCAACCTACTGTTTCCTTTGATCACCTGCTTTATTGCGGTGACCATGGTGATGTATGCCAGTAGCTTCTTACTGGGTCAGCTGTTTGAGTCCTTTAAGCTGGCGCTTGAGAGCAGCGGTTTATTTAGTCAGCTAATTGTCAGGGTGATCTCTACCCATGTCTTGTGGTGCTTTGGAGTGCATGGCGATATTGCTTACATGTTGGTGTTTGGTATCGATAATGGGTTACAGCAAATCGCCCCTAACTTAACGCTGTCGCAATTTACCGATCTGTTTGTGTTACTTGGTGGTAGTGGTGCAACGCACTCATTGCTCATCGCTATTTTTATCGCCTCAAAAGATAGAAATATGCTTAACGTCGCTAAACTATCACTGCCGTTTGTGCTGTTTAATATCAATGAGATTTTGATTTATGGCTTGCCTATTATCTTTAATTTGCGGCTTATATTGCCTTTCATTATTGTGCCTGTCGTTAACACGTTAGTGGGCTATCTGCTTGTGAGTGCGGGGTGGATAACGTTTAGTGGCAATGAGTTTCCCTGGATAATGCCTATATTGTTAAATGGGTTTGTGGCTGGCGGCAGTATGGCCATTCCGCTATTACAACTACTGCTTATCGCCGTTGGTGTGGCCATCTACCTGCCGTTTGTGCGCCATTACAGCTTGCAGGGCAAAGGTGATAATTTTGATAAGGACCTTATTAAACGTATTCAGTTGCAAATTGATATCGACAAAATTGCCGAGCGAAACTATACCCTGCGTCAGAGCGAAGATTTACAAACTAACGTCGCCTTAGAGAAAACCATTAAAGAGGTGCTCAATGGTGAACTACTGCTCTACTATCAGCCTAAGGTGTCATTAGTCAGCCGCTGTGTGGTGAGCTATGAAGCATTATTACGATTGAAGAACAGGTCAGGGGAGGTGGTTGGGCCCTATTTTATCCCAGACTTTGATCAAGCCGGTTACGGTAATTTAATCGACAGTTTTGTGATTAACCGCTTGGCGAAAGATATGCGCCAATGGGCAGCTGAAGCGTTTCATCCCAGAGTTAGTCTTAACCTCAACCCAAATAGTGTGGTGGATAAAGCCACCCAAGACTTGCTGGTAGAATGTCTGGCTGACTATGCGCAGAGTATCGATATCGAGCTGTTGGAGTCTGCTTTTATCTCCGATCTGCAGAGTGTCGAACAGAGCATGGTAAATCTAAGGGCCTATGGCTTCTCGTTTGTGATTGATGATTTCGGGACTGGTTACTCCAGTATTAGCTTACTGAGTAAAATCAAAATTGATGGTATCAAGCTAGACCGAAGCATCTTAGAAAATATTAAGCACGAGAAGGGGCGTATCTTATACCGGCATACCTGTATGCTGTGCAAAAGCCTAGGGTTTCATTTGGTTGCAGAGGGGGTTGAGACTATAGAGGAGGAGATTTTTGTCCGTTCGGCAGGGATAGATACGGTGCAAGGCTGGTTGTACGCTAAAGCGCTACCAAGGCAAGATGCCAAGCATTTCGCGATACTGCAAGATAAACTGAGCGAAAGGCAATTAGCAGGCACTAAAAAGGGAGCCGAAGCTCCCTAATCGATTATTGACTGCGTTGTAGTTTTAGCAACCATTTACCGTAGAGGTATATGCCGACAGCCGAAATGGTACCGATAGCGGCAATGATGTACCACGCCATACCAATATTATGGGTGTTATACAGCAATGTCGTCAGTGATTGCGCCGACTCGCCGGTATAACTTACCAAAGTGGTAAAGGCTTCCCCTTGAGGAATGGCGGCAACATCGCTTGGACTCATGCCTCGCTGGGCAAGTAGCTCCAGAGAGAAAATCTCTTTCGAGGCATAGATCTCATACAGCTTAGGACCGAAGTAACCTTCAAGGCCCCAACCTATCCCTTGCGGTAGCATGACAAAGCCCAAATACATCGCCTTCTTGCCCTCAGGGGCAATGTTCCCCATGAACTCATTTTTCTTGGGGCTAATCATCATTTCGCCAAATGAGAACATCACAATCGCTAACACTATCATCCACGCCGCATTGGTCGCGCCAATTAATACAAATGCAATGATGCTCAATAGGCAGCCAGCTAACATGGCGGTGGTAATGCGATACTTTGCCGTCAGGGCGGCTACAAGGAAGCAGCTGGTCATGATCATCCCCGCATTGAGGTTAAGCATCCCTTCTGGCATCACTTTCGTGCCAGTATTGTCCAGACCCAGCCAGAACTGTAAAACACCATTAGAGGTCCCTTCAGGGCCAAATAGGCTGGTGACTATCACGCTAGTATCGACCCACTCAGCGATATGAATTGGCAGAACATCAAATAACGAGTTGAACAGGAACCAGAAGCCAGCAAACACCAACATATAGTAGATAACCACTGGTTTTTTCAGTTCATGCCAGGCGTCTTTCCACAGGGCTTGTTGAGTGATCTCACCGCTTTTGATTTTGCGGTTACGCTCCATGCGCTCCTCTTTTCCTGGCTCTTTGTAGGCAAGCAGGAACAGGAAGTTAAGCGAGATAATGGCCGCACAAGCATAGAACACATTGTCCCAAGAGAGTTGGCGCATATGCACGGCAACCAGTGGACCTAAGAAGCCACCTATGTTGACCACTTGGTAGAATATCCCCCAAGCCATTGAGGTGTTTTGTCTACCGGTTGAGAGCACCAAGGTGCCTTGAATACCGGGTTTAAATATCCCCGTTCCCCCTGCGAGCAATATTGCGCCAAACAGGAATCCCCAGAAGTTGGGGAAAAAGGCCATCACTAAATAGCCTGAGATCTTGATGATGGTGGAGGCAAAAATGGTTTCCTTGTAACCGACGCGGTCTGAGATACCGCCAGTAAACACAGGGATAAAGGTTTGCATTAAAGCCCAAATTGAGATGATCACACCGTAGTCGTGCAGGCTGATCCCTAAGCCACCTTCGGAAACTGGTGCCTTGGCATAAAGCCCCGCACTGGCTTTGACGCCGTAGTAAGCGATACGCTCAACCAGCTCCATGCCGCCGACTATCCAGAATATATAACTTAAGCTGGCAATGGAGGCCCACATACCCAGCTGCTTAACTTCACGCAGATCATTGTCTGCGTAAGCATCTTTGGAGTCGCTCATACCCTTCCTTTTACTCTTATTTTATTGTTGTTTTATTCGCAATGATGTTGATCTTGCGATAATCGCTTGTGATTGCAGAGCACACTTTACCTAAATTTGAAGCTAAAAACCAAAGTGATTGTAACGAGCGGGGGGGTTGCGGTGCTGGTAATAAAAAAAGAGCGCCATCGGCGCTCTTTTTAGTGGCTTTAGATTGTCGCTATTGGGCTATAACGGCCAAGCTTGCGTACCATCAACGGGTACAGCTTGTAGATCTAGGCCATAACAGTAGTCACCTGGGGCATACACATAAACAGACTTAGGCACTAAGGGGTAGCCAAAGCTCGCAACTTGGGCTTTAGCTGCATCAGTGGTGGCTAGCCCCCACATCTGATAGAAGTCACGATAGTCCAGATGGGTAGAATAACTCATGGCAATCATCAAAAAGTCATTGTTACTGATGTTTTTAGCGCTCTGTAAACTAAAACTGTCAAACCCAATGCTTGCCCGTTTGGCGATCCAAGTGGCGTCATCGGCTTTCGCCCGTTCAAATTCACGCAGTAAAATGTGCACTCGTGCAAGCAGGTGCCAGCCATTTTGCAGTGCGCCCAGTTTCTGCGCCGCCACCATGGTTTGCAGCATGGTGGCCATGCCGTTTGACCAGCTGGTCAGTTTGGCGGCCTGCATGTAAGCAAAAGGGTCGGCTTGATTTTGGCTCGCTTGCAGTACATCAAACTCATCTTGGATCGATAGACCTTGGCATGACGGCAGCTTGCCGCTCTCCTTGTAAGCCCGTGACTTGGTGTAATAGGAGTAAGGGTTGGTGGACGCATGTCCTTCGTGGCCATCGAAACGCAGACGGCCCTTCTCTAAACCATGGCCTAGCTCATGGATATCGCCATGACCTGTAGGGCTGAATGACCAACTGGCATCATAGGGATTCCCCGAGCAACCCGAACCACAAGTAGGTTGATCGGCATTCATGTGTTTAACCATATCTAGGTTATCTATTTGCCAGCCATTAAGGGTTGCAAAGTCAGTGATCTCACTGACTTCATCAATCAATGGTCCTTTAAAACCTGCCAATAGATGTGGGTAGTTGTGCACATGAGTCATGATTGCCTGCGCCATTTTTTCTGGGGTATCCCAAAGTGGCTCGTGGCTCATGGTTTTTTTCATCTTATCGAGGCGAGAGTGCACCTCAAAGTGGGCGGTGGCGAGCTCGGCCCAATCGTAGTTACCTTTTTCTAACGCTTGCATAAAGGCACTGCCATCCATGCCTTCGCGCCAGTATGGGTGTTGACCTATATGGCTAACATCCAAGGTCACAGGTAGGTCATTGGCGCTAAACTTTACCTGTAGTGGTCCACCGTAAGGTGAGGTGAGTTTGATGGTTTCACCTGGTTTTATTTCGATATGGGTGGACTGTAAAAACTTGGCGCGGTTGTAGCCATTACTGGCAAATTCATGGGTCGAGCCTGAACGCTGGGTATTAATAAACACCCAAGTGCGTAATGCGCTGTTGTCGCTACGCGTGATGGTTAAGGTTTGCCCAGGGATCCCATAGACGCCTGCGGATCTAAAACCTTGTTTACTCACAAGGTTAATTCGCTTATCACTTGGGGTAATGTGGCTAAAGTCAGTGCGGCTAAAATTACCTAAGTCTTTAGGTACAGCGTTGATATCACGAGTGTTATACACAGTATGGTCGGCATAGAAGGCTTTTAGGTATTCCATTGTTGGTGTGGTCGCCACATCCATCGGATAGCTAATCTCCTGGCGGTAGCTGTCGCCGAGCAGGATGAGATACTTATACAACTGATGGTCGCTGAGAGCGAAGATATCGCGCTTGGCGCTATCAAACCCCATGATGCTTGCCCGGATCTGATTAAGGCCTGCGCGGTACTTATCCTTAAAGTTAGCGTCGCAATCGGTGGCGCAGTTCGCTAAGTTAAACGGCGGCGTCTCATCTTTAAATAGGCTCAGCCAGATCTGCTCATTAGTCAGTGAAGGCTTAGCATCGAACATGGCAGCATAACTTGACCAGTCGGCTTTATCGGCACCGAAAAAGTTTCCTGGGCCGCCAGGGCCTTGCATAGAAAAGCCCATTGCACCTAGTACGGTTTGGGTCAGCGGTACACTGTTCCAGCTGTGCATATGCATATAGAGCAGCGGGGTCTTATTGTGTTGCAATGTAGCAAGATTTTCAGCCACTAAGGCGTCATTAAAGGTTTCTGTAGACCCAGTGACCACCAGTTCAGCCTCAGCAAGACAACTACTCAGCTGCGCTTCAACGTTACAACGGCTAACTTGCCAGTTAGGAAATTGCGTGGTTAACCATGCGCTGATGCGGCTGCTGCTCCAGTCGCTTATCAAAAATAGCCTGATCTGTTTTTCTTGAGCAAGAGTGGTCGCATCTTGATTGGCTAACCAACCTAATAGCTGCTTCATGCTCGGTTCAAAGTCGAGGTTATTGCCGTTGTGCATGCCTGAGATAATGTCACTGCCAAAGGCGGCATTGCGCTGAGTGTTGATCTCACTGGCGGCAGCGAAGAGTCGTCCACCATTACCTCTGATCAGTTCAAAACTCTTACTGCTTGGATAGCCATTAGCGCCAAGGCTCATCTGGATCATTTGTGAGTGCTGACCAGAATCGTAGCGCACCACATTATCTTGGTAGATAGTCTTAAGAAAGGCGCTGTGCTCTTGTCGATAGCTGTTAATAAGCTTGAGTGCGCGATCTATCACTTTGGTTTCTAACCCTGTGATCAAACTGGCATCTCCAACACGGGACGCGGCACTAATTTGATCTTTAAGGCTAAGGGTCAGTTGATCTTCGCTGCTTTTTCCTGCGCCATCGGTCACCGTGAGTGACAGGGTTATATCGGCATCTTGTACTAGGCTATTGGCATCTACCGTAACCGACGCACTGTCGGTACCAGTCAGTTGTACGCTGGGGCCATTAAGCTGTTGCCACTGATACTGGGTTACGCCCTCGTTGTAGACGGTAACTTGGGCGGTCAGTGTTTGCACTTGATGATTCCATGCTTGCAGATCTGGCCCTAGGGCGACAGTAGGCGCCTGTGCTAAAGGCGGCGTAATGTTGCCACCATTGCCGTTATCACCGCTATTATCGCCGTCATCAGAACCGCCACCGCAGCCCACTAAACCTAATATCAGACAGCTTGGGATCAACCACTGCTTCATTTTTAACATCCATTAATGATTTTGCTACATTGTGATGACGTTTCAGGCTTAATGCAAACAATAGAGTTAAATAACTAATTAAAACAAAGGTTAAGGCGAGATTTTGACGTTTTCGGTTATTTTGACGCTGTGGTTAAGGTAAATATTAATGTGAAATTTAATCTTTAGACTCACGCGTAGAGTGATTTGATTTCGATCAATGAACATTAGGGTTTTAACAAATGTGATCTACTACTATGTAGGTATTATTGTTCACTGGCACTATGGTTAACTAAGGAGTTAATTTTGACTCTGTAACATTAACTTCAGTAAGGGAATATGTCATGTCCGCCACTCACACTCAGTTTGAACAGGAAAAGATAGGGCAAGGAAACGACCCAGAGATGGTTTTTTTTGAGCGGATAAAGTCGGTGCGTTTTCAGCTTAAGCTGAATGTATTTTTGGTGGTTATAGCGCTTATCTTTTTAGGGTATAAAGGGATATCTGGTATGCAAGACGCCGGAGACTCCATCGGTGAGCTTTACCAGGAGGGGATGCAGCACAGCATTCGGGCCGGCAAAGTGCTAAACGAGCTCGAAAAAGCGCGCAGTGGCTTATTGCTTGGGTTTCAGCATGATCCCAATAGTCAGTTTGCCGATATGCACAATCATCCGTTGTCATTTCATATCGATGCTACCGAGGCCTCAATCCAGCTGCTGCATAGTATCGTCGACAATGAGATATTAAGCTCAGATTTAGATGACGATGAGCGTCAGCAAGTCAACCAGTTGGTGAACTTGCTCGATAAAGTCACAGAGGATGGCTTTAAGCCTGCGTTGCAGGCACTCAGAGCGGGTGACTACAGCCTCTCAAACCAACTATTGTTAACCCAAATTAACCCCCTATTTAAAGATATTACCGCGCAGGCACAATCCTTTTTAGACTTGCAGATTGATGAGGCGAAGCAGAGTTTTGAGCTGTCACAAAGTAATGTCTCTGTTTACATCGTACTGGTCGCTATCTTCTCGGGGATTAGCATGTTGGTGATTATCTTCAGCTCGACCTTAATCATTCGTCGGGTCAGTGATTCTGTGACGCAATTAGAAAGCACTGCAATAGAGATTGCCTCTGGTAACTTAACCAAGCGGATAGCGCTTGATGGGAATGATGAGTTTTCTCATATTGCGGATTATGTCAATCGGATCACCCGCGGTTTTCAGCAAGCCGTTAATAATACCCATCAATCAACATCACGCCTTGCCAGTTCTGCCGAAGAGAATGCAGTGGTCTCAACACAGACCCAACGCAATGTGCTTGATCAGCAGCAACAAACCCAGTTAATTGCCACCGCTATCCACGAATTTACCGCAACCGTGCGCGAGGTTGCTCAAAGTGCAGCGGCGGCGGCAACAGCATCAGAGGAGGCAAATAGTGCCGCTCATGGCGCGCAAGTTGTGGTCAATGAGAGTATTTCAGTGATCGAAGCCTTAGCGGAAAAACTCGATGGTGCCAGCGAAGCGATGACACTACTGGCGCAGCATTCCAATGAAATTGGCACTGTGGTTGATGTGATTCAAGGGATTTCAGAACAGACTAACTTACTGGCACTGAATGCCGCGATTGAAGCGGCAAGGGCGGGTGAACAGGGTCGAGGTTTTGCTGTGGTAGCCGATGAGGTGCGCTCGCTTGCTAAGCGCACGCAAGACTCTACTGAAGAGATCCAGAAGATGATCCAGCGGCTGCAACATGGCGCCCAAAGTTCGATGCAGATGATGCAAAGTGGTACCGAGCAGGTGAAACTCAGTGTCGACAAATCGCAATCGGTACGCAACGCCTTGGTGCAGATCATGGACAGCATTGAGCAGATCAATGCCCTGAACGCGCAAATCGCCACGGCGTCTGAGGAGCAAAGCTCAGTCACCGAAGAGATTAATATTAACATCACCAATATCAGTGATATCTCTGATCAAACGGCGGCAGGAGCACAGCAGAGCAGTGCAGCGACAGCGGATCTGGCCAAATTAGCCGAATCGATGGAGGCGGATATCGCTCACTATAAGGTGTAATACTAATTGGTATAACAATGTTATTAGCGCATTAGGTTAATCGTTGACATGTTAATTAAGTAGGCTGCGGGCAATACCGCAGCCTATTTTGTTGATTGCTTAGCGTAATCATAGGCAATGGATGCTCGATTGATTATAATCAAATGATAATGATTTTAGCCTAGGTATGAAGATGGAAAATAAAACAGCCCGATTCACGGTACTAATGGACCCGAGTAAAAAACAAGCGTTTGAGCAATTGTGTGCCTCGCAAGATCTTACCCCCTCCCAAGTGGTGCGTCAGTTGATCAGAGGATACCTAGAACAGCATGATGTGAGCTATGGTCAACAGAAGCCAACTCACAATCCAAAAGTTAAAGGCTAAGGTTTTTAGGTTTAGCGGATAATGTTGGCTAGCCGTATTATGATAATTTTATTATAATGCCATTATCATTTCTGGTCGGCGTTTAGCTTAGTACCTAGAACTAATATTTTTCGACCAGATAGTTGGGGTCGACTATTTTGTAAATTAAAGAGAGTTTGTGATGAGCGATACTATCCCACCATGCCCAAAATGTGAGTCTCCTTATGCCTATTCAGACGGCACTTTATTGATCTGTCCTGAATGCGCGAATGAGTGGAACCCAAATGAAGAGATCGTTGATCCAGATGTCATCATCTTGAAAGATGCCGTGGGCAACTTATTGGCTGAAGGCGATAAAGTCACGCTCATTAAAGATCTTAAAGTGAAAGGCTCTTCACTTGTGCTTAAAGTCGGCACTAAAGCGGTGATTAATCGGTTTGTTGACGCTGACCACGATATCGACTGTAAAGTGGATGGCAATGGCCAGATGATGCTGAAATCTCAATTTGTAAGAAAGCAAAACTAATAGCAATCAGTATAAAGGTGTGATGGCTATGCGCTAAACATGCAGAGTCGAACGCTTTCTTATACTGATTGGTATCACTGCGGTTTTACATTAAAAAAATACCTGCCAAATGCAGGTATTTTTTTGAGCGAAACCTTAAGCTGAAAGGCACCTAGGGAGCTCTCACCACGCTAGCATCTGGCGACTAAAAGTACCACCGGCTGGCCAGTTGCCACTGCTGCTCAATCAAATCATAGGGCAAGCCTTGTTCAACACGGGCTGCACGTATTGAATCTATACGATTGTATTCGGCTTGAAGATACCAGCCTTTGGTTAACCTATATTGATAGGATGCGGTAACAGCATAACCACGCTCATTATTGTTATCATCGGCAGTGGCATCATTATCGGTGACATCAAACTTCTCTAATCGCACACTAAGGCGGTGTTGCTGCCAACGTCGACTCAGCAATAAATAGGCAGCCTGATATTGATTATCAACAATGTCGCGACCATCAGGAGACTGCATCAAGGTATCGCCATGCATATATTGGGCTAGCAAAAGAATGTTATAGGGTAAGTGCCATTTATTGTCGATATGAATAAATCGAGTTAACCAAGCATATTGCCCCTTTTCAACGACTCGAGTGTTGGCATTATTATCGTAGTAACCGATAGACAACTCTCCCTTTCCCTTGTAGCGCCACTGCCCCTTAGCGTGATACCCAAAGCGATTATCCAGTTCAATAAAGGGATCTGATGCTTGAGCCTGTTTTGTGAGCGTCCCGTTTTGTAAGCTAGGCATATTGCTCAGCGGCAAGGTTTCTTGCAGCAAGGTTTGTCTCGAACTATTGGTCCAGCCATGCCATGCCAACATCGCGCCTGCGGTATCATTGTGTTGAAATAGCGTGGCAGACAATGCAAAGTCATGTGGACTATTGCTTATTTTTCCGAGTCGCTCGACAGAGAACTCAGCACCAATATGGCGAAACTCTTCCCCTAACCAACTGTTGATTGCCGAGTAACTTAAGGTATAGGGTGACGACCATGCTGTGGCAATGTTTTCCAAAGAGATATTGGGGTACATCAGGCCAAACTTAGCTTGCAGTCGCAGGCCATTTTCAAAGGGCAGGCCTCGATAGTTAATGAAAGCTTCTGTGATGCCGAGGTTATCATTTACTCCATCTAGATAGCCGTTCGCCGTTATCTGAGCAGATAACGGGTTGTCCCAGTCTAACTCATAGCTGACACCCGCTTGTGCAATAGAGAGATGGCTACCCTGATCAAATCGAAACTTGCCTAAGCCTCCATCTACATAAGTGTCAATGCCATCGGTGTAACTGGCTCTAATATCAACAATACCGCTAAACTTATGTTCGGCAGCGATAGCATCTGCCGCAATAACACTTAGCATCCATAGCCAATATCTCATCCTTGCCCCTTGTTAATTGAGTTCAACCACCGTGTTGTTGGCGTTTACTTGGTAGAGCGATTGTGCCAGCCAAGTCGTGAGCGCTTGTGCGTCAATGGGTTTAGAAAGGTAAAAACCTTGCCCCATTTCACAACCACGCTCGGTTAACCAGTTCAGTGTCGCTTGGTTTTCAATGCCTTCAGCGACAACGCGCAAGCCTAAGTTATGGGCCAGTTGCAGGGTCGAGTTAACAATGATCTGATCATCGCTATTGACCATTAAGTTCTGCACAAAGGATTTATCAATTTTAAGCTCATCCACTGGCAGTTGTTTAAGTTGTGCAAGCGACGAGTAGCCAGTACCGTAATCATCAATCGACAGCTTTAACCCATGTTGTTTCAATAAGGATAGCTGCTTAATCGCGTTGTCAGGATCGGCCACAACGGCATCTTCAGTGATCTCTAAGGTGAGCGCCTCAATGGGCACTTTTTTATCTCGAATCGCTTGCAGTACATAATCACAAAACTCACCATCTTTTAAGTTCTCCGCAGAGATATTTACCGCAATGGCCAAGTTGACGCCCTGAGCTTGCCAGGCGAGATACTGTGTCAGCGCCGAGTTTATCACCCAGCGGGTTAAGGCATTCATCTGGCCCATTTTTTCAGCGATGGGAATAAAGGTATCTGGTGGGATCATACCTCTATCTGGGTGTTGCCAACGGACCAAGGCTTCCACATGTGTTACCTTATTTTGTGCCAGGTCGAGTTTAGGTTGGTAAAAAAGTACCAACTCATCATTGGCAATGGCCGGTTTTAGTTCATTAATCAGCTGTAAGCGGTCGACACTATTAACGTCTATTTTCTGGTGATAAACTTGAATATCTAAACGGTTTTTCTTTGCATATTGCAGCGCTGTGTCAGCTTGTCTTAACAGTGTCTCCAAATCGCTAGGATAGTGGACATAACTGAGCCCAATAGTCACCTGCAAGTGCAGTGAGATATCTTGATAACAATATTCCGCTTCAATCGATTGCTGAATTTGGCCAATTAACTGCCGTAACGCTTTGGGCTCTGAATGCTCAATAGCCACCACAAACTCATCACCATTAAGACGACAGACTAAATCAATATGACTAAAGCTGCATAGACGGCGGCCTACCTCTTCTATCACCTTATCGCCCACTTCATGGCCTAAGGTGCCGTTAACTTCTGTCATGCGGCGAATATTAATTTGACACAACGCCAGCGGCGATTTTTGCTCAAACCAGCTTTGCGTTACTCGGATTAACTCATTTTTATTGCCAAGATTGGTAAGTGGGTCGTGATAAGCCTGAAACGCTATTTTGTTTTCGCGACTCAATATCGCCTGCTGCATCTCAGTGAACTCTTGGGCCAACGCCTGCATCTCTGTACTTGAGCCAACCTCAACCTTGGAATGATAGTTACCTTTCGCAATAAAGCGCGCCTGAGTGATCAATTGGGTTATCGGTCTGGTGACCCCGCGTGCGATGACATAGGCAACCATTAACGACAATGGCAGCATTAACAGAATCAATATGAGTTGTTGCAGCCACTGTTTTTGCGATGACGCGAGTGCATCTTGGCGGCTTAAATACATAAAGGCATGTAATTGTTTACCCTGAACATCGCCTACGAATGATTGCCACAACAAATACTCTTCATTGCGTTGGCTGCGCTGAATGAAGTTAGCCAGAACTTGTTCGTCATCGCTGGATAACTCACTGCCAGACAAGCTAATAATTTGCTGGTTTTGCTTGTCGTCACTCAGTACAAAACCTGTGTTGAGTCCGGTTTGTTGTGACAAGGACAGGGTCAGAGAGTCACCGATAATGTAGCCAAAGCCTATCCAACCGATAATGTTGGCAGCGCCACTGGTGATGGGCGCAAACTTTAATTGATAGACATGATCACCTAATAAGTACAGTGGGTTATTGTTATCAAATTCAGACCCTAATGGCGAACGAAATAGATCGCCTTGCTCTGGTCCCACTTTTACCTTGCCTTGGTTAACGCCATCAATGGTTAACAGTAGCTCGCCAATGATCTCACCCTCTTTATCAACGGCAATCGCCAGATCGGCATTAATACGCTTGCGATGATTATTGAGAGCAACGAGAAAGCTGCGACGGTCATCATCAATAAACACCTCTTTAAGGCCAAAGTCTTTTGCGGCGGTTTCGGCAAAGGCAGACAGGTAGTAGTTACGGTTATTGTATTCAGACTTAAACACCAGCTCCGCAATCGACAATTGGTTGCCCAATTGCTGCTGTTGGAGTCGGTTGTTAGCGTAGAAAGTGATAGCAAAAGAGATCGCCTGTACGGCAATCAATAACAGCATGAAAAAAGCGAATATCCTGGTTTGTATTCGATTAAACATATCGAAAATTAATATCCTTCCAAAAATTCAAAATCGTCTAAACTCTGCTGTGACGGTATGTCAGCCATCGGGGCATCGACCGTAATGGTTAATGCTTGTGCCAAAGGCCATTGACTCTCAACGGTGACAAGGTTGTCTTGGCTGAGCAGTTGCGGATGCCAAATCACCACTTGATATTGCCCCGGGGGCACCGACTCAAAGTCGATAAATCCGTTAGTGTCGGTCACACCAAAGTAGGGGGTATCTACCACTAATAGATGACCACTCATCCAGTCATGAATGTTACAGCCCATGGAGATATGGCCCACTTGGTCAAACAACATCGCTTGTTGGGCATTGTCCTTACGCAGCTTGAACGAAAAGCGTTTTGGCCCAGAAGCGGAGTAGATATGATGGGTGATATCGTCATCATTCACAAATTGTAGTTCATAACCTTTTTGAATCACGGTGATATAGGGCGTGAACTGCTTATTATTTTGGTGGATTTCGATTGGCTCTCTTATGGCGTTATCATTGGGTTGATGGCTTGATGCGCCATGTAAATAGACCACCATACCTGTCATCGCATCACCGTCACTATTGGTGATCGTCACCCCTTGAGCCCAAGCAGTGTTTACTGCCGAAATCATCAAAGCGAAAATCAGTGCTAACCGTTTATTGATACTTTTGTTGCCCACAACAACCTCTTTGTCTAATTGATACTCATCACAGCGTTGTGCAAGTAACACTGATACGTGATTAGCACTAATAGAACGGCGATGGCCAGTATTTATTTCATTATGGCTAATATAACCTGAACTCGGAACAATAAACGTACCCTAAACAGCCCTTTACTTTGCTAACTGTGTTGTATCTCTTGCTGTAGACAGTCCATTGGCCGTCAATTAGGCATAAAAAAAGCAAAACCTAAGTTTTGCTTTTTAATCGTATCGCTGAGTCGCTAGCTGTTTAGGGTTAACCTTCTAGCTTGGCAAGCTCAGTTTTTTGCTCGGTGAGCTTGTCCATATCACGCTGGTATTCCGCTTGCTTAGCGCGCTCTTTTTCAATCACGGCAGCAGGGGCTTTCGCCACGAAACCTTGGTTAGACAGCTTACCTTCGATACGCTTAAACTCGCCAGCCAGTTTCTCAAGCTGCTTGTCGATACGCGCCATCTCTGCCGCCACATCGATAAGACCCGCCATTGGGATCAGTAGCTCCATGTCACCAATCAACTGAGTGGTTGACATAGGTGCGGTGTCGTCGTCGCCAAGAATGGTCATGCTTTCAAGTTTAGCCAAGGTCTTAAAGAAGGCTTGGTTAGTCTCGATTCGGGCCTTGTCGCGCTCGCTCACACCACGTAGTAGTGCATTAAGCGGCTTGCTTGGGGCGATGTTTAGCTCAGCGCGGATGTTACGTACCGCAGTGATCACTTGCTTAACCCACTCAAGATCTTCCATCGCAACCGCATCGACTTTGTCCGCCTGATACTCAGGGAACGCTGCCAACATCAAGGTGTCACCTTCAACGCCTGCTAGTGGCTTAACGCGCTGCCAGATAGTCTCAGTGAGGTATGGCATCATTGGGTGCATTAGACGCTGCATCGCTTCAAGAATCGTCACCAAGGTATGGCGAGTACCACGAAGCTGCGCGTCAGTGCCGCTTTGCATTACAGGCTTAGTGAGCTCTAAGTACCAGTCACAGAACTGGTTCCAAGTGAACTCATAGATGGTGTTTGCCGCAAGATCGAAGCGGTAACTTTCCATGTGCTCGTCGTAGGTCTTAACAGTTTGATTAAACAGCCCGATAATCCAGCGATCGGCTAATGACAACTCCATTTCGCCGCCATGCTGGCCGCAATCTAGCGGCTCGCCTGCTGCATCGCTGTCAGCATCCGATTGCACTTCTGTGTTCATTAACACGTAGCGCGATGCGTTCCAGATCTTGTTACAGAAGCTGCGGTAACCGTCGAGACGCTTCATGTCCCAGTTGATATCACGGCCAGTAGAGGCCATTGATGCCAAGGTGAAACGCAGTGCATCAGTACCGTGAGCTTCGATGCCATCGCTAAACTCTTTACGGGTGCTCTTTTCAATCTTTGCGGCTAGTTGAGGCTGCATCATGTTGCCGGTGCGCTTCTCAACTAAGGTTTCAAGGTCGATACCGTCAATCATATCCAGTGGATCGAGCACGTTACCCTTAGACTTAGACATCTTGTTACCCGCTTCATCGCGGATAAGGCCAGTCACATAAACCGTCTTAAACGGCACTTGTGGTTTGCCATTTTCATCTTTAATGAAGTGCATGGTCATCATGATCATGCGCGCCACCCAGAAGAAGATGATGTCAAAACCTGTCACCAACACGTCGGTTGGATGGAAGGTTTTAAGCGCCTGCGTGTCTTCTGGCCAGCCTAAGGTCGAGAAGGTCCATAAGGCTGAGCTGAACCAAGTGTCCAGTACATCAGGGTCTTGGCGTAGCACTACGGTATCGGCTAAGCCGTGCTTAGCACGTACTTCGGCTTCGTCGCGGCCCACATACACTTTACCCGCTTCGTCATACCAAGCAGGAATACGGTGTCCCCACCATAGCTGGCGAGAGATACACCAATCTTGAATGTCACGCATCCAAGAGTTGTACATGTTCTCATACTGCTGCGGTACAAATTTGATATCACCGTTATCAACGGCTTCCATGGCGGTTTTTGCCATTGGCGCTACAGCCACATACCATTGGTCGGTCAGTAGTGGCTCAATCACTACACCAGAGCGGTCGCCATAAGGCACTTTTAATCCGTGTGGGTCAATTTTGCCCAGCAAGCCTAAGGTTTCAAACTCTTCAACGATGGCGCTACGGGCTTTAAAACGGTCAAGGCCGGCATAACGCTCAGGCAGGCTGTTATCTAACTCGTTGTTGGCGGTACCGTCGGTGTTAACCACTTCAGCCGTCGAGCGAATCGCCGCATCAATCGTTAAGATGTTGAACATAGGTAGCGCATGGCGCTTACCCACTTCATAGTCGTTAAAGTCGTGGGCTGGGGTGATCTTCACACAACCTGTACCAAACTCCATATCCACATAATCGTCGGCCACAACCGGGATGCGACGGTTAACGATAGGTAGAATGATAAACTTGCCAATAAGTGATTGATAACGCTCATCATCTGGATGCACCGCAACTGCACTGTCACCTAACATGGTTTCAGGGCGCGTGGTGGCCACTTCAAGGTAATCTTTACCGTCAGCGGTCAGTGCGCCATCGGCAAGTGGGTAGCGGAAATGCCACATGCTACCTTGCTTCTCTTTGTTCTCAACTTCGAGATCAGAGATTGCAGTGTGTAATTTTGGATCCCAGTTAACGAGGCGCTTACCACGGTAGATGAGCTCATCTTCATACAGACGAACAAACACCTCTTGTACCGCTTCAGACATCCCTTCGTCCATGGTGAAACGCTCACGATCCCAATCAACCGATGCGCCAAGGCGACGTAGCTGCTTAGTGATGGTGCCACCGGACTGGTTTTTCCAATCCCAGATACGCTCGATAAAGGCATCGCGACCTAAATCGTGACGGCTCTTACCCTCTTCGGCTTCCACTTTGCGCTCAACCAGCATCTGGGTGGCAATACCTGCATGGTCGGTACCCACCTGCCAAAGGGTGTTTTTACCCTTCATGCGCTGGTAACGGGTTAACGTATCCATGATGGTGTCTTGGAAGGCATGACCCATGTGCAGGCTACCCGTCACATTTGGTGGCGGGATCATGATGCAATAGTTGCCCTTTGACTCATCGCCGTGCGGCTTAAAGTAACCTTTCTCTTCCCAGTCTTGGTAGAGGCTTTGTTCGATTGACTGCGGGTTGTATGTCTTTTCCATAGGAGCGTGTGCTTCTCAAACTAATTAATTGGTTGTTGGGTCGTTAGGGCGATCCCTAACTCGCGATACTGACGATAACGATCGCGGGCGGTCGCTTTCATGGCTGCATCGTTAGCAACGAAGTCGATAATCTGGCCAAAGTTTACCGCAAATTGCGGCGCTTGGTCTGCAAGATTAATCAGAAGATGACGATTTTTATTGGGGCCGAGCTTATCAAAGCCAATTTCCACTGGCGCGCCGCCCGTTGGCCCTTCACCTTTTAAGTTATGGGGCACAAATGCTGTGGGTTCAAATTGCCATAAAATTTCGTCAATGGCGTAGCTCTGTTGTTGGTCATTACAGTGAACATACACCAACTGCTGCGCTTTATAGGCGGTTTCGGCAAGTTGGCACGCCAAACGGTAAACGTCATCCGTTGCCGATGCAGTGGTTTGTGCGGCTGATTGCTCTGCCACAGAGGCTGTTTCTGGCATCAGGTAAAACAAGGCGTTAGGCATTATCTGGCTCTATGTCGGCTGAGTCTGACTGAATGATTGACGAAAGGGGGAGATTTTACACTAAAAGTGGGGTGTTAAACCATAGGGGGAGGGGATTTGTCGAATAACAAATTGGGTAATATTGGGGTTTTGTAGGCCAAGGCCTTTTGGGAGGTTTAGCTAGCCAACTGTTGCGTTAGCCTTCATTGTTATCAATCGCCTGTCCGGCGGGGAATGTGCAGATACTTCTGCTCCACGCCTTAAATCCGTCCGTGGAGGCTCGACGATGGCATCCCTGCCATCAACGTCCGCAGCCGCATCTGCACAGGGTTATTAGCTCTCTTCGATTTAACCCTGTGGGAAGTTTTGGCGGCTTTGTTATTGATTTAGTGTGTTTGAAGGTCGTACCTTCACTGTTATCTATCACCTGCGGTGGGCTTATGTGCAAACACATTTGTGACACGCTACGAGCACTTCCCTGTGAGCTCTACCTCGGCATCCATGCCTCGGAAGGTCAAAAATGTGTTTACACTGGATTATCTGTCTCTTCGATTTAACCTTATGGGATCACAAGTAAAGGCGCTTAGCGTAGATCTAAAACACCAGGAATACAGCAAGCGCTGAGCAATGAGTGTCTGAAGAAAGCAGGATTATATTCACTGAGAGATGGATGGATCGCAGTTCATTTAGAACACCTAATCAGAAAATGAATTAGGTGTTCTAAATGAACCGCCCTCGGCTCTGGCATCCTGCTTCGCCCTACCTCCTAAATCCATTTAGTCGTGTGCGGAGCCGCATGCAGGGTGGCGTGGAGGCTGGAGGCTAGATACCTCTGGCTACCCGATTAGCATTATGACTTAGCCAATACTTGCTTGTATTCATCAAACATTTTTTTAAAAGCAAATGCAGGTTCTGGGTTACTAAACATATAAACCTCATTAATTCCCGATTTAGAAATAAAATGAAGCTCTCCATACTGAACTACTGGTATTTGATAATTATCAGCAAAGCGTTTATCCCTATCACCATTTTTATTTGCCTTAGCCCATGTGTGATCTACAACCTCAGTATCTGTTGGTACACTCTCACTCTCAATAAAACTTACTAGGGTGTAATGAATATCAATGTCTAATATATCAATTAATGCAAAGTCATTGTTATGTTCAACAAATATGAACTGTGGAAAAATATTTAGATCACCACCATTAGCATTTTCAAAATAAAGAGCTTTATAATCACATAAAATTTTTGAGTTATCCGATCTTTTAAGAGCAACAGATTTACGCTCGATTGAATTATTTGCAGTGGTTCTCTCTATTACTCTATCAATTCTCTGTGATGTTGTTACATCCCATACTTTCTGCGTTGACATAATTTCTGAGAATTTATCATCAAGAGCTCCAAAAGCAGCCTCAAGCCGATCAGTTAATGATATATCTAAGCCAAGTTGATGTTTTTCGTATTCTGATTTCAGAGTATCTAGTTCTGCTTTAAAAATAAGAATATTTTTCTCTTTAAGTATTATTTTTTCTTTAAACAAAAATTTTATTGGTAACCAATTAATCCAATTAAGTTCCGATTCGGCAGATTTGAGAGCTTTAGTCGCCAAAGTTATTTTTGATCTTAGCTTATTTTTACCACTTTCAATGTTCTGTAACGTGGATTTTAGTTCATTTAAATTGCTAGAAGAAAGTTTACCAATAACTTTACTTTTGAAAAAAACTTTCTCAAAACTATTCATACAACTCCTTTAGAGTGACTATTCAAAAAAATGCTAACGCCTTGTTAGTGTTATTTGTAGTGATACCACCAATTACCATTATTTTCTCTATCAACTGTTTCTTGTGACTCAATATCAAATGTGACATTAGCTCTAGCTTGAATAGGCCAATTGAATTTCTCAAGAAGCGTTTTCATCGACGATAAGAATGAGCCTTTGGATATTAGTGAGACCTAGCAAGGTACGCTACCTTGTAAGGTAGGAGACCAAGCATGTAAATAAATGGGGGCAGAGTAAACTTTTAAGGGATTTGATTGGCGCATGGTGGTTGGCTTTTTCATTCCCTGAATGGCGTGGTCGATGTTTGAGTCGAGTTGGCCTAGCTCTGTCCTTGATTGGTGATACTTTAATCTATTTTATAGCGAGTATTCAACAAGCTGTGTCACATTTTATTGCAATTTTTTCAGTAAAAATAGTAGCTTGTATCGATGCCACTCAATGAAGCTAAATCGAAGAGAGTTAATAACCCAGTGTAGATGCGGCAGAGGGTATCGAAAACATGGATGTTTTCGTTAAGCGGCCATGGATGGCGTACAGCGTCCCGAAGCAGTATCTGCACATCCCCCGCCGGGCAGGCGATAAATTGCCACGAAGGTTCGACTTTCAAATCACCTGTAAATACAAATTAGGCCAAAGATTCCTTCTCAATCGCCCACAATAGAGTTAAATCGAAGAGACGTTAGATACTCAGTGTAAACACGGTTTTGGCCCTTGGCGACAGGATGTCGCCGTGGAGCCTCCATGGATGGAATCTCGGCGAGCCAAAAGAGTGTTTGCATATTCGTCGTTCCCTCACATCCCTGTGATCACGACATTGGTGCTTCCATGCACTGCACCCGCCCGACAGGCGTTAAGTAGCAATGAAGGTGCGACCTTCAAAATAGCCGCTTCCAAGCCAAATGTTAAAAATGACCAACCTTCATTCAAAGGTAACAGTCGATACTAGGACTCACTTGATGATATTAATACATCAAATTTAGGGTTATCTCTTAGGTTGGCAAAGTCGGCTTCGTTGGCGGCCACTTCCTTAAATGAAGCACTGTTTTCAATGGCTTGCTCTAAGTCTGATAGGGCGCGGTCTTCTTGTCTTAAGCAGGCAAATGCACAGGCGCGTTGGTACAGAGCATGGGCATTGGCACCATCGACCTCAAGTACGCGGTTACATAGGCTTAATGCCCAGTTGAACTCGCGCATCTCCATGGCGGCATCGGCTTTGTAGGTCACGGCTTCTAAATCACCAGGACGAATACTTAAGATCTCATTGTAGACAGAGATCTTCTGTTCAGGTGTTTGTGCACTCTGTGCATGCAGCCATAGAGTATGGATCTCGTTGATGATTTCGATTTCACGATTATTCTTAGTGATGATATGACTTTTGCGTTTAAGGTCGCGCTCAAGATCCTTAAACTTATTCTCATATTGTTCGGTGATTTTCTGTAGCTGTTCGGCGGCGAGTTTGGCGGTATTGGTCTTAATTTCTCGCAGTGATTGCCAGCCAATAAAGGCGATGAGTGAGGCGACACCAGCGATGATATAGAAGAAGTAGGTCACGGTGACGTTGGCGTAATTGAGTGATTTATCAGCCACCGCCAGTTCTCGGTCGGTAATATCTACCGTCATCCGGCGCTCTAAATCTTGCTGCTCCATTCTTAGGGCTTTGAGTTCATCCAAGATATAACGCTCAATCAGTGGTCTGTCTAATAGGTCTAGGTCTGAGTGAGCCACAACATCTGTTGTTGCTGTGGGCTGGGTGTCAACTGCAGCGACGAGTTGAGGAGCAAACGTGACCAGTAACAGGGCCAGTAGTGGCAAGATAAAACGCGGCATAGGGCATTCCTTTAATACAGCTTTGGGACAATCAAATTTAAATTAGGGCCACCCTAACAATTTAGCCCTCTAGATGCTAGCCAATGCGTCCATCTAGGGCGATTGAGATGCTATTAATTGATGGGCGGGGGAGCAAAAAGCAGATAGAAGCGCTTTTCTAACAGTTCTTTTCGCGATAAGCGTATTTGATAGCAGTTTTGATAGCAGTTTGGCATAGCCATCTTATATCCCAAAGGACGGGTGACAATGTCTGATCCGCCTAGCGACGTAATGTGTGGTTAACAGTGGTAAACTGCGTGTCTGTTTCTTTTAGTGTTTTCATCATGACGTTCGCTAACCTTAAGCTAACCGCCGCAATCATCGACAATTTGCCTCACGAACTCACCACCCCAACGCCGATACAGCAGTTGGCGGTGCCCGTTATTTTGGCCGGGCGCGATTTAATTGCGCTGGCCCAAACCGGCAGTGGCAAAACCTATGCCTTTGGCCTGCCACTGCTGCAAAACATCGACGTGTCAGCCGGTTATGTGCAAGGGGTGGTGATAGTGCCGACAAGGGAGTTGGCACAGCAAGTCGCCACAGCTTTGCAACCAGTGGCCCTAGGGCTTGGCATTAAGGTCAGCGTATTGTGCGGCGGCATTGATATTGAAGCGCAGCGCGCTGAATTAGTTACCTGTCCACAGCTGGTGGTAGCTACTCCCGGTCGGCTGCTAGCACTGTTGCAGCAACAAGCGTTGCAGCTTGAGGGGCTCAAGCAGTTAGTGCTGGATGAGGCCGACAGGCTGATGGAGATGGGCTTCTGGCCCGATGTTGAGCGCATGATGACCTATATGCCCGCGCGTCGCCAGACCTTGCTGTTTTCCGCTACTATGGCGGCCAATTTAACGGTGCAAACAGACAAACTGTTATTCCAGCCGCAACATATTAAGGTATTGCCTGAGCGCGCTGCTGCTAACGACGTCACTGAGCGCGTTTACTTAATCAATAAGGGGGATAAAGCTAGGGCCTTAATTGCCTTGTTGAATCAATCGTCATGGCCCCAGGTATTGGTGTTTGTTAATGGTCGTGATGACACTGACAAATTACTCAAAAAGCTGCTCAAAGCGGGAATCGATGCCACTGCATTGCACGGTGATAAAAATCAGCAAGCGCGCGAGCAAGCCTTGGCCGATTTTAAAGCGCAGCGGGTGCGGGTGTTAGTGACTACAGATCTCTTGTCTCGCGGCATTCATGTTGAGGCCTTACCTGTGGTGATAAATCTGGATCTGCCCACGAGTGCCCCAGTTTATGTGCACCGTATCGGACGCACTGCGCGCGCTGGCGAGTCGGGGTTAGCGATATCGTTAATTTGCCACAGTGAACAGAGTTATCTGGAGGCGATCGCCGCGCTAACACAGCGGGTATTAGTACCTGAGCCGTTAGCGGGGTTCATGGTGACCGATAAACCGGCCAGCGAGACGGCGACGCGTAAACGTGCCCCCAGAGATAAACAAGCCAATCGACGCAGCCTAAACAAGCAAAGTGCGAGAGACTTTGTTAAAAAAGCCGATAAACGCTAGGGCGGCGTTATCCCCATCAGTATAAAGGGGCGATTGCTCAGCGAGAATCGAACACTTCCTTATTGATGAGCATTGGGTTAAACCCAGTTTTCATTGGGCAATAAAAAAGGTGAAACATTACTGTTTCACCTTTCTTTATTTCGAACGCTATCGATTATTCGCCTTGCTCAACGCCTGCACGGTTGATCAGGAACTGAGTTAACAAAGGTACAGGGCGACCCGTAGAGCCTTTGTTGGCACCGCTGTTCCATGCACTACCGGCCACATCAATATGGGCCCAGTTGTACTTCTTGGTAAAGCGTGACAGGAAGCATGCCGCTGTGATCGCGCCTGCTGGGCGGCCACCTAGGTTAGTCATGTCTGCAAATGGGCTTTCAAGGTGCTCTTGATACTCATCCCATAATGGCAAACGCCATGCGCGGTCACCACTTTGCTCACCGGCATTAAGCAGCTCATGAGCCAATGGATTGTGTGATGAGAACAAGCCTGATGCATGTTTGCCTAGGGCAATAACACAAGCGCCAGTCAATGTTGCGGTATCGACGACCAGTTCAGGGTCGAAACGCTCAACATAGGTCAACACGTCACACAGTACCAAACGGCCCTCTGCATCGGTATTCAATACTTCAACAGTTTGACCCGACATAGTGGTTAAGATGTCACCTGGACGGTACGCATTGCTTGACGGCATGTTTTCACAACCAGCAAGAATACCCACTACGTTGATAGGCAGCTTAAGCTCACACAGTGCTTTCATGGCACCGATAACACCTGCCGCACCACCCATGTCGTACTTCATCTCATCCATGCCTTCGCCTGGCTTAAGTGAGATACCACCTGAGTCAAAAGTAAGGCCTTTACCCACTAATACAATCGGCTTTTCAGTGCTGTCGACTGCGCCCTTGTACTCCATCACTGTCATGATGGATTCGTTGTCACTGCCACGGCCCACAGCAAGGTAGGAGTTCATGCCTAACTTAGCCATCTGCTCTTCGCCAACCGTTGATACCGTTAGGGTCTCATGAGTCTCGGCGATTTGGCGTGCCTGTGACGCCAAATAGGCTGGATTACAGATGTTTGGTGGCATGTTAGCCACGTCACGACATAGGTGCATACCTGAAGAGACGGCCATGCCATGCTCAATCGCACGTTCGCCAACCGTTAGCTCGCGACGTGTCGGTACGTTAAACACCAACTTGCGCAATGGGCGACGAGTTTCGCCTTTGCGGGTCTTTAATGCATCAAAGCTGTAAAGACTGTTTTGTGTGGATTCGACCGCTTCACGTACTTTCCAGTAGGTATCGCGTCCTTTGACATGTAACTCAGTTAAGAAGCATACCGCTTCCATAGAACCGGTTTCATTCAAAGTGTTGATGGTTTTAGTAATGATTTGCTTGTATTGGCGCTCGTCTAGCTCGCGCTCTTTTCCACAACCTACAAGCAGGACGCGTTCACTAAGGACGTTTGGTACATGATGCAAAAGCAGCATCTGACCCGGTTTTCCTTCTAAGTCGCCGCGGCGAAGTAGGTTGCTAATGTAGCCGTCACTGATTTTATCCAGTTGCTCAGCAATACCAGAGAGGCGTCTAGGTTCATAGACACCAACGACAATACAGGCCGAACGTTGCTTTTCCGGACTGCCGCTCTTAACGCTAAACTCCATGAGCTCTCCTAGATTCTTAAAGACAAATTTTATTATTTATTAGATAATGTCTGCTTGTGTCCAAAACGGACCTAAAAATTGGTACACCAATGTTAATTTTTCAGGTGTTTTTCTACCATTTTTAGTTAATGGCTGGTCACAAAACTACCAAAAGTAGACAGTCTACATGAAAAGTAGGCTGACACCAGCATAAATATAAGTTTAGGGACTGGATCCTGCCTGTGATTGTATTTAGATACTTGATTCGAGAAGTTTTAAAAGCGCAAATGGCGGTGCTTTTAGTACTTTTAGCTATTTTTATTAGCCAACATTTTGTTCGTGTGCTCGCTGACGCATCAGACGGTGAGTTTCCCGCTTCTCTTGTGATGACACTGCTGGGGCTTAATTTGCCCTATCTGGCTGTGTTAGTGGTACCGCTCAGTCTTTTTCTCGGCATTTTGGTGGCTCATGGCCGCATGTATGCAGAAAGCGAGATGGTGGTGCTGCATGGCGTGGGCGTTAGCGAGTGGTATATCACGCGCGTCACCCTGCTTATCGCGATCGCTAACATGATCTTTACTGGCTTCTTGTCGATATACGTCACTCCCTGGGCGGAGGAGACGCAAAATCGTGTGCTTGAAAATGCACAATCAGAGGCGGGGATCGCTGCATTAACCCAAGGTCGATTCCAAACCAGCCCCAATGGACGTGCGGTACTCTTTGTTGAGCGCATTGGTCGTGACAATCAATTAGATAAAGTGTTTGTGGCCCAGCTGCCAGACCCTGACGATGATGCCGGACAGGCCAACATCGTTGTGGCGAAAGGGGGCAGTGTGGTTGAAGATGATACCGGTGCTCAGCGTTTGCAACTTAACGAGGGAACCCAGTACCAAAGCACGCCTAATCAATTGGACTATCAAGTGGTGGAGTTTGCAGGCTACCAGATGGAGATTAAAGAGCAGGAGGTCGATGAGCGTCGCCGTAAATTGTCCGCGCTGCCAATTGAGCAGCTGATGGACACGGAAGGCCCTGGGGCTGTTGCAGAGTTTCATTGGCGTTTGGCTATCCCGTTAGCAATACCTTTCATGACCTTGATTGCGGTGCCGATGGCCAGAGTCAATGTGCGCCAAGGTAAGTTTGCTAAAATGTTCCCAGCAATTTTACTCTATCTAGGTTATTTCGGTTTGATGATTGCAGGGCGTAAAGCCCTCGAAGATGAGGTGATACCCGCATACTTAGGCATGTGGTGGATCCATCTCTCCGCTCTATTCTTAGGCATACTGCTGCTCGGTAAAGAGCGCCCCGCAGGCGCTAAACTGACCGGCTTTTTTAAGCGTAAGAAGGTAGCGGCATGAGAATTTTAGATTTCTATATTGCTAGAGTTTTGGTTAGCACCTCAGCGCTTTGCTTACTGGTGCTGACCGGATTGTCGGGCATCATCAAATGGGTGGATCAACTACGCTTAGTTGGCCGCGGCACCTATAGTATGGTGGATGCGGGGATCTATGTGCTGTTTCTTATTCCGCGTGATATTGAGATGTTTTTCCCCATGGCTGTGCTGCTAGGTGCCTTGATTGGTATGGGCATGTTGGCCTCTAATTCTGAACTGGTGGTGATGCAGTCGTCCGGTTTATCTCGCTTGCAAATTACTCTGTCTGCCATGAAAACCGCTGTGCCCTTGATGTTAATCGTCATGGCGTTAGGCGAGTGGGGCGCTCCAGTTGCCGAACGTCATGCCAAAGAGTTACAAGCGGTGAAACTGTCTGGTGGTAGTCTGTTTAAGTCAAGCCGTGGTATTTGGGCTAAAGATGGCGATCTGTTTGTCAATATTGGCGAAGTGGTGGATATCAATAGCCTCAATAATGTCACCCTGTATGAGTTTGACGCTGATTTAAAGTTAATCGGGACTGTTGAAGCAAAACGTGGTGTCTATGCCAAAGATCATTGGCGCTTACTCGATGTTAGACAGACCAAGATTGAAGCGCAGCGGGTGACATTGACGGATTTAACTCTGTTCCGCTGGGAGTCAACGTTAACGCCAGATAAGCTCAGTGTGGTGTCGGTTAAGCCCGAAGCCTTGTCGATTGAGGGCTTGGTTGACTACTTAGAGTACCTTAAGGTGAACAATCAAGATTCTGGTCGTTATGAGCTTGCGCTGTGGCGTAAGATTATGCAGCCCGTGACAGTGGCAGTTATGATGTTAGTGGCCTTGTCATTTGTGTTTGGCCCGCTGCGAACTGTCACCATGGGCGCTCGGGTATTACTGGGCGTTGTTGCGGGCTTCAGTTTCTATATCTGCAACGAGATCTTCGGTCCTATGACCTTGGTGTATGGGCTACCGGCCGTGTTTGGAGCCATCATGCCCCCCATTATCTTCAGCGGTGCGGCGATATACTACATACGTAAGTAGAGGGTGAGCTGATAGGTGTGAGGCTTTAGGGCATCTAAACAGGTTGCTAGCACCTAGCACCTAGAATCTAGAATCTAGAATTAAAAAAGGACCATTCAATGGTCCTTTTTTGTTGGTGTTTGCCAGTATTGGAGGCGAATTATACGCCGCGCCAATTACGCATCTGGTTGGCTTCTTTAGACAACACCACCACTTCTGAGCGGGTCATCATATCTTGCAGTGCCAGTTTATCGCCATTGATTAATATCCACAGATTACCGATACCTAGCAATGACCAAACAAGGCGCGCGGCTGCGGTAATGATGCTTAAGCTTTGGCCATTAGGGTGTTGAATTTTCAAACGCCATGCGCGCATACCAAGGGTCTGTCCACCATAACTCCAAAACATCACGTAGAAGAGTCCAACACAGGCCGCAATCCAAAACTGGTAGATCCCTTTATATAGGGCAACGCCGTTAAGCAGATCGGAGACGTGTTCATGTCCGTGCATCGCAATCATGCCTGTTGAGGTGAGTGCAGTGAAAATACCAAAGCCGATGGCACCCGCTATCATGTAAACGGCTACCGCTAACAGTAGGTCGTAGACGATGGCGCCAAAACGGCGAAAAAAGCCTGCTCTAGGGAAGTTAGCATGTTCAAAGTTGGACATGGAGGTTCCTAAATCATGTGGTTAAGGGAGGGCGATTAACGCGCTATTTTAGCCAAGTTACTCTGGGGTTTCATCTCTAATAAAATGAATCTTGGTAAAACCGAAACGCTCAAACTCTTTGAGGCGATAATCTTTAACGGCTTGAGAGCCCTTTGAGGTCATGGCAACCTGTGCTTCCATTGCATGATAGCGGGTTAAGTCTACCCCCTCCGCGGCCGCTACGGCTTCATACATATCGTTGTATTTGTCATAGACAAAGTTGATCTCTTTGTACTGCTTTTTAAAGGTATAACCGACTCTACGGGCCATATTTATCTCTTAACTGTTTAATAATGAATGACTAAATTCTAGTTTACTCGGTAATCTGGTACACCATGTAACAGGCATCATGAGTATAACTATCGAGGGATTTGTCGATTATACGCGATTTAAACCCAAGACGTTGCCAATAACTGCTTGCGCCTTGCACGGCAACCAAAGAGAGGCTGGTAAACTGCATCAGTTTGGCTTGGATAAGCAGTTGGCTAAAGACTTGCTCGCCAGCGCCTTTTCCCCGCGATGCCGACGACAGTGCAATATCGTGCAGATAGAGGGTATCGGCATTGGTGGGCGGTGTCAGCTGTTGTGCTAACGCGGGTGGGCGGCCCAATAGCCAAGGGTGTGCCAAACAATAACCAAGGACAGTGTTATCGTCGACGATGACAAAGCATGATTGCGGCGACAGCTCAGCTTTACTTTTCAGTACCGCAAGAGATTCTGGTTCAATAGTGGGATAGCATTCATCTTGAATGGCCAATATTGCCCGCCAATCATTGTCTTGTATGGAACGAATTATCATCTTCTTGGGTTTCGCTGTGGTTAGTGAGGTGAGCGCTGTTAGGGATACTCTCATAGCGGCTTGGGCGAATCAAATATGCGGCCAACTTTGATTGTGAACTAATATAGTTTAACTATGATATTCAGTCTGTTATTCTGCAGCCTATTGGGCCAAATCCTGCCACCGAACGGTGAATTTTTTGGCTATATCGACTTCTCATGGAGAGAGATACGATGGATTTTTTACTCCTTTCTACTAATGTGCCTTTTACGGTTGCCATCGCCTTTGTGGCGTTACTGGGCGCGGTAGAAGCACTATCGATGCTGATTGGCCTGAGTTTATTAGGCTTACTCGATGACCTATCCCCTATCGATTATGACGCAGACCTAGATTCTGCTTCTGGGGTCACTGGCGTGGTGGGCTGGCTATGTTTAGACCGCTTGCCGTTACTCATCTGGCTAGTATTACTCTTAACCAGCTTTGCAGTGGCGGGTCTAAGCGTCAATTATATTGGTTTAGTGCTAGGCATGACGTTACCTATGCTAATAAGTGTGGCGTTGGCACTACTATTATCGGCTATCTCTTGCCGCACTCTGGGCCACGGTCTTGCCAAATTACTTCCCAAAAATGAATCGTCAGCGGTGTCAGTGGATGCGCTCATAGGCTCCGTTGGCGTGATCACCTTAGGTTGTGCGCGCCAAGGACTCCCCAGTGAGGCGGTGATTATCGATAGCTATCAGCAAAAACACTATGTACTTGTGGAACCAGAAGGGGCCAACGAGACATTCCCTAAAGGGACGCAAGTGGTGCTGCTTAATCGTATCGGCAAAGTCTGGTCCGCAGCACAACTGACTCAGTAACCAACTGACTCAGTAACCAACTGACTCAGTAACCAATAGATGCAGTAGACGCTATCTCAGTGGTGAGTAGCGTCATTTTTGATTTAACAATAATAGCTTTTTTAAGGAACAATTATGGATGAAATTCAAGGAATAGGTTCATCGCTAAGTGGCGGTTTTGTCTTCATTATTGCAGGGGCCGTGCTGCTTGGTTTGTTGGTGATCGGTTTGATTTTTGCCAAACTCTATCGCCGAGCCTCGAAAGAAACTGCCTTTGTTAGAACCGGCTTTGGTGGCGAGAAGATCATCAAAGATGGTGGCGCAATCGTCTTGCCTGTGTTGCATGAAACGATTGCCGTCAACATGAATACTTTGCGTATTGAAGTTGAGAAGATGCAAAAGGATGCTTTGATCACCAAAGATCGTATGCGTGTCGATGTGCGTGCCGATTTCTATTTGCGTGTGGCACCGAGTATCGAAGGGATCTCGATGGCGGCCCAAACCTTAGGTACGCGAACCACGCGCGTCGAAGAGGTGAAAAAGCTGATGGAATCTAAGTTTGTCGACGTGTTACGTGCCGTGGCTGCTGAGATGACCATGACAGAGATGCATGAACAGCGCTCTGACTTTGTGCAGCGAGTGCAAAATAACGTCGCTAATGATTTAGAAAAGAATGGTTTAGAACTCGAGTCTGTCTCCTTGACCGGTTTTGACCAAACAGACCTGCAGTTTTTCAATGAAAATAACGCTTTTGATGCTGAGGGCCGCGCCCGCCTAGCTAAAATTATCGAAGAGAAACGTAAAGAAACTAACGACATAGAGCAAGACAACCGGATTAAGATTGAGCAACGTAATCTTGAGGCGGAAAAAGAGTCGCTAGAGATCGAGAAAGCAGAACAAGAAGCTCGCTTGGCTCAGCAACAGGTGCTTGATTTCAAACGTGCCGAGCAAAAAGCCGAGATCCTCAAACAGCAAGAACAGAAGACACGCGAAGAACGCGAAGCTGAAATTGCGCGGGAACGTGCGGTTGAAACCGCCGAAATTGAAAAAACCAAAGATATCGAAACCCGCGAAATTGAGAAGCGTAAAGCCATTGAGCAATCACGTATTCAGCAGCAACGAGACATTGAGGTCTCAGAGCAAGAGAAGCAAATTGCGGTCGCAGAGAAGTCAGAAGAGGAGTCGGCCGCGCGCGCTAAAGCTGCCGGAGCCGAAAAGCTTAAAGTTGAAAAAGAAGAAGCGGTTATCACGGCTCGTCAAGTGGCCGAAGCGAATCGTCGTAAAGAGATTGAAGTGATCGATGCGCGTAAAGAGGCAGAACGTGATGCTGTGGGCGTGACAGTTGAAGCGGAAGCGGAGAAGCGTGCGGCTGAAGATAGAGCCAGCGCCATTTTAACCGAAGCCAAAGCCAGTGCCGATGCCAAAATATTGCAGGCGCAGGCTAATGAGAAAGTCTATGAAGTAGATGCTAAAGGTAAGCAAGCCTTACATGAGGCGGAAAACGTATTGAGCATAGAGCAGATAGAGCTACAAAAAGCCTTAGCCATGCTTAAAGCACTGCCGCAGATTATTGAGCAATCGGTTAAGCCGCTTGAAAATATCGAAGGCATTAAGATTCTTCAAGGATATGGCACTGGCGGTAACACCTTAGCGACAGGTGAAGGAACGACTGCTCAAGGTGGCATGGCCGAGCAGGTAACGAGCGCAGCGCTTAACTATCGAGCCAACGCACCATTGGTGGATGCCATGCTTAAAGAGCTTGGCTTAGTGGATGCAGAAAAAGGCGGTTTAAACGATCTGTTAAGCGGTAATCATCTGTTGGCTGACGGTAACTTTGCTGTGAGTGATGTAGCTAAGGCGGCGACCAAAGGGCTCAATGGTCAGGGCACCAGTGAGGCTGACGCCTAAGGTCAAGCTACTTCGCGTCAATCATTGAAAAAAGCACCCATTCGGGTGCTTTTTTGTTTGTGGTTTAGGGCTATAAATAACGATTGAAGAGGTGACGCTTAAAGTGCTGCGGATTGAGAGATTCGCCCGTTGCGGCAGTAATGAGTTCATTGGTGGTCAATAGTGAGCCTTTGCTCCAGATATTGTGTTGTAACCACTCAAAAACGCGATTAAGTTTACCGTCACTCACAAGTTGGTCGATATTGCCTAGTTGCGCTTCAATGGCACCTCTGAGCTGTGCAGCATACATGGCGCCCAAGGTATAGCTGGGGAAATAACCTAATTCACCCACGGGCCAGTGAATATCCTGCATACAGCCGTTGCGGTCGTTATCTTTAGTGGATAATCCCAGTAGAGATTGCATGGCGTTGTCCCAAAAATCTGGCAGGTCGGCGACAGATAAACTGCCATCGATCAGGGCTTTTTCAGCATCAAAACGCAGCATAATATGGCACGGGTAGGTGACCTCATCGGCGTCAACGCGGATTAAACCGGGCGTGACTTGTGTGGTGAGGTGCTCAAGTTGGGTTGCAGTAAACTGAGTCCCTAGGTGTTGATTGACCTTGGCGGTGAGTGGCGACAGCAGGCCTTTACCTCTTGCCAGTTGCATTTCAAAGAACAGGCTTTGGCTTTCATGTATCGCCATTGAACGCGCTTGACCTGCTGGTTGGCCGCGCCACTCGAGCGGTAAGCCTTGCTCATAACGGGCATGACCCGTTTCGTGGATAGTGCTAAAGAGTGCGCTGAGAAAGTCTTGCTCCTCATAGCGGGTGGTGATGCGCTGATCGCCAGGCACGCCGCCAGAGAAAGGGTGGCTGCTGACATCGAGCCTGCCTTGATTAAAGTCAAAGCCGAGCAGAGACATGACGTCTAGACTCAGTGCTTGTTGCTTATCAACCGAGCTGGCAGGGATGGTAAGGTGAGGTCGGCTAGCTTGGTGTTGCTGCACCTGCTTGATGAGATCTGGCAGCCAAGTTTTGACCTCATTAAATACCTGCTCAATTTGGCAAGCTTGGGTGCCGGGCTCAAACTTGTTTAACAGTGCATCATAAGGGGACAGCCCTTGCGCCTCGCCTAAAATCTGTGCCTCTTCTCTGACTAAGTCGATAACCGCAGTCAGGTTGGGCGCAAAGCCTTGCCAGTCATTATTTTTACGTTGGTCGCGCCAAGCATGTTCGCACTGGTAGGTGAGTTGAGTTTTCGCCTGTACCAAGGCGCTGGGCAGGGCGTTGGCTTGTAACGTTTGATAGCGCATCTCAGTCAAGTTAGCGCGCTGGGACGGGCTGAGCGGCTCACTGTCAGCACAGTCTAACAACTCAAGCAGCAGTGGCGCGGTTTTCAGCTGATGAATATGCACGGCCAGCTCTGCCATCGCTTCGGCACGTCCATGACTGCCACCCATGGGCATCATGGTCGCTTGGTCCCAATCTCCCAACGCTTGCAGGTGCTGAAAGTGATAAATACGCTGAAACTCTTGGCTTAGCGCTTGGTAGTGCTTAGGTGTCGTCATGGCGGGCCGCTGCTCTATGTTAAGTTGAAATGATTTAGGCAACCAATAGCGCTAGGCTAGGTTGTTGATTATTGGGATAGAGTTTGTAAGCCTTATGATGCTTGATAAGGCTAGCTTTCTTATTTCCTGGGCTCAGTAGCAACTGATGCTCTGCCGCCAGTTGTGCCAGCAGTTGCTCGTCACCGCGCACATAGAGGGTGACGGGTTTAAGTAGTTGTCCTTGGCTGATGTGCTGCTCATATTGTTCAACAGAGATGATTAAGCTGTTGCGGCCATCGCTATCGAGTTTCAGCTTAGTGGTGACTTCGCAATCGACAATCACTAACCACTGCTCCTCATCGAGACTATCGAGCATGGCCTGCAGTGAGGCCCCGATATCACTATTATCGATAGCGGCTAGATATTGCTGCTCAATACGGGAGAGTAGGTTAGGCAGTTGTGCTCCCGCCCCCATGCTGCGTCCATCGCGGATCCAGTTGTTAAGGTCCTCGGCGACGAGCTTAGAGAAACGACGCTCTTTTAGCGCTTGCACCATCCAGCTGCATAGGAAGTGGCTTTCGGCTGCTGGGGTATTAATGGCATTACTGCTGCTTTCTCTTTGCGCAAGGGCAGCGAGTCCAGCCTGTGCTAGGGCCAAAATGGCTTGGTTATAGGTTTGCTCTGTCATGGTTTCTCCGAGCAGAATAGGTGGCGATTTGCCCGGAGAGTATATCCTAAATGCGCTAAGAAACCCTAGGGTTGCGGCACTAAACTGGCGGCCGTTAAGATAAGTTTTGGCGCGGCGCGCACCTTGTAGTTAGGGTTTACATATTGAAAATGGATCAGCCCTGAGGCATCGGTGATATAGATGGCTGGCACAGGTAATACCAAGCGCATATCGCCATCTGGTGTGGGACGCAGTAAGTTATCCAGTTTCATTTTACTCATGTAGCGCTCAGTGATGCGGGCACTGCTGTAGTAACCTAAACCAAACGCTTGCATCGCTTGTAGCTCGGTGTCGGAGAGCAAGGTGTAGGGCAAGGATTGACTGAGCATTGAGGCGTTGAGTTTTTCAGGGCTATCCGGTGAGATACCAATTAACTGAAACCCCATCTCAATCAGCTTAGGTTCTATCGCTTTGAGCTGCCCCATTTGGCTATTACAGAACGGGCACCAGCCACCGCGGTAAAAGAATATGACGCTGGGTTTGCCGGCGAGAAAGGTGTTCAAGTCGACAACTTTGCCCGCTAACGTTTTGACTAATGCCGGGGGGATCGTTTGCCCGTTCATTAATGGCGCAACTGAGAGTTCATCCAGGGCGAGTGGCTTGGCAAGGGCGGGCAGGGCCAATAGCAGCATGAGGGCAGCGACAAGGGATTTCATTGATTATTCCTATTTATTGAGATCGATTGTTCTTGAAAAAGAACAGACCCGCTGACGCCTTGGTTACTTTCACAGCGACAAATAAATAATCGTTATGCATAAAAAAGGCACAGTTAAGTGCCTTATTTGATTGTTAAATAATTCTATGACCGTACGTCGATTATTTTTGCTTCTTTATTTTCGCGTTAGATGAGTTTTTCACTTTAACCCGGCGACCCGTCATGTTCTTCTCTGCGACCACTTGAGCGCCTACATTATCACTGCGCTGCTGCTTCTTAGCAAAACTGCGACGCTTCTGCAGTTGCTTGATCAATAGCTCACGGCTGCCCACTTCGTAGCCAGCAATGGTGATGCGACGTAGTTTATTGCCGATCAGTTTTTCGATATCGGCTAAGGTGCGCTCCTCTTCACGACTGACTAAAGAGATGGCGACACCGCTACGCCCAGCACGACCGGTACGGCCAATACGGTGCACATAATCTTCGGCAAGGAAAGGTAGGTCATAGTTGACCACATATTCAAGCTCAGGAATATCAAGACCACGTGCAGCGACTTCGGTTGCAACCAGTGCGCGTACCTTACCCTCTTTAAACTCACGTAGGGCGCGGCGACGATTGCCTTGGGCTTTTTCACTGTGCACTACGGCTGACGGAATACCGTCGAGATTGAGCTCTTTAACGAGCGTATCGGCTGCTTCTCGGGTGGCGGTAAACACCAATACTTGTTTCCAGTTTTTCTTACCGATTAGCTCAGATAAGAGTTCACGCTTACGACGTTGCTCAACCGGATAAACCACTTGGCTCACGGTGACTGCCGTGGTGTTTTGGCCGTCAACGCTGATCAGCTTAGGTTTAACCAGCATCTCATTGGCAAGCTGTTTGACCGACGATGAGAAGGTCGCAGAAAACAGCATATTTTGACGCTTGCTATTAACGGCTTGCAGAATTTTTTGAATATCAGCGATGAAACCCATGTCTAGCATACGGTCTGCTTCATCGAGCACTAAAAAGTCGACGTTAGACAGGTTGAGGTTACAGGCGGTTAGATGCTCTAACAGGCGACCAGGTGTCGCCACTATGATGTCGGCGCCCTTTTTTAGTTTCTGTGCTTGAGTGTCCATCTTGACACCCCCATAGATAGTTAGCACTGAAATAGGCAGATAGCGGCTGTACTCTTGGATATTGTCAGCAACCTGCGCGGCTAACTCACGCGTAGGAGCCAGGATAAGTGCACGGGCGTTAGAGCGTTGGGTTTCAACTGGGTTGTCGACCATTTTTTGTAAAATAGGTAGTGCGAATGCGGCGGTTTTACCCGTTCCCGTTTGCGCGCTAGCAAGGATATCTTGGCCACGACGGATAGCTGGAATCGACTGCTGCTGAATAGGCGTCATTTTTTGATAACCGCAATCAGAGATGGCGCGCAAAATCTCGGGAGCAAAACTAAAAGATTCAAATCTCATTGGGATATCCTATTTACCTATTACAAAAATAACGCTTAATGTCGCTTAGCCGCAACGGAACCCGATCCGTAACACAAGCTACTACAGCCTAAATGGCGGCCGCGGAGTATAGCAAACATTTTTGCTTAAAACCTGCACTTTCGCATTAATGCCCATTCATTAGAGTGAGTTTGATCCTAAAGGATCGGCGGCGATCGCACCTATGCTAAATTATCTTAGTGCAATAAAAATGGCGCCACGAAGGCGCCATTTTTAGGTGGGTGGGCTTAAATGGCCAAGGTGGCCTTGTTCAACCACGCTAGCTCCTCTCCCTGCATCAGCGGTGACAAGGTTTGCTGTACCCGCTGGTGGTATGCGTTTAGCCAATCAACCTCTGCTGTAGTCAACAGTGATTTGTCGATGAGGCGCGAATCGATTGGAATAAGCGTTAAGGCATGAAACTCATAGATTTCTCGCTCTGCGCCCGCCAAGGCCTGGCAATGCTGCACTGCGACTAAGTTTTCAATTCTGATGCCAAACTCGTTAGCACGGTAGTAACCCGGCTCATTGGATACCACCATTCCAGGTAGTAGCGGGACATCGTTACTGTTTTTAGCGATGCGTTGCGGGCCCTCATGCACACTAAGGAAGTGGCCGACCCCATGTCCGGTGCCATGATCATAATCAAAGCCATGTTGCCACAGGTATTGACGGGCAAACCCATCGAGTTGCTGGCCTGTTGTGCCTTTAGGGAAGCGGGCTTGATCGAGTGCAATATGGCCTTTTAACACCAAGGTGACCATTTTTCGCTGCTCGTCGGTGACCTTGCCGATGGCGATGGTACGGGTGACATCTGTGGTGCCATCTAAATACTGCGCACCGGAGTCAACTAAGTAGATGCTGTCCATCTGCATCATTGCTGGAGTGCCATTATTGTGGTTGTAGTGACACATTGCCGCATTGGCGCCCGCGGCAGAGATGGTGTCAAAGCTGGGCTCTTTATAGATAGGGTCGGCTAAGCGGAAGCTCTCTAACTTGTCAGCGAGTGCGCCTTCATCATAAAGGCGTCCAGCGGCAACCTCTTTGTCTAACCATGCGAGGAAGCGGCTTACGGCAACACCGTCGCGAATATGACAAGCCATCATTCCCGCTAGCTCATGGCTATTCTTCTGAGCTTTTGGCAGCGCGACAGGGTCTTGGCCTGTGATCAGATGAGCACCATGAGATTGTGCGGTGAGTTGCAACCACGCGTTTGAGGCGTTGGGATCGGCGAGTAGTTTGACGCCCTCTAGTTCGCTTAATATGACGGCAAGCGACGCCTCGGAGCGGACCGTCACGCCGCTGCCGACATGGGCGTCGAAGCCATCAGGTATCTTAGCTAAATCGGTAAACAGCACCATATCGCCGTTGGCATGCAGCAATGCAGCACCGAGCACAACGGGTAGTCGGGGGACATCACTGCCGCGAATATTCAGTAGCCAGCAGCAGGAGTCCAGCGCGGTTATTAGCGCACAATCTGCACCGGCGGCTTTGATCCGGGTTCCAATGGCCTGACGTTTTGTAAGGCTGGATTCGCCGGCGCTCTGCTCACTAAAGAGGGTGATTTGTGCTGTTGATGCTGGCGGACGTTGCTCCCAGTGCAGATCGATAGGATTAGCACTCACGGCAACTAATTCTATGTTGGCACGCGCGAGCTGTTGCGCAGCTTTTGTGTGCCAACTGAACGGGTGCAAACGAGGGTCATAACCGATACGGGTATTGGCACCGAGCTGGTCAATCAACCACTCAATTTGCGGTGTCTCGGTGAGGCTCTCATATTCAAACAACTCGCCGTCGACTTGTTGCTGTACCTGGACTGTGTAGCGTCCATCGATAAAAATGGCGGCCCGTGTTTTTAACACAATCGCCATGCCAGCGGAGCCCGTAAAATCGGTAAGCCAATGCAGTCTTTCGTTACGCGCTGGCACATACTCGCCTAAGTATTCGTCCGCACGGGGAACAATAAATGCGTCTAGATTGGCGGTTTGCATCTCTGCGCGCACGGCGGCAAGGCGATTAGCGATTGAGGTAGTCATACTGGCTCCTGTTATTACCAATAAGGTTTGGTATCGGGCTTTATCAAAAGAGGCGCATAGAATATCACAGTCGGTAGGCGCCATGGCAAGGGATCTGTAGCCTTGAAGATTGAATCAGTTTATCTTGGTACCACGATTTGATTAGGCGGCGTGATAGCAGATGGAGCGGGGATTAAGAAAAGGGATGCCGAGTAATGTTTGGGTATTAACGCTTGCGCAAGCCTTTGCGATGAGTGCGACGCCGATGATGATGCTGCTCGGTGGCTTGATAGGTGTAGAGCTTGCGCCAAGCCCAGTCTTAGCGACACTGCCCATTGCCTCTATGGTGATTGGGGTGGCGCTGTCAGTGATCCCTGTCAGTCGTGCTATGCGTCGATTTGGTCGAAAGCCGATTTTTATTTTTGGCGCATTTCTCGGGGCTTGTTCAGGATTAGTCGCCGCCTGCGCCACTCACTTTCATTGGTTTATCTTGTTTTGCTTCAGTGGATTTATGCTAGGGGCCGCGGGCGCTATTGTGCAGCAATATCGCTTTGCGGCGATGGAGTCAGTCGATGCAATCGATGGGGCAAAGGCAGCGTCTAGAGTGCTGGTCGGTGGTTTGGTGGCCGCATTTGTCGGACCAGAATTGGCGGTATTGGGCAGTGAGTTGATCACCACCCCTTATGTGGGGGCATTTCTGTTTTTGACCTTGGTCTGTTTGCTAGCCGCCGTGACCTTGAGTTTCTACCAAGAAGCGGATGGGCTCGTGGTTTCTTCTGATCCGACAACGCAAGGTGATGGACGAGGCATGGGCCTTATTTTAGCTCAACCTATGTTGTGGGTAGCAATTGGTGCGGCGACTTTGGGTTATGCCATGATGAGCTTTGTGATGACAGCCACGCCGCTGCATATGCATCATATGGAGCATCACTCACTTGCCGACACTAAATGGGTGATTCAGAGCCATATTATTGCGATGTATTTTCCATCACTGTTTAGTGGTTATTTAACGGCTAAATATGGCCCATCCAAGATGATGTTAGCGGGGTTGTTGGCTTATGGTGTCACTATCGCTATTGCGTTGATGGGCAGGGAGCTACTTAATTATTGGCTAGCCTTGGTGTTACTGGGGATTGGCTGGAACTTCCTGTTTGTGGCAGGTACGGTTTTGCTGCCGCAGTATTATTGTTCTCAAGAGCGTTTTAAGGTGCAGTCTTTTAATGACTCGTTTGTCTTTGGGGCGCAGGCGATGGCCTCGCTAAGTGCGGGTTGGGTGCTGCACGCACTTGGGTGGGAGGTCATGCTACTTAGCTGTATACCATTGATTGCTGTGTTGCTGTGTTTAATGGCTTGGGGGCGGATGTCGCTGCCTAAAACGGTTAAACGAGGCGTCTAACTGGACGATTGGCAACAATGCATACCCACCGCGCATGAATCTGTGGTTTAAATGTAATCAAAGCAATGTGTTAGTGTGACTTTTTATAGCATCATAACTGTTATTGTGTGGTAATATTTTTGTTTCAATAGTTGCGAGTTATCACGGCGCAAGGACGATTGTCATCGGAGCAAGTTATGCAATCATTAACCATAGATATTGGCGGTACCACAGCCCTATTTGAGATAGTGCAGCAGGGGCGGACAGAGCAGTATAAGATTGCAACGGGTGAGCATTTTACGGTTGATGACCTCAATCAGCAGATCGCTGATTTAGAATCAGACTATGGTCTTAGCGATTACGCACTTGGTGTTGCTGTGCCTGGGTTAGTTAAAGGTAATCAGCTGGTGTCTTGTAAAATATCACCAAAGCTCAATGGTTTATCTATCGATAAGATTATTAGCCGTGCCGCAAAGGTGGGTATTTATAACGATATTGATGCGGGCATGCTGGCTATCTGTGATGTTAAAAATGATTGTGAATTGCTGTTAACCAGTGGCATGGGGATCGGCATGGCGATTGCGATTAAGGGACAGCTGTTTACGGGCGCGGCTGGAATGGCTGGCGAACTCGGCCATTGCCGCGTGATGACTGAAGCGGGCGAATATAGCGTTGAGCAGTTAGCTAGCGGTGAGTCGATTCGATTAAGAGGATTAAAGACGCCGCAAGATCTATACCGTGCTGGCAGCTATTTGGGCATGGGCTTGGCTTGGGCCGTTAATCTGTTTAATCCTAACCGTATATGGTTGGCGGGGCAGATGATAAATAATCCTGACTACCACAAAGGCTGCATCGATACCTTAAAACAACTCGCGCTAACTGCACCAATGACAGAGGTGAAAATTGCTCGTGTCGATGATATGGAAACCTTAGTTTGTCGTGGACTACAAGTGTTACTAAGGCAGTAGACGTTGCTTGCTATGATTGAGGGTGATTTGCCCCTTTCGCTGTTTTTCTCGTCTCAGTACTGATACCAATCAGTATAAAGGTGTGGTCACTCAGGGATAGAACTTGCTGAGTCGATCACTTTCTTATACTGATAGGTATAACCCCCTGTTTGTATCGCATCTGCTTTTAGCCGAGTTCAGCTACCTCATTAGAAAATTTCCGATAAGTTTATACTGATTTTTTGTATATTTTATGCTAAAAAGTCTGGCTACAATCTTGAACTCCCGCGGCAATGTGGCCTACTGTTGGCCTTTGCTGCGCAAATTATAAAGGTGTGTTATGACAGAGATGAGCAGTGGTGCATTTGGTATTGGTGGCTCAACGCCAGCACAAGAGCTAGCAAAGCTTAGCGATATGACTGAGGGCGTTGTCGGCATCAATAAAGATGAGTTTTCTGCCCGTGTCGAAAAAGCGCAGCAGCTTATGCGTGATCAAGGGTTAGCGGCTATTTACATTAATGCAGGCACTAATCTCTATTACTTTACTGGCACACGCTGGTATGCCAGTGAACGTATGGTTGGCGCCATTATTCCTGCAAACGGTGCCGTGGAATATATTGCGCCTGCCTTTGAAGTCGACACCCTTAAAGGTTTTATGGTGATTGATGGCAAGGTCAATACTTGGCATGAAGATGAGAGCCCTTACCAGTTGTTTGGTCAAGTGCTTAGCAACATGGGCATCGACAACGGTAAAGTGGGCATCGATGAATCAGCAGCTTTCTTTATTTTTGATGGCGTACGTCAAGCCGCGCCAAGTTTTGAATATGTGAATGCAAAAAGCGTGACCGCTGAGTGCCGTATGATTAAGTCGGCAACTGAGTTGAGTCTGCTGCAGCGGGCTAAAGATATGACCCTTGAGGTGCACAAAGCGGCGGCGCGCATTCTACACGTTGGGATCTCGGTTGCTGAAGTGGAAGACTTTATTAATCAGGCGCACAAAGCGGTGGGGATTCCTGCTGGGTCCTATTTCTGTATTGTGCTATTTGGTGAAGACAGTGCTTACCCTCATGGTGTGAAGTCGCCTAAGGCGTTAGAGCTCAATGATACCGTGTTGATTGATACCGGCTGTCAGCTTCATGGGTATAACTCAGACATTACCCGTACTTATGTCTTTGGTCGTCCAAGTGAGCGTCAGCGTCAGTTGTGGCAACTAGAGCAAGACGCCCAAATTGCGGCATTTGAAGCGGCAAAAGTAGGTGCTACCTGTGCCAGTGTCGATAGAGCGGCGCGCGATGTGCTAGAGGCGGCTGGCTTTGGTCCAGGATACGATGTTCCGGGTTTACCTCATCGCACAGGTCACGGTATTGGTTTAGATATCCACGAATGGCCCTATTTGGTGCTTAACGATAAGACGCCACTGGCACCTGGCATGTGTTTTAGTAATGAGCCTATGTTGTGTGTACCGGGAGAGTTTGGCGTGCGTCATGAAGATCACTTCTATATGACCGAAAACGGCCCCGTTTGGTTTACCGCGCCCGCTCACTCAATCGATAACCCATTTGGTTACGAGTGATCAGGCTGTGGGCCTTAGTGACTAAAAAAAAACGCGCCAGTCGGCGCGTTTTTTTTGATTGCGATAGCATTACTTATCTATGCTGATTAGCTCTACATCAAAAATCAGTACTGAGCCGCCAGTGATCTTGCCAGTACTGCGATTGCCATAGGCAAGTTGGCTTGGAATAAAGAAACGGGTCTTTTCGCCCACCACCATTAGCTGTACGCCTTCGGTCCAACCTTTAATGACGCGGTTGAGTGGAAAGGCGATAGGCTCACCGCGCTCAACTGAGCTGTCAAACACTGTGCCGTCAATTAAGGTGCCATGGTAATGGACGGTAACAGTATCGGTCGCTTTAGGATGTTCAGTACCGTCACCCTTTGCCAACACTTGATATTGTAGACCCGTTAAGGTTTCAACCACACCAGGTTTGTTTTTGTTATCGGCTAAGAATTGCTGACCCATCTCAATATTCTCTTTGGCCGCTTTTTGGTTATTCATGCTGGTGTAAAAGTAAAACAGCACCCCAGCAATGACGACGACCGCTAATATCATTCTCATAATTAATTCATTTAGTTAAAATTGATGAGTCATGATACCCAATCTATCAGGCTAAAACTACTGAGATAGCCTTGATAGGTAAGCCATATCAATATTGCGCTGTTAATCATGACTGCCAGCCATAGACCGATGCGAAAACTCCTCTTCTGCGATTTATGGCGCAGAGTTTGCTGCGCCAGCAGTGCCCCTGGCCAGCCACCTAATAGCGACAATATTTGCAAACTTCGTTCACTGATACGTCGCCGGTTTAACTGCGCCGCCCGCTTATCGATGGCAAAGGTTGTAAAGGCGGTAAGGCTTAAGACTAAAAAGTAGTACAGCGCATCGACAGGGAGAGACTGCATCAGGTAGCCGCTAATTAAGCCAACAAAGAATGTTGTTACTATGATTAACCTGAATGTGAGTGGTATTGCTGACGTCGATGATGGTCTTGTTTTTTTGGATAATGGTGTCCCATGTTTATCGACTATGGTGGCACAGCGTCGCCCTTGCTTATCTTTACTTGGCGTGAAATAGACAACTTGGCCGCTGAGTGGCGGAGCGCTTTTGATGCCAAAACTGCTGATATGAACAAATAGGGCATCAGTGCCACCAAGGGGCCGGACGAAACCAAACCCCTTATCTTTGTTCCAATCTGTGATTGCTCCTTTAAATACCTTCAAGCTCGTTCCCAAGGATAAAAAGTCTAAAAGTAATCGATCTCGACTTCATAGAGCAAGGCATCATCGTCGTAGGAGTCATATTTAGCGAAAATTGCAAACTTATCTCGATAGATATCAACGGCGTCGAAGTTGTCGGTGGCATCTGTGTATTGAGCCAATAACCCCTGCTTGATCGTTGGGATCGCTAACGCATTAACTTCCTCGCGAAATTGTTTGTCGGAGATTGCTTGGAATACACCTTGGCTCAGTTTGGTTTTACGTAATTGTTCATCGTCAAATTGTAGTTGGAGCAGATTACCAATGATCCACCACTCACCTGAGCCAGAGATGGCAAGTTTGGTCATGTGGGGGAACTGTTGCTGAAATTGAGTAAGGAGTGGACGTTTGCCCTGGTATTGCGGGGCTAAATGAGTCATTAGCCAATCTTTTTGGGCTGGATTTAATCGATCCGTCTGTGGTTGTTTAACTGAATGACTTTGTGCTTCACTCAAGGTAAAGCCGGTCAATAAAGATTGTGGATCGCTAGCGCTGTCTGGGTGGAAAGTTTCAAAGGTCAATGTGAGTTGGTTGCCCTTGCCAGTCAGCGTCAGAGTGTCGTCTGTGCGACGGGTTATCCATCTATCGAGTTGCTTGTCGGCGTCCAAACGGCTGGCTTTTTGTGGTAATAAGTTCTGCACCGACCATCGCGTGTCATCAAATCCATCACGGAACTCAATAAGGTTTCGCCCATAGGCAGTTAATAGATCTGATTCACTACTGATATTAATGAGTGTGGATGATTGAAATACCAACCAGATGTGCCTGCCATATCCCCAGATGGTGTGATGATTTTGTGCGGGGATCTCTATACTTGCGGGTCCAAGTAATGCTAACACCTGCGCTTTACTCATTCCTAGCTGCGCGCCATAGACGCCTGTTTCTAGCGAGACTGCCGCTGGTGGCAAGTCAATGCTAGCTGCCAGGTTTGCTGCTGATTTTATCTCTGGTACCTCGAAGGTATATTCAAACTCAATACGTTGCAGTTTGTAGCCATCGTGGCTAAATGGGGCGGCCTCTGCACTGAAGGTTTTATCGTCGGCACATTGGGTAAAAAGCTGTGCTTGTAGATGGGTACGCAGTTGAGAGATTTTTATCTCTTTTCTGTCGCTATGGGCAGAAAGGGGACTGGTTTTACTGGAGTTGATGACGGAGTTTCTCACATCGATAAGTAAAATGGTGTCGGCACCGCGCTCATCGGCTATTTGGCGTAGTCGTTCGAGCGCATCTTTAAAGGCTTGGCTTTGTTCTGGTTTTTGGGGGGCTTGGTATTTAGAACTGGTAATGGATAAGCTGACTGGGCGGATAGTTTGTGCAATACAGTTAGGTTTGTAATCGACAATTTCTGCAGCCATAACATTGCTGTGGCTGAACAGAGTAAAAAGTAAGCTGACAGCAATCGATAGAGATAACGGGGCGAAAGGTGAACGATCCATGTGATACATCCTTGAGTCCAAATTAATATCAATTTCAGCGATCGCTACATTAATGTCAACAAATTTAATATGTTGAGATTTTTAAGCGTGGTGGTTATTGCGGGTAGGGCTATATCAGTCATGGCTCCAGCTAGAGGAGCCATGGCTTGAGAGTCGACTATTTTGCAGGTTTAGCAGAGATCCAAAGTTTAATATGGCCTTTCACCACGATCACATTATTGTCGTCATAGGCGGTAACGGGAACCAGTAAGTCGCCTTCAACCCACTGCTCTGGCGTCACTTCAGCAACACAGCGAATGTCGCTACCCGCTTTGGCGGTATAATCGACACTCATCCCTTTGGGGATCCAGCGTAGATGAGAGGGAATAGAGGCTTCAGCCATGACGCCCATCGCCATCTCTAAGCCGTTACAGATAGCAATAACATGTACGGTCTGAATATGGTTGTGTACCGCTTTACGCTTTTTGATAAAGCATTGGCAGTAGTTGGGACGAAGCTCGGTGATGAGCGGACGTATGGTGCCAAAATAGGGGGCCATACGTGACACCATAATGGAGAAAATCTTCTGCCCAAATGGCAATCGAGTGACCTTGTTGTATAACGCCATCACCTTGGTTGGTTTTTGTTGCATAGACTCGCCTGTAGGTCTGTTCTGGTCGGATGAGTCGATAGATTAGCCTAATAACAACTGGTTAACAATGGTGTGTTTTTCTGTCAGCTGAGATTGCTGGGGAAAAGGCATAAGGTAAATGAAGCAAAGTTCATTTACCTATATGGCACCAGCATAGGTATAATCGACCGCTATTAACATCGTAATGGCGGTGTGGGATCTATTTAATAAGGAATTTGAGTGAAATACCTGCTGACTTACTTAAAAGGCATGGCGATGGGCGCTGCGGATGTGGTTCCAGGCGTATCGGGCGGCACAATCGCGTTTATTACGGGGATTTTAGATACCTTACTTGAGAGTATTGCACGCATTAACCCGCGTTTGATTGGCGTTGTCAAAGAGAAGGGCGTTAAGGCGGCATTTGAGCATATCAACGGGCCATTCTTAGTTGCCGTCTTTGGCGGCATCTTAACCAGTATCTTCACCTTGGCTAAGTTGATCACCTATCTGCTGGCTAGCTATCCCATTCCTGTATGGTCATTCTTTTTTGGACTGATAATTATCTCCGTCATTCATATGTTGAAGCAAGTGCAGGGTTTTTCCTTGGTGAGATTGCTCTTGTTTGGCGCAGGTGTTGCCTTTGCATGGGTCATTACGGTGTTAAATCCTATAGCGCTGGAAATGACCTATCTTAATGTGTTTATCGGCGGCAGTATTGCTATTTGTGCCATGTTACTGCCTGGTATTTCCGGTAGTTTCATTTTGCTATTGCTTGGCTTATATACCTCGGTACTCAGTGCGGCGAAGAGCTTTGATATTCTCATTCTAGCGATATTTGCCTCGGGCTGTGTGTTCGGTTTATTGACTTTTAGTCACCTGTTATCGGCGTTGCTACGCCGCTATCACGATGCCACGCTTATCTTTCTCACCGGACTCATGTTGGGGACTTTGGGTAAAATTTGGCCATGGAAACAGGTACTGACTTGGCGAGAAAACTCGGCTGGCAACTTAGTGCCTTTGATGGAGCAAAACTTGTCGCCAATGCAGTTTGAGCAGTTTACTGGTCAGCCTGCGCATCTTGCCTGGGCCATTGCTTCGATGGTGGCTGGGATTGGATTGGTGTGGGGATTAGAGCATTTTGCAGGGAGAAAAAGTTAATGAAAAAACTATTACTTCTTGGGCTATTAGGCCTGAGTGCTTGCGCTAATATCAACCATATTGACGTTAGTTTAGAAGAGGAGCCACAAACTGATCCGCTGCAAGTTAAAGACCCTATGGCCACCGATAATCAACGTATTATTGATGATGCTCGCCGTGAGGGGGGACTCAATAACGGCTAGAGCTTGGTCTTGAAAGTAGGCGGCAGTGCGCCGCCTATCTGTTTAGCCTGTCTGTTTAGAATTATCGACCTGCTTCTTGTCGTAGTACTCAAAGGGAAATTGATTGCGGATTCGCTGAGTAATGGTGTCACTCACGTTCGCAGAAACATGCAAGCGCACGTTACCGACTTTTTCTGCTCGCACCACACAAGTGAGTTTTTCAGTCTTGGCGATAGCACGACACTCTCGCTCAAAACGTTCGGGGATCTTGCCTTTATGTTGGGTCATTCTTCCCTCTTTAAAGTGCATTTCAAATAGGGTTAAGCCTTTCTTGCCGCTAAAAATCAGTTTGTAAGCCGCAAACAATCCAATAAGAATAAAAAGTGTTTTTAAGATGGTGGCAGTCATTGAATTTCCTTATTTTGCTCTTTTAAACTCAAGATACTCTTGGTAGGTTTTTTTTCCTAGTAGTTATACCTATCAGTATAAAGATTTGCGTGCTCAGCGAGGTTTTAGCGCTTATGAAGCTGGCTCCTTTGTGCTTGCATCGCCATATCGTCGTGCATTAACGGTATTAACGGTATTAACGGCATTAACTCGATCCACGTTTATTGCAACGAGTGAGCGCGTAATGAGTCTAGATTTAAGCGTTGCTAACGCAACTCCTGCAGCACTATCACTCGGCTCTTAGGAGGGGTCTGCCTCAGAGATGAACCCATTGACCCGAGAATACCCATTGCTGCATCTGTTCGCCTTGAATGAGTTTGCCAAACAACACACTGATCACAGTCATCTCTCATATTGAGTCGTTTTTGCCCTATTGCAGGATCTTTATGCTATATATACAGAAGCTGTTGTAAGGGATGACTTAACTAAATTAAGGAAGATGCTATGTACCTATCTAATGCCCAGCGCTGGGCAAAACTGTGTGAAGAGCAAGCTAAGATTATTGAAAACCTCTCAAATACCTTCCCGCAGCGTCAAGCACAACATAAAGAGCTGGGTTATTGTTGGCGAAACCTCGCCGATAAAGTACGCAGTGGCGAAAGCCCTAAGGTTTTGTAATGAAACAATAAAAAACCGCCAAAGGCGGTTTTTTTGTATCGATAATAACGATGGGAACGGGATAGCTTAGAAAGCGTATGAAGCCGATACTAAGAAAGTGCTATCGTTACGGAAGCTACCTTCATCGAACTGGTATTCGCTGTCGATGTTATTATCTAACCAAGCTGCAGATAAACCAACGCCTGCAATTTCTGTTGAAACACCGATAGAGTAGTCAACATAGGTACCCATATCATCTTCTGGTGCATCACCAAAGTTATAGCCAGCATGGAGGTCTAAACTCCAATTTTCAGCAAATTCCCATGAGTAGTTGAGCTCGGTGTAATGGTAATCAAGGTCACTTCCGCCGTAGTCATTGGTATACCAATATGCAGCATGGAAATCTGCAAAGTAGAAACCTATGGTACCTTCTAGGTAATCTTGAGATACATCATCGCCTGGATAAGTGTAATAAAGTAGGGTGACGTCATATTCTACTTCTTCACCGATAGCACCAGCGTAGCCAGCATAAAAATCAACTTCTATGTTGGCGCCGTTTTCATCTTCAGGATCATCAAAATCAACGTTACTTCCCCAAGCTCCGACGAAAAATCCGCTTTCCATGCTGTAATCGATACCAGCTTGTACGGCAAAATCGCCTGCTGACTGTGATACACCGCGGAAGCGATAGTCATTTGTTACACCAATCTCGCCAGATACTTCTGCTTGAGCAATAGGGGCCATTAGCGCTGTTGCTAAGGTTAGTCCCACGACTTGGGCAATCCGTTTTTTATTAAATTTTTTATACACGGTGTTTTCTCCATTTCACTTTGTTGACATAAGTCCATTTAAACCAATAAATGGACTTAGTTAAGCCAAACAACAGCCTTTTAATGCTGAGACATCATGGCGCTTACTCAAACTCGAACAGGGTTACTTTTGTTCAAATATGACGTAAATTTTTCTGCATGCTTGAGTGATTTTCCAAACCCCTGAAAAGCCTGCGGGTATCACGAAACGATCGCCTTTTTTTACCGTGACACTCTGACCTTGTTGATCGGTTATCTCGCTTTCACCGGCCAGGATTTCGCAATATTCATGTTCGGTATAGTGTATTTTCCAGCTGCCTATTTCACCTTGCCACACACCCGCATGAAACTGGTTGCATGGACTAGAGTAGTGATTATCTATTTGCTGCTTGGGATCACCGCTAAGCACCTTCTCCTTGGCGACATCATAAAACTCTGTCTCAACTGCGTGTTGGCTAAAGTTAACAATGCTGTTGACGGTAATGCTCATTTTTTCTCCAAACATTATAGGCTTAACATATACGGGTGCAGCGATAACTGCACCTGTTTTGTTAAGGTTAAAATCATTATTTCATTGTCGGCATGACAAATTCGGCCTGGGCGTCTTTGGGCTTAGGCCAACGTGCAGTGATCGCTTTACGCTTAGTGTAAAAACGCACTCCATCAGGTCCATGCATATGTAGCGGACCGAACAGTGAGCGCTTCCAGCCACCAAAGCTATGAAATGCCATTGGCACGGGGATCGGTACGTTAACCCCAACCATCCCCACCTGCACGTGATGACAGAAGTGGCGTGCAGCTTCACCACTTTGAGTAAAGATGGCCGTGCCATTACCAAATTCATGGTCATTGATTAGTTGGAGGGCTTCTGCATAGTCTTTAACACGCACAATGGCGAGCACCGGCCCAAAGATCTCCTCTTTGTAAATCGTCATATCAGGGGTCACGTGATCAAACAAACTGCCACCTAAGAAATACCCTTGCTCATGGTCCGTTACACTGAGTTGACGTCCGTCGGCCAGTAGCGTAGCGCCTTCGGCAACACCTTGGTCGACATAGCTGCGGACTTTCGCTAGGTGCTGAGCTGAAATGAGTGGCCCCATATCCATATCGGCTTCAAGGCCATTGCCCACACGAAGCGCTTCAATTTGTGGCAGCAGTTTTTCGACTAACGCATCGCCTGCATCACCAACAGCCAATACTACTGAGATAGCCATGCAGCGTTCACCAGCACTGCCATAAGCGGCACCCATCAGTGCGCCGACAGCTTGATCAAGGTCGGCATCAGGCATCAATAGCATATGGTTTTTAGCACCACCAAGGGCTTGAACACGCTTGCCATGCTTGGATGCTGTTTCGTAGATATATTCGGCAATAGGGGTTGAACCCACAAAGCTAACCGCTTGAATATCTTTATGACTAAGTAGGGTATCAACGGCTTCTTTATCACCATTAACCACGTTAAAGACGCCATCAGGTAGTCCTGCTTCGGTGAGCAGTTCGGCCATACGCATCACAGAGCTAGGATCTTTCTCTGAGGGTTTCATAATAAAGGTGTTGCCCGCAGCGATAGCAATAGGGAACATCCACATCGGTACCATGACAGGGAAATTAAACGGGGCAATACCGGCAACGACACCTAAAGACTGGTTAAGTGTCCAGGCATCAACACCACCACCCACTTGTTCGGTATGCTCTCCCTTTAAAAGATGAGGGATACCGCAGGCAAATTCGACCACTTCAAGTCCGCGGATGATTTCACCTTTGGCATCATCGAGTACTTTACCGTGCTCACGGGTGATAAGGGCGGCTAACTCATCCATGTTGGCTTCGACGAGCGCCTTAAACTTGAAAAGCACGCGCGAACGATTAAGCGGGGTCATCTGTGACCAGCTTGCGTGAGCTTTCTTAGCCAGTTCAATTGCGCCAGCCACATCTGCTGCACTCGCCAAGGATACGTCAGCTTTGTGTTCGCCCGTTGCTGGTTCATACACTGCGCTGCAGCGCTCGCTCTTTTGGGTGTGTTGTCCGTTTATATAATGGTTTATCTGCTGCATAGCGCTAAAATTCCTGCAAAGTTTCAATTAGGTTTAAGGTAAAAATCAGTCGTTAGCCTACGCTTTTTATCGCGTCACTTAGGGTGTTAACAATGTGGTCAATCTGTTGTCTATCAACGATAAGTGGTGGCGATATGGCGATAATGTCGCCAGTGGCACGCACTAAAGTGCCATTTTTGAAACAGGTTTCAAAAATACCAAATCCACGTTTGCCAACCCCTTTGTCGCTGGGGGCAAACTGAATACCAGCCACTAAACCTGTGTTACGAATATCGATAAGGTTAGGTAGGCCTTTCAAGCTATGAACTGCTTGTTCGAAATAGCCTTCGAGTGAGCGGCTGCGTTCAAACAGCTTTTCCTCTTCATAGATGTCTAGTGTGGCTAATGCCGCGGCGGCAGCGACTGGGTGCCCAGAATAGGTGTAACCATGAAACAGTTCGATTGCTCCTTCCGGTGCATCCATACTGGCATCATAAATCCCATCATCGATGAGTACCGCACCCATAGGAATAGTGCCGTTGTTGAGAGCTTTTGCTGTGGTGATCATGTCTGGTTTCACATCCCAGCGTTGGCTAGCAAAGGCATCACCGACACGACCAAATCCAGTGATCACTTCATCAAAGATGAGCAAGATGCCATGTTTCTTGGTGATCTCTCTAAGGCGCTTAAGGTAACCCTGAGGTGGTAAAATAACCCCAGCCGATCCCGACATGGGTTCAACAATCACGGCGGCAATATTTTCTGCACCGTGCAGCGTGACTAACTGTTCTAACACATCAGCTTTCTCTGCACCTGTTTCAGGTAAACCTTTGCAAAAAGCATTGGTGTTGATGTCTAGCGTGTGGGGAAGATGATCGACACCTTGAAGTAACTGTTGGCTGAAGGTGCGACGGTTGCCACCAATACCACCAACAGAGATGCCGCCGAACCCAACACCGTGATAGCCTAACTCTCTACCGATGAAGCGGGTACGAGTGGCTTCACCGCGGGCACGATGGTAGTTAAGGGCAATTTTAAGGGCGGTATCAACCGATTCAGACCCTGAGTTGGTAAAAAACACCTTATTAATGCCTTCAGGGGCAATAGCCGCGAGGCGTTGGGCTAATTCAAATGCTAATGGGTGACCCATTTGAAAAGAGGGCGCGTAGTCCATTTCATGGATCTGTTTGCTGACCGCTTCAGAGATTGCCTTACGTCCATGGCCAGCATTACAGCACCACAAACCCGCAGTGGCATCTAGGACTGGACGGCCATCGACATCTTTGTAGTACATGCCTTCGGCTTGAGCTAATAATCTAGGATTTTGTTTAAATTGTCTGTTGGCGGTAAAAGGCATCCAATAGTGATCGAGTGATACTGCTTGGCTCTGCCCTGCTTTCTTGAAATCTTCCATATCATCTACCCTGGTCCGAATTAGTTGTTGTTTTTTTGAGTGGTTGATATTTGCTATGCTATGTCAGAAATAATGAACATGAAAGTCTTTTGTTCATTATTTATAGCAAAAAATAACTTTTTGTAAAAAATATTGAAATAAGGCTGGAGAAAAGCGTAATCTAACGGCAAGCGTTTTCCACTTATCCTAAACAACTATGGTGTTGAAAAGGCGTTCGACTAACATTATGTAATTTATCACCCGTTAAGAGGTCAGAATGAGTACTCCAGAAAATCGTGAACAATGGCAGCAGATGGCAGATTCATTGTCGATCAATGGTCAGGCATTTATCGATGGCGAATATTGTGCAGCGGCATCATCCGATACCTTTGACTGCATCAGTCCTGTGGACGGCAAGGTGCTGGTAAAGGTGGCTAGCTGTAATGAAGCCGATGCCAACATTGCTGTAGCCAATGCGCGGGAAGTATTCGATAGGGGTGATTGGTCGCAGATGCCACCCGTTAAACGAAAGCAGGTGATGATACGGTTTGCCGAGCTGCTTGAAGCGAATATGGACGAACTTGCACTGCTTGAAACGTTAGATATGGGCAAGCCTATTCGTTATTCACGTACGGTAGATGTCGCGGGTGCGGCGCGAGCGATCCGCTGGTCAGGGGAAGCTGTCGATAAGATTTATGACGAGATTGCACCTACGGCTCATAATGAGATTGGCATGATAACCCGTGAAGCGGTAGGCGTAGTGGCCGCTATTGTGCCGTGGAACTTTCCGTTGCTCATGGCATGTTGGAAGTTAGGGCCAGCCTTAGCCACGGGTAACTCTGTGGTGTTAAAACCCTCTGAAAAGTCGCCACTCACCGCAATACGCATGGCGCAAATTGCGCTTGAGGCGGGTTTGCCAAAAGGCGTGCTAAACGTACTTCCAGGTTTTGGACATACCGTGGGTAAGGCATTAGCCCTGCATATGGATGTCGACACATTAGTTTTCACTGGATCCACCAAAATCGCTAAGCAGCTAATGATTTATGCGGGTGAGTCCAATATGAAGCGAGTGTGGCTTGAGGCGGGCGGTAAGAGCCCTAATATTGTCTTTAATGATGCGCCTGATCTGCAAAAAGCGGCCATTGCGGCGGCGTCTGCGATTGCATTTAACCAAGGTGAGGTGTGTACCGCAGGCTCAAGACTCTTGGTGGAGTCAGGCGTTAAGGATGAACTGATTCGTTTAATCGAAGCTGAGATGCAGGCTTGGCAGCCAGGCCATCCACTAGACCCTGAGACAACCTGTGGCGCTGTCGTTGACCAACAGCAGTTAGATAATGTGCTGCGTTATATCCGCTCAGGTGTTGCCGAAGGGGCCAAGCTGGTTCAAGGTGGTGAGCAGGTGATGACTGCGACGGGTGGTGTTTATGTTGCGCCGACTATCTTTGCTAATGTTAAAAATGAGATGACCATTGCCAAAGAGGAGATCTTTGGGCCTGTCCTCTCTGTTATTACCTTTGATGGCATGGATGAGGCGATTCGTATTGGTAACGACACTATCTATGGCTTAGCCGCGGGTGTTTGGACTTCTGATATCAATAAAGCCCATAAAACGGCCAAGGCGCTGCGCAGCGGTATGGTATGGATTAACCATTACGATGGCGGTGATATGACCGCACCATTTGGTGGCTATAAACAATCGGGTAATGGCCGTGATAAATCGCTACATGCTTTTGATAAGTATACTGAAATAAAGGCGACTTGGATTGTGTTAGATTAATCTTTCGGTAACCAAACCGCTTCAATTAAAGCCCTTCAGCTTACGCTGTAGGGCTTTTTTATTTACCTGTCGGTTAGGGCATATAGGTCCAGTGAAATCGTGGTAGTGCATATTTTACTTGTAGATAACAAGGTTATTCGTTTATGTTGCGCAAAGTGATTGAGTTTTGAATATTGATTGGCGCGAGCCAGTTGGGAGTCAGTTATGGAATATCCTTTGGTCAGCACGGCCTGGCTTGAAGCCAATCTATTTGAAGCAAATCTGATTGTTTTAGATGCCAGTATGCAATCGGTTGTGGGTAAAGAGCCGATTGTTTATGACGAGTTTGTGGCGATTCCGCGCGCCCAGCAATTTGATCTAGAAAAGGTATTTTGTGATCTGACCTCAAGTCAAATTCATGCAATGCCCACCGATGTGCAGTTCAATCAAGCGATAGCCACCTTTGGTATTGATAGCGATAGTACTGTTGTTATCTACGATAACCAAGGGATCTACTCATCACCCAGAGCATGGTGGATGTTTAAAGCTATGGGGTTTGAGCGGGTGTTTGTACTTGACGGTGGATTGCCTCAATGGTTGAGTGAAGCGCGTATGACCGTAGATTCATATCATCAACCTGAGCAAGATAGACTGGGTGATTTTCATGGCCAATATCATAGTGAACTCGTGTGTGATACGGCTCATCTATTAGCCCTGTTTGATGATGAGCATGTGCAAGTGTTCGATGCTCGAGGAGCACAACGTTTCTCTGGTGAAATGGCGGAGCCTAGACCCAATGTACGCAGTGGTCATATACCCGGTTCGGTTAATTTGCCGTTTGCACAGGTGCTCAACGGGCATCGGCTTAAGGAGCGCACTGAGCTTGTTAAGCTGTTTGATGGATTAGAGGGCAATGACGAGCAGCAGCGTATTTTTAGCTGTGGCTCAGGTATCACGGCCTGTATTTTAATTCTTGCCTCAGTGGCTGCAGGCCACCACCGAGCGGTATTATATGATGGTTCTTGGGCTGAGTGGGGCAGTAATCATCAGTTGCCAATTAGTCCAGCCGCACTCAAATCGGATCGCAGTGATAGTGGTAATACCGTGAACTGAGAGCTAAAGCGCGTCATAAGGGAGCCTAAGGGCTCCTTTTTTATGGCGGTTAAAATAGGTCTTTAAATCTATGGTACAACATGCCTGCAGCCAACATAGGTGACCTAAATGTTGGACCACCTGGAAAGGTCATGTGGGGGATTTTAGCAAAGATATCGAAACGTTCAGCTTGGGCTGTTAGTGCTTCAGCAATGAGCTTTGCTGACATATGAGTGGCATTGACACCGTGCCCTGCATAGGCCTGCGCATACAGAATATTGGGGCAATCTGGTAGGCGTCCAAGTTGCGGTAAGCGATTAGCGCCAATGCCTATCATGCCACCCCATTGGTAGTCGATTCTCACTCCTTTTAATTGGGGAAATACCTTTTCTAAATTAGGTCTGAGTGCCGCTTCAATGTTTTTAGGATCTTTTCCTGAATAGGTGCATAGACCGCCAAAGAGCAATCGGTTGTCTTGGGATAGGTGGAAATAATCGAGGTCGATGCGGAGATCGGCAAAAGCCATATTTTGTGGAATTATTGCATCGCATTGGGCTTGAGTCAGCGGCTCTGTTGCAAGCAGGTAACTGCCTGCGGGAAGCACTTTCCCACCGACGTAGCTGTCGAGTTTATGGCCAATATAGGCATTCCCCGCTAACACGACGTACTGGCAATCGACGACACCTTTGTCGGTGATAACTTGCGGTTTGTCACCCTTTACTATCTTGGTGGCGGCGCTGTATTCAAATATCTGCACCCCAAGTGAGCGTGCAACCTGCGCTTCACCTAGCGCTAAGTTTAGTGGATGCAGGTGACCACTGTTCATGTCAACTAATGCACCGCTGTATACCGATGAGCCGATAACCTCACTCACATCTCGCTGTTGTAGCAGTTTAAAACCCTCGCCACGTCCTTGCGCTAGCATCTGCTCGTAGTCAGCGCTAAGTTCCTCCATATGACGTGGTTTGATGGCAAGGTCGCAATAGCCCATTTTCAGGTTACAGTCTATGTTGTGCGTTTTAACTCGGTCGCGTACTATCTGCACCGCCTCAAAGCCCATTTCGTGGATAGCGTTTACGCCATAGTGACCAATCTCATCACGAAACTGGTCAACATTATGACCAATTCCTCTAATAAGCTCACCGCCATTACGTCCAGATGCTCCCCAACCAATACGTTTAGCTTCGAGTAGTGCGACGCTAAATCCCTTTTGAGCGAGTTCTATGGCGGTGTTAATGCCACTAAAGCCACCACCGACCACACAGACATCGACCTTAATGTGCTCAGTCAGTTGGGGCGCTTCATGCAAAGCATTTGCTGTGGCGTAGTAATAGGAGTCAGGATAGTTATTGCTGTGAACGGGGCTTTTACTGGACATCATGGCTCCAAAATCGGCATTTTTTATCGTTATTCGACTAAATTGGCTTGAGTGCAGTATACTTTGCGCTTGGGTTAGTTATACTTCACACCTGTTGATTATATTTAACATGCTTTTTTGTGTGAGACAAACTAGTATGTTAAATAATTTCTACATAAGTTCGTTTAGAAGAGGGTCTTTTTTTGGATATAGGCGCAAATCTCAAAGCTGTACGTAAAATGAAAGGTTTATCGCAACGAGAATTGGCAAAAAGAGCTGGTGTGACTAATAGCACGATCTCAATGATCGAAAAAAACAGTGTCAGCCCTTCGGTGAGTTCCCTAAAAAAAGTATTGTCTGGACTACCTATGTCCTTGGTGGATTTCTTCTCCATTGAAGATAATGAGCCTAGCGAGCCAAAGGTGGTTTACCGTGCTGGAGAGTTATTGGATATTGGTGATGGCAATCTAGATTACAAGTTAATTGGACGAGATTACCCTAACCGCGCAATGTCTGTGATGAATGAAGTTTATCCACCTGGTTCTGATACTGGCGAAGAGATGCTTCAGCACGAAGGCGAGGAAGCCGCCATGGTGATTGAAGGTAAGATAGAGATCACCGTGGGTGGAGAGGTATTTGTGCTTGAAGAGGGTGATAGCTATTACTTTAATAGTGAACAGCCACACCGTTTTCGCAACCCTTTTGAGGCACCTTGCCGAATCGTTAGTGCGACCACACCTGCAAACTTCTAATCTTGTCTTTCCTTACTAGGCGTTAATTGACGCCTAGGAACCCCTTTGTTTTTATTCCTCAAAACCTCGTGATCACCGCGTGACCCTCGGCTTTTCTTTGGGTTTATCTTTCCTTATTAGTGTAAATAATATCGCGCAAACCATAGTGAATATGGCTGGGCTTCCGATAACGTAACCTTGGGAGCGATGTCACATACTCACGGCTTAATGTCGCATGCGTTTATGCTGCCTATAAAAGCTGTTTCGTTATTAACTTCTGTTTAATAAGACTTTTATTGTTACCCATAAAGTATTGTATATTTTGTTGGTGAACACCTATTGCCTAGTGATATTTTTCAGTGTAGTGTGTGAAAAAATGAACGCTTTGTTACATGGTGTTCATTTATCTATAACTATAAGAATGAAGCAACAACACAGGTGAACTATGTCCGAGGAAGGACTCGCAGTGATTGGCGTGACAGCGTGTAATCAACAACTAGGTTTGCATCCGTTTAATATTGTTGGTGAAAAATACCTTCTCAGTATTGCAGATGCGACTAACGCATGGCCTTTGGTTATTCCCGCCTTAGGGCATTGTCCTGCAGAGACCATTCTTCCTCGTCTGGACGGTATCTTATTTACCGGGTCCCCATCAAATATCGAACCTCATCATTATGATGGCCCGACGAGCGACGTTGATACCCTGCATGATCCTAAGCGCGATGCGACAAATTTACCTCTATTACGTGCGGCAATTGATGCCGGTGTGCCTGTTTTGGCGATTTGTAGAGGCTTTCAAGAGATGAATGTCGTTTATGGCGGCACTTTGCATCAAAAATTACATGAAGTGGATGGCCTAATAGAACACAGGGAAGATAGAACTGCTTCAGTAGATATTCAATATGGCTTATCTCATGAGATCAAGATAGAACCTGGAGGATTGCTCCACGAGGCGTGGGGCCGCAATTTAGCAGAGGTGAACTCTGTACACACTCAAGGTGTCGACCGTTTGGGTGTTGGATTGCGGCCAGAAGCTTACGCCTTGGACGGACTCATCGAGGCTTTTTCGGTCAAAAATGCTAAGAATTTTGCGTTAGGTGTTCAATTTCATCCTGAATGGAAGGTACTCGATAACGCCTTTTACCGCGCCATTTTTAGTGCATTCAATACGGCGTGCCAAGTGCGCGCATCGAAACGAACGAGATAAACACATGAAGAAGTTAATCAGTTATTTAAAAGAAAATAAGATCACCGAAGTCGAGTGTGTCATCAGTGATATGACAGGTATTGCTCGCGGCAAAATCGCTCCAGTGGGTAAATTTATTGATGAAAAAGGCATGCGTTTACCAGAGAGTGTGTTGCTGCAAACGGTAACCGGTGATTATGTTGATGGCGACGTCTACGATTCATTGCTGGACAAAGCTGATATCGATTTTGAGTGTGTCCCTGACGAAAATGCCATATATATGTTGCCCTGGTGCGTTGAGGCAACCGCGCAGGTTATCCATGATACTTATGACAAGATGGGTAATCCCATTGAACTCTCGCCACGTAATCTATTAAAGAAAGTGTTAAAGCTTTATGACGCAAAGGGGTGGAAGCCCGTCGTTGCGCCTGAGATGGAGTTTTATCTCACTAAACCCAACGAAGATCCGGACATTCCATTAAGTCCGCCCATTGGTCGCAGTGGTCGAAGAGAGTCTGGCCGTCAATCTTTCTCTATTGATGCCGCCAATGAATATGATCCGCTATTTGAAGATATGTATGACTGGTGCGAAGCCCAAGGGTTAGATATTGATACCTTGATCCACGAAGAGGGCACGGCACAGATGGAGATTAACTTCAGCCATGGTGATGCTCTGTCGCTTGCTGATCAAGTATTTGTTTTTAAACGCACCCTACGTGAAGCGGCGTTAAAGCATAATGTGTGTGCCACCTTCATGGCAAAACCTGTGACTGCAGAACCTGGCAGTTCGATGCATATTCATCAAAGTGTGGTTGATGCAAAATCAGGTCAAAATGTGTTTACTAACGAAGATGGCACGATGAGTGCTAAGTTTTTAAGTTATATCGGTGGCTTACAAAGGTACATTCCTGAATTGTTGCCATTGATGGCGCCTAACGTGAACTCATTTAGACGGTTTTTACCCGGGACATCAGCGCCAGTGAATTTAGAGTGGGGTGATGAAAACCGGACATGTGGTTTGCGTATTCCTGAATCATCACCACAAAACCGTCGCATTGAAAACCGTATTGCAGGCGCCGATGCCAATAGTTATTTAGCGATAGCTGCGACCCTGTTGTGTGGCTATATGGGGATGGTTGAAGACGTAAAGCCTTCAACACCTGTGCAGGGCCGTGCCAATGAGAATCGTCAAGGTAACAGCCTACCTTTAACACTAGAAGAAGCCTTGGCAGTGATGTCAGAGAGTTCTGCTGTGCGTGAATATTTAGGCGAAACGTTTACCAATGGCTATATTGCGGTTAAACAGGCGGATTTAGAAAATTATCGACGTGTGATTAGTTCGTGGGAACGAGAGTTCTTATTGCTTACAGTTTAGTTGGTTACTGCACTTTTATGGTGCGACAACCTAATCATTTTAGGGCGTGTAGGATAATATTTCACGAGTGATGATTGAGCTGTAACTAAAGTGTTTTATAGTTTTAAATTCATCTTGAACGGGAAAGTATTCAGTTTTACTCTACGGGAGAAAAAGGCGTTAGATGGGTTCGATGCGGTTGTAAGCTGTAGCATTGGTCAATAATAACAACATGATGATGTCGATAAATCGACACTACTTATGACTGACAGTTATGCCCCGTGAAAACGACGGTAGCAATGGAGATATCGATGACAGTTTTTAATACAGTTAAAGCATCTTGTTTGGTTGTCGGATGTGTTTTAGCGAGTGGTTCGCTTCAGGCTGAAGAAGTACTTAAAGTCTATAATTGGAACGACTACATCGCTGAAAATACACTAGAGAACTTTTATAAAGAAACCGGTATTCGGGTGATTTATGATGTGTTCGACAGCAATGAGATGGTTGAGGCTAAGTTGCTATCTGGCCATTCGGGTTATGACATTGTTGTGCCATCTAATGATTTTCTTGCTAAACAGATTAAGGTGGGGGCGTTTGCACCACTGGATAAAACTAAGCTGACTAACCTTGGTAATCTTAATGCCGATTTAATGAAGCAATTAGAGAAGGCTGATCCACAAAACCGTTATGCAGTACCTTACCTTTGGGGCACAACAGGGATTGGCTATAACGTTGAAAAAGTGAAAGCCGTTTTAGGTGAAGATGCGCCGGTTGATTCTTTAGCGCTGATTTTTGAACCTAAGTATGCCGAAAAGATTTCAAGCTGTGGCTTCTCTATGATGGATTCTGCCGATGAGATGATGTCGCAAGCCCTTTCTTACCTTGGTCTCGACCCAAACAGCACCTCTGCTGAGGACTATAAAGCCGCTGGCGCGGCGATTGAAAAGGTACGTCCTTACGTCACCTATTTCCATTCATCACGGTATATCACAGATTTGGCCAATGGTGACACCTGTGTGGCCTTCGGTTTCTCTGGTGATGTGTTCCAAGCGTCTGCGCGTGCAGACGATGCAAAGAATGGCCAGCAGATCCATTATTCGATAGCCAAAGAGGGCGCTAACTTGTGGTTTGATATGTTAGCCATCCCAGCCGATGCAGAGAATATTGATAACGCACATGTGTTTATCAATTACCTCATGCGCCCTGATGTGATCGCAGAGATCTCAAACTATGTGGCTTATGCCAACCCTAATGACAAAGCACAGGCTATGGTGGACAAGGAGATATTAGATAATCCTGGCATCTACCCGAGCGATGAAATCATTAAAAATTTATATATTCGTGAGGTGCGTCCTCTGAAGGTTCAGCGAGCGATGACTCGTGCTTGGACCAAAGCAAAATCAGGATACTAGTTTAAATCATTGCGCTACTCGTGATAGTGGGTAGTGCGATTGAACTGTTGAATGTTAAGCAATCAGCCGATGCGCTTTACGCGTTGTAGCATTGGATAATTATAACAATGAAAGCCGTAATTTAGCGGCAATGCACTGGCAGTATATTAGATAGACATTACTGGCACGCTAATAAGGAGATAGCATGAAGCTTTTAAAGAAAATGACAACATTGGCCTTAGTGACAGCTGGGGTATTTACCAGTTCGATGGCGACTGCGGAAGAGGTTGTGCGGGTTTATAACTGGTCTGATTATATCGCTGAAGATACCTTGGCTAATTTTGAAAAAGAAACAGGCATTAAGGTTGTTTATGATGTATTTGACAGCAATGAAGTAGTTGAAGCTAAACTGCTCTCTGGACGTTCAGGTTACGATATTGTTGTACCGTCTAATAACTTCTTAGCTAAGCAGATCCAAGCGGGCGCCTTCCAAAAGCTAGATGCTAGCCAATTGAGCAACCACAAAAACCTTAAGCCTGAGTTGATGAAGCAGCTAGAATCGGCTGATCCGCGCAATGAACACGCTGTGCCATATCTTTGGGGCACAACGGGTATTGGTTATAACGTGGCGAAAGTAAAAGAAGTCCTTGGCGAAGATGCACCAGTGGATTCTTTGGAGTTAATGTTTAACCCTAAGTATGCAGAAAAGCTATCTAAGTGTGGCATGTCATTCCTAGATTCTGCCGACGAGATGTTACCTATCGCGCTAATTTATCTTGGTTTAGATCCTAATAGCACCAGTGCTGACGATTATGCAAAAGCGGGTGAAGTGATGTCTAAGGTGCGTCCTTATGTCACCTATTTCCACTCTTCACGCTATATTACCGATCTGGCTAATGGTGATATCTGTGTAGCCTTTGGCTATTCAGGCGACGTGTTCCAAGCGGCCGCGCGTGCTGAAGAAGCTGAAAATGGCCAAGAGATTGGTTATGCGATTCCAAAAGAGGGTGCTAACCTTTGGTTTGATATGTTAGCGATTCCATCTGATGCGAAAAACGTCAAAAATGCACATACCTTTATTAACTACCTACTTCGCCCTGAAGTGATTGCGCCTATCACTAACTATGTGGCGTACGCTAATCCAAATGTCCCAGCACAAGAGCTAGTGGATGAAGAGATCCGTAATGACGCAGCAATCTATCCAACTGCTGAAGTTCTTTCACGTCTCTATGTTGCCGATGTGCGTCCTATGAAAGCACAGCGTGTCATGACGCGTGTTTGGACCAAAGTCAAATCAGGTATGTAATACCCGCTTAAAACAGGGCAAGTTTACTTGCCCTGTCTCATTTCAATTTATTCAGTAGTGCAGTAGGTGCCTGGAAGGCACTTTTTGTGGAGAAGTAACTATGGCTAGCAATTCGGGCGTCACCAATAAACCGACAACAAAGACGCAAGGAGAGGTATTGCTGAAGATAGACAGAGTCAGCAAGCTATTTGACGACGTTCGCGCTGTGGACGACGTTTCGCTCAATATTAATCGTGGGGAGATTTTTGCATTATTAGGCGGTTCAGGCTCGGGTAAATCCACCTTACTGCGGATGCTAGCAGGTTTTGAGAAACCTTCAGAAGGGCGTATCTATCTCGATGGCGAAGATATTACCGATATGCCACCTTATGAACGTCCAATTAATATGATGTTCCAATCTTATGCATTGTTTCCGCATATGACCGTGGCGCAAAATATCGCCTTTGGTTTAAAGCAAGACAAGATGCCAAAAGCTGACATTGAGCAGCGTGTGCAAGAGATGTTGAAGTTGGTGCACATGGAAGCTTATGCAAGACGTAAACCTAACCAGCTCTCTGGCGGTCAGCGCCAACGTGTTGCCTTGGCGCGATCTCTGGCTAAGCGACCTAAATTACTCTTACTCGATGAGCCGATGGGCGCATTGGATAAAAAATTGCGTACCCAGATGCAGCTTGAAGTGGTCGATATTTTAGAGGCTGTAGGGGTGACTTGTGTGATGGTAACCCATGACCAAGAAGAAGCGATGACCATGGCTGAGCGTATCTCCATTATGAATGATGGCTGGATTGCGCAAACGGGATCGCCAATGGATATTTATGAAAGTCCAGCCAGTCGTATGGTGGCTGAGTTTATTGGTTCAGTAAACCTCTTCGAAGGTGAGATCATTGCCGATGAGGCGGATCATGCTGTTATTCAAGCCCCTAATTTGCCGCAACAGTTCTATATTGGTCATGGTATTTCGACCAGTGTTGACGACAAGCACGTGTGGCTAGCGGTGCGACCAGAAAAGACCCATATCACGCGAGAGCAACCACAAGAGCAGTATAACTGGTGCCAAGGTGAGGTTGAGGATATCGCCTATCTTGGCGGTATCTCTGTTTACTATATTCGCTTAAGCAACAAACAGCTTATCCAATCAGTGATGACCAATAGTGATCGCCGTTCAGACTCACCAACATGGGAAGAGCAAGTGTTCGTTAGCTGGGAGGCCACCAGTGGTGTGGTGCTCAGATCATGAGTGGGGGCAGTATGAAGAAAAAACGACTGACGTTTAGGCTGCCCAAAGGGCAGTGCTATACCATAGGTGTGCCCTATTTTTGGCTGTTGATGTTTTTTGCGTTGCCGTTTGCCATCGTATTAAAGATCAGCTTGTCTACGCCAGCGATTGCGATTCCGCCATATGAAGCGCTATTTGAATACGCCGATGAGTCACTGCAGATTATGCTTAATCTGGGTAACTACATTTTAGTCTTCGAAGATTCTTTATATATCAATGCCTATCTAGGCTCGTTGAAGATGGCCTGTATAACCACTCTCGGATGTCTACTGATCGGCTATCCCATGGCATACGCCATCGCGAGAGCACCTAAGCAGCATCAGACAGTGTTGATTTTGCTGGTGATGTTACCGTCTTGGACGTCGTTTCTTATCCGCGTGTATGCCTGGATGGGAATATTGAGCAATAACGGCGTTATCAATAACGTGTTGATGTGGTTAGGGGTTATCTCTGAACCGATTCAAATGCTTAACACAAACTTTGCGGTCTATATCGGTATTATCTATACCTACCTGCCATTTATGATTTTGCCACTTTATGCCAACCTGTCTCAACTCGATGGTAGTTTGCTCGAAGCCGCGGCGGATCTGGGGTCTCGTAGCTTAAATACCTTTTGGAAGATCACTTTGCCCCTGTCTAAAGGCGGCGTGATTGCAGGCTCTATGTTGGTATTTATTCCTGTGGTCGGTGAGTTCGTTATTCCTGAGCTGCTTGGTGGCCCTGACTCGCTAATGATAGGTAAAGTGCTATGGCAAGAGTTCTTTAATAACCGTGATTGGCCGGTTGCATCGGCACTAGCCATTGTAATGCTTGGACTACTGATTATTCCTATCACGCTATTTCATCGTTACCAGTCAAGAAGTATGGAGAAAACGATATGAATAACAGATTAAAGAAAATGAGTTTCTCCACCATTATGCTTTGGGCTGGAATGTTTTTCCTCTATGCCCCAATGTTTATTCTGGTGATCTACTCATTTAACGAATCCAAACTGGTCACAGTTTGGGGCGGATTTTCACCTAAATGGTATGGTGAGCTGTTCCGCGATGAACAGATTCTGGATGCAGTTTGGACCAGTTTGAAGGTGGCATTTTTTGCCTCAACAATGGCTGTGATATTAGGCACAATGGCGGCATTTGTGATGACACGTTTTGCGCGCGGTTGGGGCAAGATGACACTGTCTAACATGATCACCGCCCCCTTGGTTATGCCTGAAGTGATCACGGGTTTATCCTTGTTACTACTGTTTGTACACATGGCAGACCTCTTTGGCTGGCCAGCTGAACGCGGCATGTTGACAGTATGGATTGCCCATTCCACTTTCTGTGCGGCTTATGTTGCAGTGGTTGTCGCATCGCGATTGCGTGAACTCGATATGTCGATAGAGGAAGCGGCTCAAGACTTAGGCGCTACCCCGCTTAAAACCTTCTTTTATATCACTGTACCTATGATCTCTCCGGCCTTGATTGCAGGTTGGCTACTGTCATTTAGTTTGTCGCTTGATGACTTAGTCATAGCCAGTTTTGCTTCTGGTCCAGGTGCTACAACATTGCCAATGGTGGTGTTCTCATCTGTGAGGATGGGGGTTTCGCCTAAGATCAATGCACTGGCAACGCTGATTATTCTGATTGTGTCACTCATCGCCTTTATCTCTTGGTATATGGCAAGACGTGCCGACAAGCGCAGCAGAATGGCTAGCGATTAACGGATCAATCCCTTCTATCAAACAAGGTGACAGGCTGCAGCTAAAACTGCTGCAGCCTGCCTAATGCAACAGCACAACAATGATAAAGATTTAGGTGGATTTTATGAACTGTACACCTCATGCAAACTCTTACTACGCGGCGTCAGCCAATACCAAACAGCTGCGAGCAAAACTTGCCGATAACATCGAAACCGATGTGTGTATTATCGGCGCTGGCTATACCGGTTTATCCTCGGCGATTCACCTTTTAGAAGCGGGCTTTAAGGTCACTGTACTCGAAGCCGCTCGCGTAGGCTTTGGCGCCTCAGGGCGTAATGGCGGTCAAATTGTAAATAGCTTTAGCCGTGATATCGATACTATAGAAAAAACGGTAGGCGTTGAGAAAGGTAAGCTCTTTGGTGAGATGGCCTTCGAAGGCGGTCGTATCATTAAGCACTTGGTGGCTAAATATAACATCCAGTGTGACCTTAAAGATGGTGGCGTTTTTGCGGCATTAAACAGCAAGCAGATGGGCCATCTTGACTCACAAAAGGCGCTGTGGGAAAAGCACGGTCACATGGGACATCTAGAGATGCTTGATGAATCAGGTATCCGTAATGTTGTGAGCTCTGAGCGCTATGTGGGCGGATTGCTCGACAAGAGTGGCGGCCATATTCATCCGCTTAACTTAGCACTGGGTGAAGCCGATGCGGTAGAGTCATTAGGCGGACAGATTTTTGAAGACTCGGCGGTAATCAAGGTCGATCAAGGCGAGAGCCCTGTCGTGCACACTGCACAAGGCTCGGTGAAATGTAAGTTCGTCATTGTGGCGGGTAACGCATACCTAAACGGGCTAATGCCTGAACTGCAGGCTAAGTCTATGCCATGCGGTACTCAAGTGATCACCACCGAACCGCTGAGCGACGAGTTAGCAAGATCGCTGTTACCACAAGATTACTGTGTCGAAGATTGTAACTACCTGCTTGACTACTTCCGTTTGTCAGGTGACAACCGACTCATTTATGGTGGTGGCGTGGTATATGGTGCGCGCGATCCTGCTGATATCGAAGCTATCATTCGGCCTAAAATGTTATCTACCTTCCCGCAGCTAAAAGATGTGAAGATTGATTTTACTTGGACGGGGAACTTCCTGCTAACGCTGTCGCGTTTACCGCAAGTTGGGCGCATTGGCAGTAATATCTATTACTCACAAGGTTGCAGCGGTCACGGAGTGACTTATACCCATCTTGCAGGTCAAATACTCGCTGAAACCATTAATGGTCAAGCGAAGCGTTTTGATGCCTTTGCTGGGCTGCCACACTACCCGTTCCCTGGTGGTCACTTGATGCAAGTGCCATTCTCGGCGATAGGTGCTTGGTACTACACCATGCGAGACAAGCTTGGTATCTAAGTTACCATTGAGCTGTAATAATAGAGCCTGCGTATAGCGGGCTTTTTATTGGCTGTGGTTTAGGGGTTTGGCAATATTTGGGTGAAGCGCTTGTTGATCAAATTCACTATGCCACTACAAATCACTGTCGGCTTATTACGCTCAACCTAATGTGAAAGCCCTCAGTAAGGATTAACAATGAAGATGAAGTTGTTTGCAGTGGCAGCACTGATATTGATGGTGATAGTGGTATTGTCGCAACACGGCCATCAGCTTGAACCTTTGTCGCCTGAGGCCAAGATACTTGCCTTTGGCGATAGCTTAACAGAAGGTGTCGGGGCGTCAGAGGGAGCCGATTACCCACAAGTGCTATCCACCATGCTGGGGCGCACAGTAGTCAATGCTGGTATCTCTGGCGAAACCACGAGTGAAGGGCTTATACGGTTTGAGGAACAGTTAGATCTATGGTCACCTGGATTGGTTTTACTGTTAGAAGGTGGCAACGATTTTCTGAGAAATGTCAGTGAGCAGAAGGTAAAAAACAATTTAAAACAGATGATTGAGATAGCAAAGGCGAGGAATATTGAGGTGGTATTGATTGCGGTGCCACAAAAAAGTCTCTGGTTGGCACCATCTGAAATATACGCAGAACTGGCTGCACAATTTGAACTGTTATTAATTGAAGATATTTTGCTAGACCTGCTAAAATTACCAGAGGTAAAGTCAGATAGTATTCACTTCAATGATGAGGGGTATTATCGCCTAGCAAAGCATATCGAGCAGCGCCTCGTAAAAGCTGGGGCAATTTAACTAAATCTGAGTCAGATAACGATAGATGCTCCATGAATACAGGCTTGCTACCAGATTACGCTGGCTAGGCTTTTGCCAGATATCACTATAAAAAGGCTCACTTTGACGGCGTTGATAGCTCAATTAGTGTTTATTTAAGGTAAACTCCAGTTTTGCTCTAATTCGACTTGACCACAACGGGCGTTTTATGGGTAAATTCTTGGATAACAAATGGCATTTGGCCAGAATAATAAATCAGGTTAATAACTTCTCATGACAGATCTTGAGCATCAAGTTTTCACTCAAGTACGTGCAATTATCGCCAATGAAGAGCAGGTCATTGGGCGCCGCGGTATTTTGATCCCATTAAAGAAAGCGATCATTGCCGATGGTGATATTCGTAATGTGATTGATATCGTTTCTTCAGATCCCGCATTGGCGGCGCATCTCCTTTGGCGTAGTAATTCTGCGGCCAATGCTGGTGGCGTAGTGTCATCTAAGAATCGTTCTTTAAAAGATGCATTGGTGCGTTTAGGTCAAGTAAATATCTACCGTTATGCTTTTACCTTTTATTTGAAAGAACGTCTCGATGAACTGCCGCAACCCTACAAAAAACTGGTTTATGGGTATTGGGCATTAACTGAGAGTATTGCCGCTGATGCGGTAGATAACTTGCACAACATGGAAGGGGTAAATATTAACCCTGATGAGGTGCAAACCTTAGCGCTATTTAGTGTCTTTGGTGAGATTATTGCGTTAACTGCTTTTGCATATTTAAATGCTGAGTCGGAGCAATCTTTCCCTCTGTCTATTATCAAATCTTTGATTGATAATCAGAAACAAACATTGACTATCGAAGCGTTTGAATCGCTTGGGTTAGATGAAGAGCTCAGAGAAGAGTTTATGATTGCCCACAACTTACGCCAGACCCGCAATCCTGATTCTCCAGGTTTAGTACTTAGACGAGTGCTATCAATGCGTAAGCAGCTACTCAATCCGCTATAGCCGATAATCTCTTGTCGATACCAAATAATAAAAAACCTGCTAAGTGCAGGTTTTTTTATCAGTGTGATTAATTCAACTTTTGTTTACTTAGCCCTTCCTGCCCGACTAATGACAGCCATTGCTGTGCGACGTTTGCTTGATGACTGCTGCGACGATATGCACCAAACAGCGGCCGTTTTAATCCCTCTGCACCAAGTTTAACCGCCTTCAATGACAAGCCGTGGGCTTCATTAATTGACCAACTTGGTAGCGCCGCTACGCCATCTTTGCAAGCGACACGCTGCAGTAACATGGCGGTCAAGTCACAGCGGATCTGTTTGTTCACCGGGACACCCGCAGGTTCCATGAAGTGGCGATATATGTCTAAGCGGTCCACTGGCACTGGGTAGGTGATGAGTGGCTCTCCTGCTAACTGTGATGGTGTCACATAAGGGAGGGTGGCAAGCGGATGATCATTTGCCATGAGTAGTTTGACTTCAAAATCGAACAGGTGCAGATACGCAATATCGTTGTCAGGAATAGGATCTGAGGTGAGTACCACATCTAACTGTCCCTGTTTTAGTGCGCTCAGAGACTCAAAAAGATGCCGACTCGACAACTCCAAATTGGTATGGGGGAAGCTTTGGTTAAACTTTTCAGTGACAGGCATTAACCAACGAAAACAGCTATGGCAGTCTATGCCCACAAAGAGATCGCTAATTTGATCGGTTAAACCATTCTTGAGGTCAATTTCGGTTTCAACCACTTTTGGCAAAATTTCCTCTGCCAAATTAAGTAAGCGCGTGCCCTCTTGAGTAAAAGAGAGTGGTTTACTCTTTCTGACAAAAATGGTCGAGTTGATCCGTGTCTCCAGCTCCTTAATCTGATGGGACAAGGCCGATTGAGTAACAAAACGCTTTTTCGCCGCGCCAGCCAGACTGCCGCTCTCCTTGAGTGCGACCAATGTACGTAAGTGCCTAAGCTCTATCATTTTACCCTCACATGAATATTGCTCATGTTGTTCTTGAAATCAATTCGATTGCGAAGTCACAGACTAACACAATAAACTTCTAGACGTCCAGACGCCCAAATATTTAATTCTATGATAGCGGCAATAGCGTGTCGCTATTTATCAACAGAAGGCGTTGATTCATGAATTTCGCTCATATTAACTCAAAAGGTATACAATATGCAAAGTGTAAAAATCGCCTCTTTAGGCTTTCCAAGGATTGGTCGCAAGCGAGAGCTGAAATTTGCGCAAGAGAAGTACTGGCGCGGGGAGATCTCCCGTCAAGCATTGTTTGATGTAGCCAAATCATTACGGATACAACATTGGCAGTGGCAGGCTGAGGCCGGGGTTGAACTGCTGCCAGTGGGTGACTTTGCGTATTACGATCAAGTGTTGACCTTAAGCGCTACTATTGGAGCGATACCAGATCGCCACCGAGGCAGTGAGCAGGTTGATCTTGATACGCTGTTTCGTGTGGCTCGGGGCCGTGCACCTACTGGCGAGGAAGCGCCGGCAGCAGAGATGACCAAATACTTTAATACTAACTATCACTACATAGTGCCAGAGCTCAGCCCAGCGCAAACGTTCAGTATCGCTTATGAACAACTGTTCGAAGAAGTAGAGGAAGCAGTTGCACTGGGTTATAAAGTGAAACCTGTATTGTTAGGGCCCGTTTCATATCTCTACCTGGCTAAGGCGCAAGGGGAGGAATTTGACTGCTTAAGCTTATTGGACAATTTGGTCGCCGTTTACCAAGCGATTTTGGCGCGGTTTGCAGCCCAAGGTGTTGAATGGGTGCAGTTAGATGAACCCATTCTAGCTTTAGCACTTGAGCCACAATGGACACAGGCTTTTGAGTCGGCTTATCAAACGCTTAGCCATAGCAAGCCAAAGTTACTGCTTGCCAGCTATTACGGATCGATTGCTCATCATCAACCACTCGTTTCCGCTTTGCCCGTTGCAGGTCTGCATTTAGATCTGGTGGCGGCTCCAGAGCAACTGCCGCTGTTTGCTGCGCAGTTAAGCCGAGATCAAGTGCTCTCTCTTGGGGTGATCAATGGCCGTAATGTGTGGGCGGCCCAGTTAGATGACATTGCCGATAACCTTTCAGCTGTGGTGAAGGATTTTGCAGACCGAATTTGGATAGCGCCGTCATGTTCATTATTACACTGCCCCGTTGACTTAGATTGTGAGCAGCAACTGGCCCCATCTTTACGTGATCAGCTAGCATTTGCTAAACAAAAATTGACTGAGCTTACGCAGTTAAAGTTATTGTTAACGTCACCAGACAGCGAGTCAGCGAAACAGATTATTGGTACCTGTATTGAGCGTCGCAATGCTCGTTCGCAAGCGGCGAATAAACAGGTTCAGCAACGTGTCGCTTCCTTGTGTCCCCAAGATTATGAGAGACAACATGCGTTCGCTTATCGCCAAGCGGCGCAGCAACAACGGTTTAAGCTCCCACTTCTGCCCACAACGACTATTGGCTCCTTTCCACAAACGCCAGCCATTCGAGGTTTGCGCAATCGTTGGCGTCTAGCTGAGATAACCCAAGCTCAATATACCGCGCAGCTTAAGGCGGTGACTCAAGACACCATTGAGCGCCAACTAAAACTCGGTATCGATGTGTTGGTGCATGGTGAAGCAGAACGCAATGACATGGTTGAGTACTTTGGTGAGCAACTGCAAGGCTTCGGTTTCACTCAGTTTGGCTGGGTGCAAAGTTATGGTTCACGCTGCGTTAAACCGCCACTCATTTATGGTGATGTCAGTCGTAAGGGGCCGATGACGCTAGAGTGGGCTGAGTATGCACAGAGCCTTACCGATAAACCGGTCAAAGGGATGTTAACTGGGCCGGTGACCATTCTGCACTGGTCGTTTGCGCGTGAAGATATCAGTCGCGATACCATTGCGACGCAGATAGCCTTAGCCATACGCGATGAAGTGGTTGATCTGCAGGAGGCGGGCATAGGCATTATTCAGATTGATGAGCCAGCTTTTCGTGAAGGTTTGCCACTCAAACGTAGCGATTGGCAGCATTACCTCGACTGGGCAGTGGCGGCCTTTAAACTGAGCGCGGCAGGCGTGCGGGATGATACACAGATCCATACTCACATGTGTTACAGCGAGTTTAATGAGACGATTGCAGCCATCGCGGCCATGGACGCCGATGTAATAACCATTGAGACCTCGCGCTCGCGCATGGAGCTTTTAAATGCCTTTGAAGATTTTGAATACCCCAACGAAATCGGCCCAGGTGTATATGACATCCACAGTCCTAATATTCCAAGTGTCGAGCAGATGGTGAGTTTAATGGAAAAGGCGGCAAGTAAAGTGCCTGTACGGCAACTATGGGTTAACCCAGATTGCGGCTTAAAAACCCGTACCTGGGAGGAGGTTGAGCCTGCCTTAAAAAATCTTGTTACGGCAACAAAATCACTACGACGTAGCCTAGGCTAATCAGTTGGTATAAACCATAAAGTGGCTCATCATGAGCCACGTTTTCGTTACGTTAGCGGTGTGACGCCGGCATAGTGAATGCCTGACAACAGCGCCATCTCTTTGTGCCATGTTGCTAAGTCATCAAGCGTAAAGTCAGCCAGATGATGATGGCCGCAGGCACGCGCCATCACTTGCATCAAGGTTGTTGACGCCGCAAAAAAATTGGCCAGTTGCTGCGCCGATTGATCGACATTGAGCCGTTGTCGCAGATCGGCTCTTTGGGTCGCTATGCCAGCAGGACAGTTGTTGGTGTTGCATATTCTTGCCGCAACACAGCCAATTGATTGCATGGCGCTGTTGGCGATGGCAACGCCATCAGCGCCCAGCGCCATCGCTTTGACAAAATCGATAGGCACTCGCAAGCCGCCGGTGACAATAAGGGTAACTCGCCCCTTTGCGCCCTGGCTGTCGAGGTAACGCCGTGCACGAGCAAGTGCAGGAATGGTGGGGACACTGATATGATCACGAAACATGCTTGGAGCGGCCCCGGTACCGCCACCGCGACCATCTAAGATGATGTAATCAGCACTGGCATCGAGAGCAAACTGGATATCTCGTTCAATATGGTTGGCACTGAGTTTAAAGCCGATTGGGATACCACCGCTGATCTCCCTGACTCGATCGGCAAATTTCTTAAAATCAGCAACCGAGTGTAAGTCTTTAAAGCAGGGGGGAGAGACAGCCGGTTGGCCCGCAGGAATACCTCTAACCTCTGAAATCTTGCCAATATTCTTGATACCCGGTAGGTGACCACCTGTGCCAGTTTTAGCGCCTTGACCGCCTTTAAAATGAAAGGCTTGCACCTTGTGAAGTAGCTGCTCTTGGTAGCCAAATTGGGCGCTAGCCAGCTCATAAAAATAGCGTGAGTTGGCCGCTTGTTCCTCAGGCAGCATACCCCCTTCGCCTGAGCATATCCCGGTCCCAGCAAGTTCTGCGCCTTTAGCCAGTGCCACTTTAGCCTCTTGTGATAATGCACCAAAGCTCATATCAGAGACAAACAGTGGTATCTTCAATATGAGTGGTTTTCTGGCTTGGGGACCGATAACCAATTCCGTTGCTACAGCCTGATCTTCTTGCAGTGGTTGGGTAGCCATCTGAGCGGTCATTATCTGTATGTCATCCCAGTGAGGCAGGTGGTGACGGGGAACACCCATTGAGGTCATAGGGCCATGGTGCCCCATTTTACTTAGGCCTTCGCGTGCTAATTGATGGATAAATTCTACCGTCGGCTCCTCTTGGGTAACGGCGGCGTGGGGTTGAGCGTCGGACCCGTTGAGTGTTGCGATGCCAGGACCTTCGTGGCCAACATCTTTGGCTGTAAATTGTTTATGGCTGCCATCACAAAACGGGGTGTTGGCGCTATGTTTGCAGGCGCATAGGTAGGCATCGCCCGCTTGCTTAGCAATAAAAGCTTTAGGTTTAAAGTTGGTGCCCGCATGAGAACCGTCACAGAAGGGTTGGCTTTTAGAGCGGCCACAAGCGCAAAAATAGTACTCTTGCCCTTTAGTTAGTGTGACTTTTTTGGGCTTGTTGTCAGCAATGATTGGATGAGACATAGGTCCTCCTTAGCATGGGCTTAAAACGCATGAGTAAACTATAGGAGATCTTTTGCTGCGGTGCGCTAACGCAAGGCGTGAGTATTGATTGGGTGTTAATTTTCTAACTTTATGAATATTTTCAGTTAATGGGCGGTCTGGTGTATTAAGATAGTGAGTGCATTATTGGAGACGCTGAGGGAGCAATGATGGCCAGAATAACCAGGCAGCACCTGACGAATAAGGGCAATATGTCGCGTTACGCGTACGCATCAGGAATGAGCCGCCGAGCCTTTTTGCAAAAGACGGGGGCGGGCGCAGCACTGCTTGCGTTAATCGGCATCAAGCCAGTTTTTGCTGGCACCGAGGCGTTTGACCGTAACCAAGTGGTACCAGATAGAAGTACAAGTTCCCCAAGAAACTTTGATGTGATCACCCGCGCGATTGTCGAAACCGTACAGCTGCATCTGTTCCCTGATGATGGTGATGGTCCGTCAGCTCAGCAGCTTAACGCCTATACCTATCTGTTGTGGGCGATCGATGAGCCTGACAATCAAGCCGATGGTGATAGGCCTTTTGTAATACAAGGCGCTAGTTGGCTGGAGGAGTTGTCGCAAGAGGAGTTAGGTACGAGTTTCTTGCTCCTCGATGAGACTGCTCAAGATAACCTGTTACAGCGAGTCGCCAAAAGCCGCGCTGGCGAGAATTGGTTGTCCTTGCTGCTCTATTACCTGTTAGAAGCGCTTACGCTTGATCCCATTTATGGCGGTAATCCCCAAGGTATCGGTTGGCAATGGCTTGAGTATCAACCTGGATTTCCGCGCCCAACGGTTGGTAAAACCTACTTGGATTTTTAGCGGGCTGTGGCGTTGTTCGCAAGGCTGAAGTACGGCCTATTGCGCTAGATTGTTGTACACGCCTTAAAGGTCACTCGACGTTTATCGTGATTGCCAAAGCAGATAAAGAGATAGTCTTTATGAATAACAAATTAGATTTTGATGTGTGTATTGTCGGCAGTGGAGCCGGGGCGGCTCCTATTGCCTATGAGCTGGCAAAAGCGGGTTACTCTGTTGGCGTGCTGGAAAAAGGGCTGTGGTACAAAGAGAGTGATTTTACCAAAGATGAGCAGTTAGGTCGTCATAACCGCTTTCGTTCACAGTTTAAAGATGAGCGACATCAGTTAGAAGAGCCTGATGAGCAAGGGGGCTGGTCTCTAGATACCACTGCGCAATTCTGGGGCGGTAATTTGGTCGGTGGTGCATCCAATTTTATGAGTGGCTATTTTCACCGATTAAAACCACAAGACTTTCGACTTATTAGCGAATTTGGTCCCATTGCGGGAGCCAATACGGTTGACTGGCCCATAAGTTATGCTGATTTAGAGCCATATTATACCAAGGTAGAGCAGGTCGTTGGAGTATCAGGGCGGGTGGTTGACCATCCTCACCTTGAGCCACGCTCAACCCAAGATTACCCTTTTCCACCCACAGCAGAGCATCCCATTGCCGCCAAATTTGATTTAGCGTGCAAATCATTAAAGCTCCATCCATTACCTATGGCTCGCGGCGTATTATCCATCCCATTTAATGGTCGGAAAAGTTGCGAATATTCAGGTTTTTGTGGCAGCTATGGTTGTCATTCAGGTGCTAAAGCCAGTGCGCGTGCAGCGCTACTTGATCAGGCTGTAGTGGGAGGGCACTGTGAGGTGATCACGCAAGCTATGGTGTATCGCCTTAATACTGACCAGAAGGGGCTGGTGAGTTCGGTTGACTATTTTGACGCTGATGACAAGCGTCAGCGTGTGACGGCAAAGCTGTTTGTGGTGGCCTGCTATGCTATCGAGAGCGCGCGATTACTGCTTAACAGCAAAGGGGAGAAACATAAAAAAGGCATTGGTAATCGCTTTGGCCAAGTGGGCAAAAATCTGCATTGTTGCGCGGGAGGTACTGGCCACGGGGTCTTTAAACTAGATAGATTAAACGACAACCAAAAACGGCAGCTTAGCCTGCGAGGCCCCTTTTTCAATCGCGCATTGCAAGACTGGTATGTGATTGATGATAAGTCGATAGCCAGCAAACCAATAAAAGGCGGCACGCTAGATTTTGTTTTCGATCCGCCAGCACCAACGGCCGACACCTCAAGCCTCAAGTGGAAAGAGGGCAATTTACTTTGGGGCACACAGTTAAAGCAGCGAATAAAAGCCCATTTCACCCAGTCGAAGGACTTTAAATTTGAAGTGTTTTGCGACTGGCTGACCAACGATGAGTGTTATGTCAGTTTAGCTAAAGATGAAAAAGATCGTTGGGGCCAGCCCGTCGCGAACGTTAGAGTTGGCTTTCATCCTCATGACCTAATCGTTGCTCAATACCTGGTAGACAGAGGTGTTGAGGTCATGAAAGCCATGGGCGCCGACGAAGCATGGGGCAATGTGTTTAGTGCGCCGACCTCAAACTTAGTGGCGGGGGGCTGTCGTTTTGGCGATGATCCCAAAACGTCGGTACTGGATAAAAACTGCCGCGTGCATGACTGCGACAATCTTTATGTTACCGATGGCTCGTTTATGCCTAATGGTGGCTCGGTCACGCCAACATTAACCATCTATGCCAATGCTTTTCGCGTCGCCGATAAGATAGCCGCACATCTTGGTGAACTTGTTGCCGACAAAAACACAGCTGATTAACGCTGGCAGCCCTTTAAAAGTTGAATGGCTTGATGCTTGCAGTGATGCCGATAATGAGTCGTATGCTTTATTTATTCAGAAGATGAAACGACAGAGCTTAAAAGCGATATTCTAGACATGAAAAAGCCGCTTAGATTTCTCTAAGCGGCTTATCAAAATTGGTGGCCCCTCACAGACTCGAACTGCTAGGTGTTTGAGATGATGAGTCAGCTTCAAAAGTAAACTGTGGCGATTCAAATTGCGATTGGCAAGGCTATACGACAGCTATGGGCGGTATTTCAATCAACCTGAAAGATAGACCTATTAAATTGCATTACGAGCTAAATGTTAATGAGGAAACAGGGGAGTGCTTGCAGAGTTATTATGATGGTGAACTTATCACCAAAGTGAAAGGCTTATGGTTTGCAGGACAAACCATCGTCACTAGGCTCTATCAATGGAGAATTGAGAAGGCATAAGACCTTTCAGGTTAGGTTCTAAAAAATGCCCAAGGAGCAGTGAAGTTTTGCTTTGCATGGCTAAAACTTCAAACGATACAAATCAGCTACACCTCAACAGCAGCTTAAGCTAAAAACTAGGCTATAGCTCGAATCGAATACATTGAGATACCTCTTATAAATCTTTTACCAGTCGCCTGCCAGAATGGCAAAGATACTTTTACTTGGAGTTCTGTAAATAACTGTACTCATTAGTAATTTAATGTTTGTTTAGAAGGGATAGGTAAGATATATTCAATATGGTTATCTAGCTTTAAACATTTTTTCAAGTGAAAAATCAGGGACGATAGGTATGACAGGTAAGATTGATGGTGTTTTCTTTAAATTAGATGGCGAGAATGCTATTTGTCATGTTGAATATATTTCAGCTGAACTCAAAGGATTGATAAAAAAAAATCTATCGACTATATGTCATGGCTCTCATATTCATGATTACTTTGATGATCCTCTATACTCTTACCAAACAACACTAGAGTCTTTTCTAGAGAGGTACGATAGTAAAACACAAGAAACTCAAATAGGGATGATAGGAGAGCTCCTTTCGCATTTATTGTTAACGGAACTTTATGACGACTTTGAAATAGCATCTGCTTTTTTTAACTTGGAAGAAAATTCTATTAAAAAAGGATTTGACCTTGTTTTATGTAGAACCTCTGATAAGTCTTTATGGATTACTGAAGTTAAATCAGGAATGCTTCACAAAGGCAGGGGTCATGACAAAACGACTAGGGATTTATTAAATTCCGCAAAACAAGATCTCAATAAAAGACTTAACGAAACAGAAAAAAAATATTGGTACAACTCCATAAATTCTGTTCGTTCATCTCTTCACGATGAGAGTGATTATAAACAGACTTTATTAAAAATATTACGTAGTGAAGGTAATAATGCAGTAGAAGCAAAGGCAACTAGTAAAGATAATTCTGTTGTTTTAATCACAAACCTATTTGATTCAATGCAAACGAAAATCACCTTGTCTCCAGTTGTTAACTTTACAGCCAAGCTGAATAAAGCTGCTTTATTCTATAAGGTATTTGTATTTTGCATACAAAAAGAAACGTATTCTAATGTAGTTGAATTTATTCGTTCTGAAGCGGTGGCTGTGTAAATGAAAGAATTGACATTACGTAGGATTAAACACAAAAGTTTTTCAGAACAATATAGCATTCTAATATCTGTTTATAAAAAATTGTTTACTGATGAAATGTTACTTGAAAGTGATGTTGAAAAAACTCTTTCTATGGTCGTTCTTTTTATGAAACAAACTGATGAGGTGATGAAGAGACTAGGTTATAGGATGGCATTGGCATATGGCATTAAAACTAATGATTTTAGACCACTGTATGATATCTCTCTTAACTCAGGTGTAATTCCGATAGCTGCTTTAATAAGTAATTTAGAAGATATGCCATTAGATAGTGGTTATTATAATAAGGATTCATTTCTTACTAATATGGTTGATAGTTACATAGATAACTTTAGAAATGGCAAAATAGTCTTTACAGAACAGCAGTATGTCTTAAATGCATTTTTTGATAACAATATAAAAAAAACAACAACCATTGTTGCTCCAACATCTTACGGAAAATCTGAATTGATTATTTCAGCGATTGAAAAGTCAAAGAATAAAATGATTTGTATCGTAGTACCTTCGAAAGCGCTTTTAGCTCAGACAAGGAAAAGAGTTTTAGATGCAGGAATAGGATGGGTTACTAAAATAGTGTCTCACCCTGAAATGCATAATTCAGAATACACTTCTTCTGTTTATATTTTAACGCAGGAAAGATTAACAAGAATTCTTAATCAAGATCTAGATGTTTGTTTTGACATTGTTATTATTGACGAGGCTCATAATTTATTATCAAAAGACAATCGTAATGTTTTGTTGGCCTCTGTTATAAGCATCCTAAAGTACCGCTCAACTGAGACAGGTTTCAAATTCTTAACACCATTCCTGGCTGATGCAGAGAGTTTGAATCTTAGAGGGGGGAACTATGAATCTAAAAATTATAAAGTTAATGAATATGTAAAATCAGAATGTATTTATATTGCTAATTATATGGCTGGTAATAAAAGTCTAGAGTTTTATGATCATTTTTTGGGTGAGTTTATATCACTTGAGAATAAAGCTGAGGATTACTATACATATATACTGATGAATGCTGAAAAAAAGAATCTAATTTACTTTAATAGACCAAAGCATATACAGTCTTTTGCAAAGAAACTTGCAGATAAATTGCCTGAAATAAGATCAAAAGTAATTGATGTTGCAATTAAGGAGATTGCTAGTAGTACACATGAACAGTACCTTTTGTTGTACTGCTTAAAACGTGGGGTTCTTTACCATCACGGTTCAATGAATGATGCAATGAGGAATTATACTGAATATTTATATCGTACATGTGACGAAATTAAATACTTAGTATCGAACTCTACATTATTGGAAGGCGTTAATCTGCCTGTGCAAAAAATGTTCCTTTTAAGTATTAAGAAAGGACTTGGCAACCTGAAACCATCTCAATTTAAAAACCTTATAGGAAGGGTTAATAGGTTTAGTGAGGTTTTTAGCTCTAACAAAGTAAACTCTTTAAAAATGCTGATGCCAGAAATTCACATTATAGCTACAGATGAATATAGTCGGGCAGATTCAAACTTTCACTCTTTTTGTGAAAAAGTTATGGGCGTTGAAAAGAAAGATAAAGATATAATAGAGAATGTACTTCTTGATGGGACTGAAATAACTGATAAAAACAAATATGAATATGAAAGTGTAATGACTCGACTTGAGAATCTAGAGGAAGGGATTACAGGTGTTAACGATATCCCTAGAGTCAAAACAAAAGTCGGGTTAAAATTACTAGAGAACAACATTTCAGAAATTGATATATTTGATTGTGAGTTTGAGATAGAAGAGAAATTGTCAAAGTTCTTAAATGAAAATAAAAATGAAAAAATAAGTGATTCAAACACATTAATGTATGTGATTTATGATGCATTTATCTCCTTTATTGATTCCGATAGTGCGAGTGGTCGAAATAGTTTATTTCGCCTTAAGAGTGATAAAGCCCAAACTTTTTATGCCATGTTTTTAGATTGGAACATTGAAAAAGCTCCTTTGCCAGTTATGATTCAGAGGTTTATTAGATACTGGGATAGCTTACCAGCACAAACTCCTGTTTTTGTTGGTTCTTGGGGTGATACAAAAAAAGAAGAAATGCATAGAGTCGTATTTACTTTTATAAAGTTGAAAACAATTAGTGAAAAAATAAATTTGGCAATTGTAAGGATTAAAGAGGAAGAAGATTTCTTTGATTACGTGATCTTTAGGTTTATTGATATCCTTAATGAACTTGAATTAATTGAGGAGAATTTTTATAAGCTTGCTAAATATGGAACAACAAGTAAGGTGGTAATAAATTTAATTCAAAATGGTTTTAGTCGAGGGGTGTCTGAGATGCTACTGAAGGATTATCACCATTTAATTGAATTCAATGGTGATAATGTTTCAATTAGTCCAAAAATTCATGAACAGCTTGAAGGTAATGGTGTCGGTTTTTTACAAAGATATGAAGTTAGCTTGAATGTTATAAATCCCAAATGAGTACTTTTCATATGTTATTAATCTTGAGGGAGCATTGATGGTGGTTAGGGGGATTATGTATGAAGAAGAAGTTTAGTCGGTCAAAGCTGTTAAAATGGTTGAAGTCAGCAGCTGGAATTACTCTTTTGTCAATTAGCCTTGGGAATAATGTTTCGACCGTAGTGACGAATAGCACGTCGCCTCAGTTTGTAGCCCAAGCTATGGAGCAACGTTTAGATTCGTTCCCCAAAGGTACTTATGTTGTTAAGTATGAGCGCTCCACTGAAGATGAGCAAGACAGTATTCCATACTCTAAGACGGTCTTGGCGATAGCTTACGATGCTAATTTAGCACAAGGTGGAAAAATTATTAACTTAAGTACTATGATGGAAGAGATTGGAGGCTTTGAGTATATTGTGAGTAGTGCTAAGGATACCAGCTCATATAACTTAACTTCAATCTTTGTTAAGCAACCTGAAAACCCTTTGGAGCTTGAAGAGTTGCTCTGCACTTTAAAAAGGCACGCAAGTTTTGTGACAGTTGAAGATGCTTCGGGTTACATTTCCAGTACTAACTCATTTATAAATGGTCAAAAATCTACCTAAAAAGCCAATAAATAAGAAAGTAATAGCTCCTTGAGAACTAAATACCTACCTCTGATTATGCTCGGATAGCTTTGGCGAGCACCTCTACTGAAACCGCAAGTGCGGCCATATAAATGACAGGTAGCTAAACCTTTGGGGAGCTCAGTAAAAAGAACCTCTTATGGCGTCAATTATAAACTTGTTCTCCTATTAGTCGCTAAGTGTGTATTTGGTATTGCAAGGGCCGCTTCAGGCCACTTATATCGTTAATATACCTAATTACCCTAAGCAACATCACAAGCTACTCTGAGGGCATCACATGCTTCATGGCACCGCTTTTAATTAGAATGGAGAGTCATCGAGATATTGTGCTTTCCAATATGACAGAGAATTGTTACATCTGATTAGGGAGAGCACTAGCTATAGTGGTGAAGAAGTTTGGTATTGGGGAATTATCATATTTTAAATCAGAGTCACGCTTAAAACTTCCTCGTGCAATAACCTCTGCATCTGCTACATATTTGCTACACAGAACGCCAGATACGAAAAAGCCGTAATAGGTACTAACCTACTACGGCTCATCTGTATTGGTGGCCCCTCACAGACTTGAACTGTGGACCTGACGATTATGAGTCGTATGCTCTAACCAACTGAGCTAAGGGGCCGACTTAAGATAGTCGTCACTATCGAAAGCGCTGAGAAGTATACGAGGTTTGCAAGCGCTTGTCACCCCAGTTTTTCGCTCAAATCCTAAGTTTGAATTCAAGTGGTTATCTGTTAATCAATCTTACGTTTTTAAGGCCATAAAATAAAAAGCCCAGCGTTAGGGCTGGGCTTTAAATGGGTCAAACTAACGAGCGGTTACTCGTCTAAGAATGACTTTAAGATCTCTGAGCGAGAAGGGTGGCGCAGCTTACGCAGAGCCTTAGCTTCAATCTGACGAATACGCTCACGGGTAACATCAAACTGCTTGCCCACTTCCTCTAGGGTGTGGTCAGTGTTCATGTCGATACCAAAGCGCATACGCAGCACTTTGGCTTCACGGGCCGTTAGGCCTGCTAAGACTTCGTGAGTCGCGTTCTTCAAGCTTTCGCCTGTGGCTGAGTCCAGAGGTAGCTCAAGCGTCGTATCTTCAATAAAGTCACCTAAGTGCGAATCTTCATCGTCGCCAATAGGGGTTTCCATTGAGATAGGTTCTTTAGCAATCTTAAGTACCTTACGGATCTTATCTTCAGGCATTAACATGCGCTCTGCCAACTCTTCAGGAGATGGTTCACGACCCATCTCTTGCAGCATTTGACGAGAGATACGGTTAAGCTTGTTGATGGTTTCAATCATATGCACAGGAATACGGATCGTTCTTGCTTGGTCAGCAATAGAGCGAGTGATTGCCTGACGGATCCACCATGTTGCATAAGTTGAGAACTTATAACCACGACGGTATTCAAACTTATCTACCGCTTTCATCAGACCGATATTACCTTCTTGAATCAGATCCAAGAACTGTAAACCACGGTTGGTGTATTTCTTCGCGATAGAAATTACTAGACGTAAGTTCGCTTCAACCATCTCTTTCTTCGCACGACGCGCTTTCGCTTCACCGATTGACATGCGACGGTTGATATCTTTGATTGCTGCAATAGCAAGACCGGTTTCTTTTTCGATAGCATCGAGCTTAGCGCGACAACGTTTCACGTCATCAGCAACCATCTCCAAGCCTTCTGCATAAGGTTTCTTCGCTGCGATCTCTTCGTTAAACCATTCGATGCTGCTTTCGTTTGAGGTATAAACCTTAACGAAGTTTTTCTTTGGCATCTTGGCTTGTTCAACACAGAGCTTCATGATGAGACGTTCTTGAACACGTACCTTGTCCATCATTTCGCGCATGCTTTTTACTAAGCGGTCAAACTGCTTAGGAACTAGACGAAACTCTTTGAAGATTTCACCGATAACGAATAATGCACCAATAGCTTCAGGGTGATCTCGACCCTTCAACTCGATGATTTTTAATCCGTTGGTATGCGCTTCACGAAGTTGAGCGAAACGCTCGCGAGCTTCCTCAGGATCTGGACCCTTTGGCGTGTCATCTTCTTCGTCGTCATCATCTTCTTCATCTTCTTCATCTTCGTCATCAAGCTCTTCGTCTGAGAGCTCAGAGCCAACGTGTGTCGCGGTAGGCGCAACATCATCAGCATTAGGGTCAACAAATCCAGAGATAATATCAGATAGTCTGACTTCTTCAGCTTCGTAGCGGTCATACTGCTCAAGGATCATTGAGATGGCTTGAGGATATTCAGCTACTGAGGCTTGAACTGTATTGATACCTTCTTCGATACGCTTAGCGATAACAATCTCGCCTTCACGTGTCAGAAGTTCAACTGTACCCATTTCACGCATATACATACGGACAGGGTCTGTTGTGCGTCCCAGTTCAGCTTCAACCGTAGCCAGTGCTGCGGCAGCTTCTTCGGCAGCATCTTCATCGGTGCTGTCTTCAGACATCATGATGTCATCGGCATCCGGCGCCTGCTCATAGACGCGAATACCCATGTCATTAATCATCTGGATAATATCTTCGATCTGGTCTGAATCGACCATATCTGCAGGTAAGTGGTCATTCACTTCTGCATAGGTTAAGTAACCTTGCTCTTTACCTTTGGCAAGCAACAATTTAAGTTGCGACTGCGGAGTATGCTCCATAGATATCATCCAAGTTGGGTAACAGTTAAACGACGGGCAATTATGCCGCGCAAATCGTCAATTATAGCCGTGTGTGCTTTGCTGTGCTAGTCCAAGTCATTACTTATTGAGACAAATTTTGCTCTAAGTTTGACCTTGCATCACAGCAATGAGCTTTTTAAGTTGCATCCGCTCTTCTTTAGTATGGTGCTGTTTTAAGCTCAATTCCTGGTATCGCTGTTCAATATATTGATTGTTTAGCCATACCAAGGCTTTTTTGAACTCTTGCTGCAAGTTTTCATCCGCCACTTGATGGTCCCATTGGGTCAGTTTTTTCAGGGTGCCTAACTGGTCATCACCTCTGAACTGTTCAAGTAGTTGTGCGCTGGTTATGTTGTCTGCTCGAGTTCGGTCTAACAAGAGGATAAGCAATTCGATGCCTGTCATCTTTATATGTTTTAGCGCTCTTTGCTCGGGCAGTTCATTGCCCAAGTGCGGGTGTTGAACGAGCAGTGCGATGGCTAGTCGCAATGGTGTTCCACGTCCCTTAAGTGCTTTACTTTGTAGCGACTTGCTTTGGCTTTTTACATTAAAGCCTAGTTTTCGCTTAAGTTCTTCGGCACTGTTCATCCCCAGTTTATAGGCTAGGTTCTCTAGCAGTAAACTTTGTAAAACAGTGTCTTGTACTTTTTCTATTAGCGCCATCGCTTGTTTAGCTAAGGTGCCTTTATCTGTGCCGTGTCGCGTGGCCAAGGTTTCAAACAGAAAGTCAGGTAACGATTTAGCGATTCCTATTGACTGTTCAAACTTCTCTTTACCTATTTGGCGTATGAGAGAGTCAGGATCTTCCCCTTCGGGTAAGAACATAAACTTCACTTGATCGCCTGGTTTAATTAAGGGTAGGGCGGTTTCTAATGCGCGCCATGCCGCTTCTGTGCCTGCTCTGTCGCCGTCATAACAACAGATCACCTCTTTTGCACTACGTAACAACAGCTGAAATTGTTCAGCTGTGGTCGATGTGCCAAGCGAGGCTACACCATAGTCTACGCCAAATTGTGCTAGCGCGACGACGTCCATATATCCTTCAACAATCAATATTTGCTGCGGATCTCGGTGACGCTGCTTGAGCTCATACAAACCGTAGAGTTCATAACCTTTATGAAATATGGGCGTTTCTGGCGAATTCAAGTATTTGGGTGTGCCATCACCTAAAACACGGCCACCAAAACCAATGACTCTGCCGCGTCTATCGCGGATAGGAAACATTAAACGGTCGCGAAACCTGTCATAACGTTTGCCGCTGTCATTTTCAATTACCATACCTGCGGTAAGTAATTTGTCTTGTGACTCTTGGTTTTGTCTGTAACGGCTTAATAAGCCATCCCAGCCATCTGGTGCAAAACCAATATTGAAGTGGTCTATTACTTCATCAGACAGTCCTCGATGTGACAAATAGTCGAGCACTTTTTGTTTATCTGTATGTTGCCTAAGCTGCTTTTGAAAAAACAGACTCGACTCTTCCATTAACTGGTAGAGATCTCTGCTTAAGCCTTCATCTTTGCGCTTGCCTGTACCTTGCTCTCTCGGGACGTCTACACCGAGTCTGCCGGCAAGATCTTCAACGGCATCAACAAAGTCTAATCTGTCATACTCCATCACAAAGTCGATAGCGTTGCCGTGGGCGCCACAACCGAAACAGTGATAAAACTGTTTGTCTCTGCTAACGGTAAATGATGGGGACTTCTCGCTATGAAACGGACAGCAGGCAGAGTGATTTTTACCCGCTTTTTTTAAGGGCACTTTAGCATCGATAAGATCAACAATATCGGTGCGAGCTACAAGCTCATTGATAAAATCACGAGGTATCGCCATTGCTGTATAAATGCCGCCTTTCGCGAAAGAGAACAGATAGATATAAACAAACAAGCCGTGCAGAAGCACGGCTCATTCATACATCAAAAACTAAGTTACTGAAGTTTCGCCTTAATCATAGCGCCAATTGCCGCCATGTCAGCTCGTCCTTGTACTTTAGGTTTTAATGCTCCCATTACTTTGCCCATATCCGCCATCGATGATGCCGCTACCTCAAGGATAGTTGCCTCGACTAACGCAGCAACCTCTTCTTGTGAAAGAGGTTGAGGCAGGAAAGTTTCAAGAACTTGAATCTCACTTGCTTCGGCTTGCGCTAGCTCGTCACGACCGGCTGCTTCATATTGAGCAATCGAATCGCGTCGTTGTTTAACCATTTTGGTTAAGACGGCTATGACTTGATCATCATTCAGAGATTCGCGGGTATCCACTTCAATCTGTTTGACGGCTGCCAGTGCCATACGAATAGTTCCCAGACGCAGCTTTTCTTTAGCGCGCATGGCCTCTTTCATTTGGTCTTTTAGCTGATCAATTAGGCTCATAAGAGATTAGTATAAACGTACGCGACGCGCATTTTCGCGAGAAAGCTTCTTAGCAAGACGCTTAACTGCAGCGGCTTTAGCACGCTTACGTGCAGTAGTTGGCTTCTCGTAAAATTCACGAGCACGAACGTCGGCTAAGATACCAGCTTTTTCACAAGAGCGCTTGAAACGACGTAAAGCTACGTCAAATGGTTCATTTTCACGTACTTTAATAATTGGCATACGCCATCACCCCTTAGGTGTAGGTTGTATTGAGTTAATTTCTTAACCCAAGTTAATTTAAAAATGGTGCGGAATTCTATACCGAGCAGCAACCGTTTGTAAACCCCTTATCGCGATCCTATTTTCGATCTTTGTTCGCCACAGGGATCAAGTTTAGCAGCCTATCTTATTCTGACGCGGGTTTTCGCGCTTTATTGTCGTTGCGATGCGAGGTCTGCCTTGTTAGTTAACTCTATTGGAATAATGTCACTCAAGCAGGTAAAATCGGCGGCAACTAAATTGAGGTAGATTTAAAACGATGCGAGTTATTGGAATAGAGACATCTTGTGATGAGACTGGAATAGCCGTTTATGACGACGAGAAAGGGCTGTTATCTCATGCATTATATAGTCAGGTTAAGTTGCATGCCGATTATGGTGGAGTGGTGCCTGAATTGGCCTCGCGCGATCATGTTCGCAAGATTATTCCATTAATTAAGCAAGCTTTAAGTGATGCTAACTGCACCCAAGATGATATTGACGGCATTGCTTACACTAAGGGGCCGGGTTTAGTTGGAGCATTACTTGTGGGCGCATGTGTTGGCCGCGCCTTAGCGTTTGCATGGGGCAAGCCAGCCGTTGGTGTACATCATATGGAAGGTCATCTGCTGGCACCTATGTTAGAGGAAGATGTGCCTGAGTTCCCTTTCTTGGCGCTGCTTGTCTCTGGTGGCCACTCTATGATGGTCGCTGTCGAAGGGATAGGGCGTTATGAAGTACTTGGTGAGTCGGTAGATGACGCCGCAGGTGAAGCGTTCGATAAGACCGCCAAATTGATGGGGCTGGATTATCCCGGCGGTCCTCGCTTGGCAAAACTGGCAGCCAAAGGTGAACCTAGCCATTACCGTTTTCCACGGCCAATGACTGACCGTCCTGGTTTGGATTTTAGTTTCTCAGGCCTTAAAACGTTTGCGGCGAATACGATTGCTGCCGAGCCTGATGATGAACAGACTCGCGCTAATATTGCCAGAGCCTTTGAGGAAGCTGTCGTCGACACGTTAGCGATTAAGTGTAAGCGCGCCCTTAAACAGACGGGTTATAACCGTCTGGTTATTGCTGGCGGCGTGAGTGCAAATAGCCGCTTACGCGAGTCATTGGCTGAGATGATGCAAAGCTTAGGCGGTAAGGTCTACTATCCGCGTGGTGAGTTCTGCACCGACAATGGCGCTATGATTGCTTATGCTGGGTTGCAACGATTAAAAGCGGGGCAGATTGAAGATTTAGCGGTGAAAGGGATGCCTCGCTGGCCATTAGATTCATTGCCACCAGTGTAATGACTATGGCGTAACGACTGCGGTGTCACCTGCCTGCTGTGCTTGCTAAATATTAGTCGTTAGCATTCACAGCTGGGTCACGCCTTGTCTTTCTTTTTGCGCGTGACTTTAGACTCTTCGCCTTTGAGCAAACGGTGAATATTTTCTCGGTGACGGATCACAATGAGTACCGATAACATGGCGACAGGCAATGTAAATCGCTCATCGAAGTACCAAGTGTAGACTGGGGCTAACAGGGCTGTAGTGATGGCCGCCAGTGAAGAGTAACGACATATCAGTACCATCACCATCCAAGTCGCCACCAGTGCAAGTGATAGGTCTGCGCCGATAGGTGCCATCGCACCAAAAGCGGTTGCGACCCCTTTACCACCTTGAAACTTAAAAAATATCGGAAAAATGTGGCCCAAACAGGCTGCAATGGCGATAAGCCCTAACGATACCGCATCAAGACCCAATCTAAAGGCCAAATAAGCAGGAATTGCGCCTTTAAGCATATCAAATAGCAACACCATGGCCGCAGCACTGGCGCCGCCGATCCTCAGTACGTTAGTGGCACCTGGATTGCCAGAACCTTCATTGCGAGGATCTGGTAGGCCTCGAAGTCGACACACTAGCACAGCGCTTGAAATTGAACCGGCTAGATAGGCGGTTAATATCATCGCTAGGGTCAACAGTGTTAAGCTCAAATTGGTTTCCTTATCCTTCTTAGGGTATCATCGCGGCCTAGTATTGAGGCGCCTGATTAAACCTTGTATTTTGTGCATGGGTTCGCAAGTGATATTTATTGCTTGTTAGGTTTATTATGTAACATTTATATCCCATTATCCCACTATTACAGCAGCTTATCCTACTTGGGTTTTGCGCTGTACGAAAGGGGTAATCGGTTCAATTTTGCAATTATACCGAGATTATCCGGCTTAGCTTATTAGACCTCTTTTTTTGCCACATTTTATTTGCCTAGCGGGAGGCATTATGGACAAGGTGCTGATATCACAATTGAGCGTTGCAACTGTGATTGGAATATATGAGTGGGAAAAACAGATCCATCAGAACTTGCTTATTGATCTTGAGATGGCCTGGGACAATCGCCCCGCAGCAGATAGTGATGATTATCAACATGCACTTTGCTATGAAACTGTGTCAAATCGCCTTACTGCATTGATAACTGAAAAGCCCATTGAGCTGATTGAAACCGTTGCCGAACGCTGTGCGAAATGTGTGATGGATGAGTTTAATGTGCCTTGGGTCAAAGTGCGGGTGATGAAGCCTGGCGCTGTACCGAGTGCTGCAGCGGTTGGCGTCGAGATAGAGCGAGGTCATCTATAACATCATGGCGCGTATATTTATCAGTATTGGCAGTAACATAGAGCCAGAGCGGTATTTTAATGCGGGGTTAAAGGCCTTATCAGCGCATTTTTCAAATCTGTGTTTGTCCTCTGTGTTTGAAAGTGAGGCGGTGGGCTTTAATGGGAGTAACTTCCTGAATATGGTGGTCGCTGCCGACACCGAGCTTGATATTGCTGGGGTGGTCGCCGTCTTTAAGCAGATTGAGCAAGATAATGGCCGCAAGATAGGTGCTAAGAAATTTAGCCCACGTACCTTAGATATCGATCTCCTGCTTTATGACGATTGTGTGGTCACAACGCCTGTTGAATTACCGAGGGCTGAAATCACCACCAATGCCTTTGTGCTTTGGCCTCTTGCTGAGATAGCCCCTGATTTAAGCCATCCGCTTGCGCATCAATCTTACCAATCCCTGTGGGATAATTATGACAAGTCACAGCAAAAGTTGTGGCCAATAGAGTTTCATTGGTCTTATTAAGACATTTTTAAAGGATAAACATGGACACTTTTCAGGTAATTGTATTGGCTTTGATTCAAGGCCTTACTGAATTCTTACCGATCTCAAGCTCAGCGCACCTTATCTTACCCGCGCAGTTATTGGGCTGGGAAGATCAAGGCTTAACATTTGATGTCGCGGTTAATACTGGCTCGTTATTGGCGGTGGTTATCTATTTTCGCCGTGAGCTTTGGTCTATGTTTAACGCTTGGACAGGCAGTATTGTTAAGCGTGAACAAAATGAAGAGAGCAAATTAGCTTGGTGGATTATTCTCGCCACCATACCAGCCGTCATTGTCGGTTTTACTGCAAAAGGGTTTATTGAGACCCATCTGCGCAATATTGAAGTGATCGCATTCACTACCATAGTATTCGGCTTACTGCTTTGGTGGGCTGACAGAATGAATCGTGAAGGCTTTAATGAGTTTCAAGTGGGCTGGAAAAAAGCCCTAGTGATTGGTATCGCGCAAGCTATGGCCTTGATCCCCGGAACCTCACGTTCTGGTGCCACCATTACGGCGGCGCTAATGTTAGGTTTGAGCCGTGAGGCGGCGGCAAGATTTTCATTTTTAATGTCGGTACCTGTTAGTTTAGGGGCGGCCATTTTAGTGGTGAAAGATCTCTTTGAAAGCGGTGTCAATATTGACTATCAAGCACTCGTACTTGGAACGATTGTTTCATTTGTCGCAGCTTATTTATGTATTCACTACTTCTTGAAAATCATCAGCCGCATGGGCATGACACCTTTTGTTATTTATCGTCTAGTATTGGGTGCGGTGCTTTGCGTCGTTATTTTTTCCTAAGCGATTAATGAGCTAAACCTAATTACCCAGAGTCAGTTAAAGAGAGCCAATGAAAAGTCATTATTTGTGTCCTGTTTGCCAAGCCCCCATGAGTATTCATGAGGCGTCTCAAGGCCTGCATTGTGAAAATAAACATCATCTGGATAAAAATGAGCAGGGATACTGGGTATTTAGCCAAGCTAAGAAGCCTCACATCGATTCTAGGCAGCTGATGCGTGCTAAACGTTTCTTGCTGGAGTCTGGTGTCTTTGAACCTATGCTTGCTGCTGTGCGCAACCAATTAGTTGAGGCGTTAGCGGTATCACAAAATGGCGAGCCACTAGCGCACCTCGATTTTGATTGTGGCGAGGGCTTTTTTCTGCGGTCGCTAGCCAGTGCATTGTCAGAACATGATATTGAATGCCAGCAGACGGGTGTCGGTGAGGCGGAAAATGCCATGTTTGCTGCGGCAAAAAGCCATGCTGATGCCACTTACATTGTGAGCCAATTAAAAGTACTACCCTTTGCCGACAACAGTTTTGACTTGATAACCCTTGTCGACAAGCCACTAAAAGGCAAGGAGCTGCTAAGAGTATTAAAACCCAATGGCTTTTTTGTGCAGGTATCACCCGGCCCACGTCATCTTTGGCAGGTTAAAGAGTTTCTTTATAACGGTTTGTCAGAGAAAAATGGCGATGTGAGTGTGCCTAAAGGGCAACATTTACTTAGCCAAGAACGCATTAGCTTCAAATTGGACATGAGCGGTGAAGATGCGCTGACGCTGCTGGAAATGACGCCCTATGCGTGGCGGGCAAGCGAGAAAATCAAACGGCAAATTCTTGCGGCAAGTTTTGCCGAACTAGAGATAGATTTTTTTGTATCGGTTAGCCAAAAATTAGCTGACGAGACTGCAGATAAGTAGTGGATTAGCTAGAAAATTGGAGCGGCTCAGGGTAATCTTTGAGCCTATTATTCATGTTTTTATCGGAACCCATATTGATGATGCGTAAAATGCTGTTGCTCATCTTGAGTTTATCGCCACTGTTTGCTCAGGCCAATGTCTATTCGCTGCCTACAAATGGCGGCCGCCTAATTGGTGAACTGCAGACCCATGTGGTTGAAAAAGGTGATTACTTTAAGACAATTGCCGATAAATACAATATTGGCATCTTAGAGCTAATGGAAACAAATCCAGGTGTTGACCCTTTTCTGCCAACGGTCGGTACGGCACTGGTTATTCCAACGCAGATGCTACTGCCAGATGTTCCGCGTAAAGGCATAGTAATTAACCTGCCTGAACTACGCCTCTACTATTATCCAAAAAATGGCCGAGAAGTGCATGTGTTCCCGGTGGGCATTGGTCGTATTGGTCGTGAAACGCCTGAGATGACCACTAAGATTAAAGCTCGTATTCCCAATCCAAGTTGGACGCCACCGGCGAGTTTACGTGCCGAACATCTGCGTGAGCGCGGTGAAGTCTTACCTCGTGTGGTGCCAGCAGGTCCAGATAACCCGCTGGGCAAGTATGCCATGCAACTCTCCTATGGCGATGGCAGCTACCTTATCCATGGCACCAACAAAGATTTTGGTATCGGCATGCGCGTTAGTGCGGGTTGTATTCGCCTCAATCCTGATGATATTGAATGGCTATTTAATCAAGCTAAATATGGCGATAGCGTGCGTGTGATTAATCAGACGGTAAAGATCTCGGCAGAGCCAGACGGTCGCCACATTATTGAAGTGCACTCGCCATTGTCTGAATCTGAGCATGAGCAGCGCGAGAAGGTGATCAGCCTTAATAGTAAAATCGTGAAATTTATTAGCCAGAGCCATGTTGATAGTGATAAGGCCAACGATGCCTTGCTGACACAAAATGGTATTCCGATGAATATTGCTCAAGAGGCATTTACCGTGCTAGATGCCGATGCTTTAGCGCAGTAACATTTGCGGCGAATTGATTAAGCGTCCTTCGGGGCGCTTTTTTGTGCTTTAAGCTGGGGAGTAATTCTTTGAGATATCTGGCTGGGCGTCAAAAATTTAGGGGGTGAATCATTTGCTGATATCACTGGCAAGGTTGAGCGTATATTGATTTAGAGTCGTTTTAGAAGATGGAGCAAAGAGAAGGAGAGAGGTTGTGCAGAGGAGGAAATATATCGGCAACACAGATGTGTTGCCGATACAGACAAATTACTTCTTGTAAGAAGAAGCGATGTTGTCGATGCGATCGTTAGCACGCTTAGCTTCAGCTTGTGCGTCCATCGCAGCAGCTTTTGCATCTTTAACGTCTGCAGAAAGAGCGCCTTGCTCTGACTTAAGAGAGCTAACTTCAGCTGATAATTGATCAACCTTGTTGCCTAGGTTCGCAACGCTCTCTTCTAGAGCAGTAGTGTTTGCACAACCACCAAGAAGGGCAGTCATTGCTACGCCAGCAATCATCAGTACTTTTTTGTTCATTGGGAAATCCCTTTAAATAAGTTGGATTGAAATGGAGCAGCCGAAAATACAACTGCAACTGGTTAATTATGTCATAGCTATTTTATTTTGCTATGAATTTTCACCCTAAGGTACTAATACAATATCTCATCAACCTTTAAAAGCAAGCGTGAGGCCGCTTTTTGGACGAAAAATGGTGAATGTTCACTAAAATTTAACTATTACTTGCTGTTAGTCGTACTTCGACGCCAATGTCGTCTTACATTCAGCAACGACTTCGATACGCTGACGCTGGAGTTCTGTTTTAATATCGGCGCCTTTGAAGCCCGACGCAATAATGGGTTTAATGTCGATATTTTTAGCGGCGTTAAAGCATGAAGTTAAATAATTTGCCTGTGGATAGTCTTGAGCTTCAAAACCCGTTCTTCCTTTCATGTCTGCTTCGCAGGCCAATAGTATCTGTGCTAGGCGTTCTGGTTTTCGCCACAGGTCGGCTTTATCGAACTGTTTGATGATGGTCTCTGGTCTAAGCTCAAACGCTTGGTGAATATTCTGGTGAAGATCGCTCACTAATAATGCTAAGTCTCGATACTCGTTGGGTACTCTAATTCGCTCACATAAGGCTTTAATAGGCGCTAAGCCCTTTTGTCCATGGCCGTGGTGCTTGGGTAAACTCTCTTTGGGACTGAGTGCTTTGCCGAGATCATGGACTAGTGCGGCGAAACGGACGGCATTATTGCTTGATAGCGCAGCCGATTGCTCGAGCACCATCAGGGTATGGATGCCTGTATCAATCTCTGGGTGCCATTTTTCGGGTTGTGGGACGCCAAATAACGCTTCTATTTCAGGGAACAAGATAGGTAGCGCATGGCACTGGCGCAAGACCTCAATAAACACTTGTGGTGACTGGCAGCTTAAGGCTTTATCTAGCTCTAAAAATACACGCTCTGGGGTTAGTGCTTGTAACTCACCACTAGCAGCAATAGTTTGCATTAAGGTTAAGGTTTCAGGCGCAACGCTAAAGCCTAAATGGTGAAACCTAGCGGCAAATCGCGCCACTCGTAGCACACGCAGTGGGTCTTCGACAAAGGCGTCGGATACGTGTCTTAGTTGACGCCGTTCAATATCGCGTTGGCCGCCGTAGGGGTCGACCAAATTCCCCGCATCATCTTGAGCGATGGCGTTAATAGTAAGATCCCGTCTCAGCAGATCCTCTTCTATGGTGACATCTGGGGCGGCGTAACAACTAAAGCCACCATAGCCAGCGGCGGTTTTGCGCTCGGTACGTGCTAAGGCGTACTCCTGTTGCGTTTTCGGATGTAAAAACACAGGAAAGTCTTTGCCAACCTGTTTATAGCCCAGTTGCAGCATCTCTTGCGGCGTCGAGCCCACCACCATGAAGTCGCGATCTTTTATGGGGAGTTGCAGCAATTGGTCGCGGACAGCGCCGCCAACTAAATAGATTTTCACGTTAGGTGTTGTCTTAATTGAACTTGCTTATAGATTAGCATGGCCCTTGGGTTATTTCGTACAAATAGATCGCCACTGCTTCACAATTATTTAGGGCGAAGTTTTGACAATGTAGCGCCTAAGGATTAATTTGAACCGTCATTTATTTTTTCGGACTGAAGGCTGCATGTACAAAGCGTTTTACGGACTTAGCGATAACCCATTTTCTATTGCACCCAATCCCCATTATCTGTTTTTGAGCGATCGGCATCGAGAGGCGTTGGCTCACTTGACCTATGGGCTGGGGGAAACCGGGGGCTTTGTTTTATTGACCGGTGAAGTCGGCACTGGAAAAACTACAGTTTCTCGCTGCCTACTCAATCAGTTACCAGAAAATACCGATACCGCTTTTATTTTGAATCCGTCATTAACTGAACTTGAGTTACTCGCCACCCTCTGTGATGAACTCTCGATTACGTATGGGGAATCACCCAGCTTAAAGCAGCTTACCGATAAAATTAGCCAATTCTTGCTCGCCAATCATGATAAAGGCCGCAATACGGTGCTGATTATCGATGAGGCGCAACATCTAAGGGCTGACGTGTTGGAGCAGTTGCGTCTGCTGACCAATCTAGAAACGGATACAAAAAAATTACTCCAGGTGATCTTAATTGGCCAGCCAGAGCTGCAGCAATTATTGAAGCGCCAAGAGCTTAGGCAGTTGGCACAGCGGATCACCGCTCGTTACCACCTCTTGCCGCTTACGCAGGAGGAGATTGCGCTATATGTGCAACACCGCTTGCAGGTGGGCGGACGTCATGAACCCTTGTTTCATCGCAAAGCCATCAAGGCCTTGCATAAATACAGCGGCGGGATTCCGCGTCTCATCAACTTATTATGTGAACGCGCCTTAATGGCGGGATACGCGCAATCGAAAGTACCGATAGATGCGAATATGGTTAGCACGGCAGCGAGCGAAGTGCTGGGCGAAGAGATTAAGAAACCAAGCCGACTCCTGCCGATTGCCGCTGCAATTGCTGTCGTGTCTACCTTTGCTGGCGCTTTTTACCTGTTTAATCACAATCAGTTGCAAGCTGATACACCAAAGCCATTGGCAGCGACAAGCGAGCCACAGCAACAGCCACCCGCTGCAGAACCAACGAAGAGCCCGTCTTTGTCGGCCAACCAGCAGGTGCTCAGAAGCGCAATAGCCCAAAGCCGTAGCATAGACACCGCCTATGCCAGCATTCTTGGGCTGTGGGGTAAAGCCCCGTATATCGGCTTAACTGCATGCCAGTCAGCACAGCAACAGGGGTTGGCCTGTTTTCAGCAGCAGGGCAATTGGAACTCAATCGTTCGATTAAACTATCCTGCAGTGGTCTATTTACAAGATGATCAACAAGAGCCGTTTTATGGCACTGTGGTTTCACGTCAAGGAGAGCAGCTATTACTGCAACTCTCAGAGCAGCAACTCTGGGTTGACAGAGATTGGTTTAATCGCCACTTTAGCGGCACTTTTGAGCTGTTATGGCAAGCGCCTAGCAACCAACCACAAGAGATTGGTCGCAGTGCACCAGTATCGCAAATACAGTGGTTAGAAAATGCCTTAGCTCATATTCAAGACAAGTCGCCGCGACTCGTCAGCTATTTTGATAGCGAACTCGAGCAGCAGCTAAAGGATTTCCAACGTCAACATGGTCTGCGTGCTGATGCGATAGCTGGCAGTCAGACGTTAGTACAACTCAATTTGTATCTCAGTAATCAGGGACCGCGCTTACAAGAGAGTGAGGGACGTTATTAATGTCTATCCTACTCGACGCGGTGACGCGCGCTAAACAGCAAGACCAAGTTATTGATCCGGTGATCACGCCGCGTGCTCAATACCAACAGATGAATAAGAGCAAACATTTAGGGCTCAAAATCGCCGGCTTTGTTGCGCTATTGCTGTTAGCGGTAGGCTCTGCTTGGTTATTGAGTACCAAGGTGCCGTCTGGCACAAATCAAGGGCGTGATATCGAACCTGTGGTGCAACAGTCTGCGACTAAGCCTGATAGTCAGCACAGCGCGTTAACGCAGCAGCCTCAAGCAACATCAAGTGTGCAATTGGCGGGCAAAGTGGCCTTGCCAATGGCTGTCGCACGCCCACAGCAGACTCCGCAGAATTCGGTTCCAAATCGCAATCAAGTTGTTGAGCCAAATATTGCAGCAGGCTCACGTACCATTGCCTATGCTGCACCCAAAGAGACGAGTGCTCTGTCAGTGCAACAAACCCAAGAGCCGATAATCTTGGGAGCAAACAGCAATCAGCGTGGCCAAGAAGTGCTTAATTCGTTAAAACAGCAAGTCGACGATGCCGCACTGGATGTCGGGCTAGAATCAAAACCGCAAGCGCAACCTGTTAGTGCTGAAGCATCAAGTAATTTACTGGCAGCATTTGAGGCTGCACTGAAAGAGGTGGAGATAGAAAACGCGGTCGCCACACCAGTGACAGAAGCTAAACTGGACCCTATACCAACACCTAAGCCCGATGAACTGCCTAAATATGGAGAGTTACCCGCTGGAGTGCAGTTGCAGGTGCCAGAGTTTAATATCTTGGCTCATGTTTATGCCAGCGATCCTAATAACCGCTGGTTAAATGTCGATGGCGCTGAGTTGCAGCAAGGCGATAAAATTGGCGGGAAATTAACCATTGTTGAGATTAGACCGCGTGATGTCGTGTTAGAAGTCGCTGGGACTGAATTTAAGGTGCCCGCAATCTAGCAAACAAATAGTCGGACTAGATACAAGGCCAGTTTCTCGCTGTTAATTTCTATCCATCCACGGGAAAATTTACACTCTGGTGTAAACATCAATGTTCCTGACACAAAAAGGCGATGAATCACTTCATCGCCTTTTGCTTTTTAGGTGTCTTGGGTGGTGGCTGTTAACCGAAAAACTTGTATGCCAATAGCAAGGTCAATCCATAGCCACAGCTATAGCATAAGGTCAATGCGGGAACATATTTAAGATAGGTCACGAAGGTGAGTTCCTTAACCTTACTCATGGCGATAATTCCCGCCGCACTACCAATCACCAATAGCGAACCACCCACGCCAACAGAGTAGGTTAAGCCAAGCCATTCAGGTGTTGTCAATACAGGCTCAGCCTTTAATAATGCAGCGGTGAGCGGCACGTTGTCCAATAGTGCAGAACCTATACCAGTAACAAAGTTAGAGATGTTTGGATCGAACTTTGCGTACACTTCAGTCAAAAGATGCAAGGTACCAATCTCTTTAAGCATACCCACAAGTAACAAGATCCCAAGGAAGAACAGCAAGGTATCAAATTCGACCTGACGGATATATTCCAGGATCTGCAGCTCCTCTTTGTTGCTGCGAGAGGTGGTGCCGACTAAGAACATAATCGACAGCCCAGATAGGAAGGTCAATACAGGTGGAATACCAAAGAAAATATTTAACACCATGGTAAGAATAATGGTGGTTAAAAAAATCAGCGCAATTAGCACGTCAATCTTATTGTATTGGCGCTTAATTGGGGTAGTGCTGACATGGCCTTCGGCTTTTAAAGAGAAGAGTACTGCCAGTAACATGACGCTAATCGCCGCAGGGATGAATAGGATTAACAGTTGCGAGATATGCACATGTCCACCGAGGAAAATCATCAAGGTGGTCACATCGCCAGTGATGAGGGCGACACCGCCAGAGTTCACTGCAAAAATAATGAGTACCGCCATCCGGCGTTTCATCTGACTTTCTAGTTGGAAAGTGGTCAATAGTCCTAGTGAAACTAGGGTCGCGGTGACGTTGTCACAGATGGCTGATAGGACTAATGAGAATAAGGCTACTTGGATCATTAACATTCGAACAGAAACTTTTTGCGGAAACAGCTTCTGCACCAAAATTTGTATCATGCCTTTAGCATTAAGGTAGGCAACAAAGGTCATGGTTGACATCAAGAACAGCCACAGTGTCGCAATTTCAAGTATGTTCTCATTTAACTGTTCGGCAATCAGGTGTTGGTGGCTAGGATCACGAGCTGCGACAAACAGGGTTATCCAGGCAACACAGCCAAAGAATAGGGTGGTTTTTGCTTTGTTTAGGTGGGTAACTTCTTCAAAAATAATGCTTAATAGTGCTAGCACAGCAAGAGTTATCAGGAAAATGTTGAGCATACATTTGTTCCTACGGCTGACGTAAATCGAGAACTTGATGCCAAGTTCGTCATGACTTAAATCAAGGTTTAATTAAGGTTGTTGTGTTAGGCGGCGATCTGACCATAGGATGAAGTAATACGCAAGCGTTACCTTAGTCTAACTTTATTAAAAAATGAGATGTTACGCATGCGTGGATTTTGTGGTTAGAAGAATATTTTTTTTAGACGTATTACTTTGGTGAATCGCTCTAGATAAAAATCAGTTAACCCTCACATTTAGGCTATTATGCTTATTTAATTGGGTTTATCGTTTTTTATGGTGGTTGGCGGTGAAAAGTTAGTTAAAATCACTGCTAATCAGTTTTTCAGCAGCATTAAGGCTCATTAGGTTAATAAAAAAGGACGCCGAGGCGTCCTTTTATGCTCTGTGATCAGACAAGCTTACTTAGCCATTTTAGCAAAGACGCGATCAGCGGCTGCAAGTGTGGCTTCAAGTTCTTTCTCGCCGTGAGCCATAGACAGGAAGCCTGCTTCATAGGCGCTAGGTGCAAGGTAAACCCCTTCATCTAACATGCCATGGTAGAAGGTTGGGAATGCTTCTGCATCACATTGAGTCACTTGGTCAAAACGAGTGACGTTTTCTTCTTCGGTGAAGAAGAGTCCAAACATACCACCTACGTAGTTAATGCTAAGCGGAATACCGTGCTTATTCGCAGCAGCCTTGAAGCCTTCTGCGATACGTTTTGTCTTAGCGGCTAGCTCTTCATAAAGGCCCTCTTCACAAAGTGCTTCCATCTGTGCAAGACCTGCTGACATGGCAATTGGGTTACCCGACAGCGTACCGGCTTGATAAACAGGACCCGTAGGTGCGATAAACTGCATCACATCTTTGCGTCCACCGAAAGCACCCACTGGCATACCGCCACCGATCACTTTACCTAAAGTTGTTAGATCTGGGGTGATACCGTAGTGACCTTGAGCTCCGCTTTTTGATACGCGGAAACCTGTCATCACTTCGTCAATAATCAGTAGCGCACCGTATTGGTCACAAAGGGCACGTAGACCCTCAAGGAAACCAGGGATCGGTGGAATGCAGTTCATGTTGCCAGCCACAGGCTCAAGAATGATGCACGAGATCTCTTCTGGGTACTGTTCAAATAGTGTTTTAACCGATTCCAATTCGTTATAAACGGCGGTTAGGGTGTGCTTAGCGAAATCTTCAGGGATACCTGGTGAGCTTGGTTGGCCCAGAGTTAGTGCGCCAGAGCCTGCTTTCACTAGTAAGCAGTCAGCGTGGCCGTGGTAGCAGCCTTCAAACTTAAGAATTTTGTCACGGTTAGTGAAACCACGAGCCAGACGGATAGCGCTCATGGTCGCTTCAGTACCAGAGCTCACCATACGTACTTGTTCCATAGATGGAACCATTTCAATTACTTTTTCAGCCATGCGCACTTCAAGTTCTGTTGGCGCACCAAATGAAAGTCCGTTTTCAACGGCGGCTAAGACCGCTGCACGAATTTTAGGATGATTATGACCTAAAATCATCGGGCCCCAAGAACCCACATAATCGATATAGGCTTTACCGTCGGCATCATAGATATAAGCGCCATCAGCTTTTTCGATAAAAAGAGGTGAGCCACCCACGCCGTTAAAGGCTCGTACTGGCGAGTTAACGCCACCAGGGATGGTTTTTTTAGCCTGTTCAAATAGGGTTTCAGAACGGGTCATTCTATATCCTTAAAGTCAATTGCCAGATTAAAAATCGGCTTTTTGTGAATACCAATTAACTGGACATTCGTGTTGTTCGTGTTGTGAATCAACATCTAATGTCTGTGCAAACAGTGCCATGCGGATGAGTAATCCATTATCTGCCTGTCTAAAGATGACTAAGTTTGGACGACTGTTTAAATCGTTATCCAACTCATTTGTCTGCTCTCTAGCGTCTCGTGGCAGCGGATGCATGATCACTGTGTTTTATGTGTAATGCTGTGTGCAAATATTGTGGTTTAAACGAAAATCACCACGATACTTATCTGCTTCTTCCTGTCAAGGAAAACGCTCTCTTTGAATGCGTGTCAGATAGAGTATATGAGCCTGATCTAAATTGCCCTCAAATAGATCTATTATTGTGATCTTATACCCAGCATTTTCAACGTCATTGCTCACATATCTAGGCATTGATAGTGCTTTTAATGAGGTCTGTGTATACGTGCTATCTTGAGTTTTTTGTGAAGACTTTACTCGCCGGCCTCTCTTCACTCTACAGGGAAAGGAGGCCCAGTTTGGCTTGCATAATCAATAATAAGCTAGAGATGAAACAGCAACAATATGCTAATTCATCTCAAGCTTATCATTTTTACGCTTGCTTAGACTAAGTGCGTTCGGTGACGATTTCTCGTGAAAAGACTTTTTCGCAGTATTTACACTTTAGGTGGATATCTTCTTGTTTTGCAATAACAGTAAAACTGCTGTCGACAGGCTCATTATGAGTGATGCAATTGCTATTAGGGCACTTGAAAATAGTATTGATTCTCTCTGGTAGTGACAATGTTAGCTTTTTAACCACTTCATAATTTTCAATTTGATTCACGGTTGCATTCGGTGCATATAAAGCCAGTTGGTTGGCTTGATCGGCGCTGATAAACACATTCTCAATCTTAATGAGATCTTTCGCGCCCAAGGCTGAAGATGGCAGGTTAAGGCCTATCGTCACACGTTGGTTGGTTTTATGCATTTTGAACAGCTTAAGCACCTTTATTCCTACATTTGCGGGAATGTGGTCGATAACAGAACCATTTTTGATTGCTTCAACCTGTTGGGTTTCCTTAGTCATAGCGATTCTCTCCTGCTTAAAGTTGTTCGTTTAGTACTAGAGCCAACAGTGCTTCACGCGCGTAAACCCCGTTTTCCGCTTGCTGAAAGTAGTACGCGTGTTTGGTTTTATCTACATCTACAGTAATTTCATCGATACGTGGTAACGGATGTAATACCTTTAAGTTGTCTCGCGCATCAGCCAGCATTGAAGCCGTTAGGATGTAAGCCGCTTTCATATGTACATACTCAGATTCGTCCAAACGCTCTTTCTGAACGCGAGTCATGTAGAGAACATCTAGCTCTGGTATCACCTCTTCCATGGTGGCGTGCACACTATAGTTAATGCCTGCTTGGTCTAGCTCTTCGCAGATGTAATCAGGCATGGCTAGGATTTCTGGCGATATAAAGAAGAAGTTAATCTTGTTAAACTTGGATAGCGCTTGGGTCAAAGAGTGTACGGTACGGCCATACTTGAGATCGCCAACGAAGGCGATGTTTAAGTTATCTAAGCGACCTTGAGTTTCAAAGATTGAATATAGGTCCAATAGGGTTTGAGTTGGATGCTGATTTGCCCCGTCACCGCCGTTAACGATTGGTACGCCATGAGAAAATTCTGAGGCCAGACGTGCAGCGCCCTCTTGTGGGTGACGCATCACAAAAGCGTCGACATAAGAGGAGATCACTTGTACGGAATCGACCAGAGTTTCTCCTTTCTTCGCCAGTGATGTATTGCCAGCGTTATCAAAACCAATAACCGTGCCGCCAAGACGTTGTATTGCGGTTTCGAAAGAGAGGCGAGTGCGTGTAGATGGTTCAAAGAAACAGCAAGCCACAACTTTATTTTTTAATAGTTCAGGATTTGGCTCTGCTTTTAATTTTCCAGCAGTTTCAACGATAAGTTCAAGTTCACTTCGGGTTAATTCCGGAATGGAGATGATATGTTTTTGAAACAACGAGTTAGCCATGGCTTCTCTTTCCTTTATTATAGATAACGGATACAAATGGTTTTAAGCTTTCTTCGCAGTGTTTACATTCAAGTTGTGCAATGAATGAAGCGCACATAAATAAAAAGGTTTAAAACAGTCTCCTCACGTAAAAAGCAGACAAAAAAAAGCCCCCTTAAACAAGGAGGCTTTTTTTTGAAATCGAAAAACAGAAAATAAAACCAACGCCGATCCTCGACGAAAATGAGTCAAGTTGTACTTAACTGCCTGGTTCATTATTACGCTCTGTTTTGAAAAATTCCGTGGGATTATACGCCCATTTCTTGCGATCGCAAGCGTTTGCCTTCCTGGAACTTTTTGTCGGGGGATATGGCTGCAATGATAGGCTTGGTTAGTGGTATTAATGCACTTCGTCATATTGGCGTTGGCGCAGCGCTCAAAGCGTTAACTTACCAACGTAAGGTCAGATTTTTAACTTCACAGCTATGGGTAGTGACCTTGTTGATCACTCTGGTCGCAATGAAGGACTGTGATTATATCTGCCCTGAGTTAATCTCTTTTTGTAGCATAGCCCAACTGATCACCCCCACCACATTTTCTACAGTACGCTGATAGATAAACACTTCGCCGCGCCGCTCACGAGACAGCACGTCATACACCTCTTTGAGGGTGCAGGTATCGACAAGTCCAGTGATAGGGTGGCGAGTCAGGGTGCTCATATCGTCAACCACTTGCAGCTCAAGTTGCAGCATCTCCATTTCGCCTGCTTGGTTTTGGGTTAATACTGAGCGCCCCTGTGCACGCTTCAGGACTTCAAGTAGCAGCTCATCATTGTTTCGAACAATAACAAAGCGCTTATCCATTAATGCTCTCACGCCTTTTTTCTGCAAGCCTAATTTGACTGAGGAGATTTTGTAGTCCAAGCCCATGATCTCCATCTGCTTATAAAACAGTGATTTTGTATTAAAAGCTTGGTGAGCAATGAGGAAAGCGGGGATGGTAACGAACATCGCTGGCAAAATAATCGCGGCATTATTGGTGAGCTCGAGTAGGGCTACCAACGCCGCCAGCGGAGCGCTTAAGCAGACGCCCATCATCGCTGTCATTCCTATGATGGTATAAAGCCCTACATAGGGGGTAATAGAGGGGAAGAAAAACGCACTGACGATAGCTAAAATGGAACCTATCAAGGCTCCAATACCAAATAACGGCCCTATAATGCCACCGGGAATACCGAGTCCAATTGCTGCAATGGTGGCGATAATTTTACCGACGAGCAAGCCCACGAGTAACCATAAACTTGGGTTATCACTAATGGCATGGTCTATCGCCAGATCACCACTGCCTAAGGCTTGTGGCAGAAATAGACCGATAATGGTGGTGATGGTACCTGCTAGGAGTAATCGGTAGATCAATGGCCATGATTGTCCAGTAGCGGTGACTTTCAATAGGCTGTGGTTAAACAGTGCGGCGATACAGCCCAAGGTAACCCCACACACGAGTAAGATTGGGTATTGTGACAGCGGAATACTGATCACACCTATTTGGTCATACTCATGAATATTGCCAAAAACTAATTGGCTAGAAACCGCGCCACAGATTGCCGACAACATAATAGGAAAAAAATAGTGGACTTTGTACTCGCGGAGCACCACTTCAAACACAAAAATGACTGCCGCTAATGGGGCGTTGAAGGTTGCCGCAATACCGGCGGCAATGCCGCTGGCACACATAATTCGGACACTGTTGTCGGGCAGATTAAATTTTTCGGCCATGACACTCGCGCTCACTGCGCCTAAATGGATAGCGGGCCCCTCTCGGCCGACCGAGAAATTGGTGGCAAGGGCGAACAGTGCTTGGAAGAATTGTCCTGGAGCTGATTGTAATGGGATTTTGCCGTAATGGAGTCTCATGCGCTGCATCACATAAGCAATTCCCATTCGCTTATAGCGTTTAGATCCCAAAATTGCCACAACCCAGATTAACAATGCACCTAAAAGTGGTAATAGCACTCGCCAGTCACCAAAGTTGCCAGTAAAATCGAGTTCTTGGGTTTGGGTATAGTCATTGAACCATTGCAATAAAAGGCGAAATAATATGATAACGCCAGAGGCAACTAGTGCGAATGCCAACGCCAGCGAGCAAAGTTGTACGCTGATCTTGGCCTGAGACAAGTTGTCTTTCAGATCAGTATCTAAGTACTTTTGGCATTGCTTGATTGCGTTTTTTATGGGTAGCTGCACAGGAACCTTCCAGGTGATCCATTGCCGAACTCGAATATGAGTGTAGATTTTTTATAAGGGGCTAATAGTTAATGCCAAATTATCATCGTTGGGTCGATCGCATGCAAGTGGTTGAGCGAAAAATTAGACCTTCGAGCGTTTATCTGTTTTTTTTGGTGCTGGTGGCATTCTTTGCTGGCGTTCTCACCTGGGAGATTTGGTCATCACAGCATCAAGTTGTTCAGGTTAACACAGATGGCAGAGAGGTGGAGATTAGTCAGGCATTAACGGAACAGGCTGAAGTGTTGGCTGCACGTAATTTAGAATTGTCGTTAGAGCGTGAAGCCAATCAGAATATGCAAGCGATGTTTTTAGAGCAACATCAAAAGCAGAAAGAGCTTGATCGTGAACTCGCTTTCTACCGCAGCATTATGGCGCCCGAGCACCAAGCAGATGGAGTGGCGATTCATGGCGCTGAGATGTCTGCAGGCTTATTGCCGCAGCAATATCGGGTTAAGTTGGTACTCACTCAATTACAAAAGCGTAAACAGGGATTAAAGGGGCGTGCAGAGCTTAACTTTGTTGGCTTACAGGGAGGTAAGGTTGTCAGTTTACCGCTTAGCTCTTTGACTGAAGATAAATTCAACTTCAGTTTTCGTTATTTTCAGGTGTTAGAAACCGTCGTTACCTTCCCTGAGGATTTTGAGTTCTCTCGTCTAGAGGCCAAAGTGATTGTGCCTGCAAGCCGTTGGAGCAAAGGAGCTACTGCTGAACAATCTTTTACGGCACAAGAGTTACTGCCTAAACCCGAAATCCTAGACAGTGAGTTATCGAGCGAAGCGATGCAAGTATTGCAGTTTGGTAGCGCCGCCATGGCAGAGACTCAAGCAGAAGTTGATGCAAATAGCTCACAGAATTCACAACAGCCACGACTATTACTTGAACAAAATGGTCAGGTATCGGATAATTCCGCCCAGCAAACCGATGTTAGAGGTAGTAATGACTGAACAAGTTGAAGATACAATGCCAATCCGCTTCACTGATGCGGCAGCTTCAAAGGTAAAAACCTTGTTGGATGAGGAGCAAAACGAAGCGCTTAAGTTACGTGTATATGTAACAGGCGGTGGTTGCTCAGGTTTTCAGTATGGCTTTACTTTCGATGAAAAAGTCAATGAAGGTGATTTTACCGTTGAGAAGCAGGGTGTTCAGTTAGTGGTTGATCCCATGAGCTTGCAATACCTAGTGGGTGGCGAAGTGGATTATACCTCTGGTCTAGAGGGATCTCGCTTTTTCGTTAAAAACCCAAATGCAACAACAACTTGTGGTTGTGGCGCAAGTTTCTCAGTGTAAATTTAGATTGAGATGTAGCAATAAAAAAAGCCAGCATTGCTGGCTTTTTTGTGTCTGGAACACTTATGCCAAAAGCCATGGACGGAGTCTTTTGGTGTTTGTGTCTGGAATACTTATACTCAATCTAGAATCTAGCGCATGATATTCATGTTGGTTTTAACGTGGCAATAGGCTTTAACCTTGGCATTAAATGCCACCCACACCTGCACAACCGACAGCGTAATCAATAGGCCAAATACCAAATAGTCAGGCAGCTTACCCTCCCAATCACCCAGTCTAAAGGTCGATGGCCCCGCAACTAAGTTATCAGGGTCATACAAGATAACGGGCAATAGACTGACGAGACCAAGTTGAATGATGGTATAGCCTCGGAGCATGTAAAGACCGGCCTTTTGTCGACCTAACACAGCAATAACCATGAAGAGTGTCAGAATACAAAACAGTACGCCCTGTTTCGCAACAATGCCACTTATTGAGGCAATCGCCAAAAATAGCAGCAGAAGTATTAAGCGTTTTGGCAGCTTAGCGGCAACAACACTAGTTTGTTGCTCACGAGTCTCTTCAGGGGTTGTTGAAGTGGGTTCTGACACGGCTTGCTCTCCTATTAAAAGCTTAGTGACGCTGTTTTGGGGTTAAGCGCTGTTCTAACTCATAAGGTGGGATCACCACGCCAAGATCTTCTTGCACTGGGAAAACCGCCACAAACAGATCATCGTCTTGCATGCCAGGTACCCAACGCTCTAACCACTCATCAAGTGGAATTGCTAACGGGGTGCAGTCAGCCCAGTCATCGACAGCCCACTGCTTAGCAGACTCTTCACATGGCCACATAGGAATGCAATCCTCATCTTCAGTGGTTAGCATCACACAGCCATCTAAATCTTGAAGTGTCCATAGGACCTTTTCTGATTTAGCTTGTTCAACAAGGTAATCGTAACGCGCTTCAGGGGTCATTTTGCTGGCGTCTTTTGCACTTTTGCTCATGGTATTCTCTTTACATTGGGACGGTAGAACCGATTGGCGGGAATCATAACATCTGTTGAGGGTGAGGTTAAAATAATTTGCGCGAAGAGGAGTGGAAGATAAGGAAGTGAAGCGCCGATATAGCGGGTCTCTATCGGCGCCATTTCTTAGTGTGTCTCTGGTGTATTAAAAAACTTGTAAATAATGCCGGCTAAGATGGCGCCTGCGATGGGGGCGACCCAGAATAACCAAAGTTGCGAAATGGCCCAATCACCGACAAAGAGTGCTGGCCCTGTGCTGCGTGCCGGGTTTACCGAGGTATTGGTCACAGGAATACTGATTAAATGAATTAGCGTTAGCCCAAGACCAATGGCGATAGGGGCAAAGCCTGCTGGGGCGCGTTTATCGGTTGCCCCTAAGATGATGAGTAAGAAAAAGAGTGTCATCACCACTTCGCAGACCAGTGCAGCCGTGAGGGTATAACCACCGGGCGAGTGCTCACCATATCCGTTTGAGGCGAAACCACTGCTAAGGCTAAAATCGGCATTGCCTGACGCGATAAGGTATAGGATAGCGGCACCGGCAATACCGCCTGCGACTTGCGCCACAATATAGGGAAGGAGCTCATTGGCAGGAAAACGCCCGCCAGCCCACAAGCCAAAAGAGACGGCGGGATTAAGATGGCATCCCGAGATATGGCCTACCGCATAGGCCATGGTTAACACTGTTAGACCAAAAGCGAAGGATACACCTAATAAGCCTATACCGACTTCTGGAAAGGCTGCGGCTAAAACTGCACTACCACACCCGCCTAATACCAACCACAGAGTGCCAATAAACTCTGCGGCCATTTTTTGCGTCATATTCATGTCACTATTCCTTGTTTGCATGGGTTGAAAGAGTGGACTTGTTAACCACTTATCTACTTTAGCCTTTATTAAATATATTGAAAGTGAAACTTTTATGCGCAGCAGTTGAATCGGGCGCTGCAGCGATTGTGTCAGTGCCCGTATTCATTATGGTTGGAGGTTTTTTTTAAGCCATTGCTCTTGTTCCCACAGCATGTGTTGCAATGATTCTTGCGCCACATAACTGTGGCTTTCAAATGGCAGCATCACCAGGCGTGCTTTGCCCCCAAGGCCACGAATGGCGTTAAACAGTCGAGTTGACTGCATGGGGTAGGTGCCTGAATTGGCGTCCATCTCTCCATGGATGATCAAAAGTGGTTCATCGATTTTATCAGCATGGGTAAAGGGCGACATCTGCTGATAAAGGTCGGGTGCTTCCCAATAATTACGTTTCTCGTATTGGAACCCAAACGGCGTCAAGCTACGATTGTAGGCACCACTTCGAGCGATTCCGGCTTTAAATAGATCTGAGTGAGCCAGTAGATTGGCAACCATAAAGGCACCATAGGAGTGACCACCAATAGCCACCCGTTCAGGGTCTGCAACCCCCATATCACTTAACGTGTCGATGGCGGCTTTGGCGTTGGCGACTAACTGATCGCGAAAGCTGTCATTGGGGTTGTTTTTACCTTCTCCCACTATTGGCATCGAGACCTTATCGAATACAGCAAAGCCTTTGGCAACAAAGGGGACCGGGCCTTTGGCACTGATGCTCTGGTATTGATTGGCTGAAAAGGCGACCTGTGCCGCCACGTTGGCATTTTTATACTCTCTTGGGTAAGCCCACATCAGCAGGGGTAAAGGGCCATGCTCTTTACGGTAACCTTTAGGTAGGTAGAGCATGCCGGATAGTGGCAGCCCATCGGCACGTTGATAGGTGATTAGTTGCCGTGTCATCCCTTGGTAGGCGCTCAAGGTTTGGGGCGGTTGGTAGATCAAGTGCTCAGTACTATCTTGTTGATTGAATAACACTAACTGCGGAGGGCTAATAGCATCTTCACGCTTAATAACCAACCTCAGTGGCGATAGACTCACCACATGTACTACCTGCTCAAGTTTATCTTTTGCGCTTTGCCATAAAGGTTCACTGACATGATTAGTTAAGTCGGTCTGCTTTAAAAAGGGTTTTAATCCCTCTGGTGATGCACCTTTGCCAAAGTGAATCACCTTGCCTTTATGGGTTTTAACCAGGGCGACGCCGGTATTTTGTGCGCGATAAACTAAGGTGCCAGGGTGTTGATAGATGTCACGGATTGACTTTTCATACCAAAGTTTAAGTGTATTTCCAGTCGATAAATCAAGGCTACTGACACGCAATTTTTTTTCGTTGTTGTTCTTTTCAGTAAGCAACAGGGTGTTGCTATCGGTCCATTTTACGCTGTTGATGCGCCAAGGCGTGGTTGCAATGGTTTGTGCTGCGCCATTAAAAGGGGCATTTAAGGTTTGGAGTCTATCGCGTAATGGGAACTCTTGTTCCCCATCGCCCTTATCTAAGGCGGTGACGAAGGCTAAGGTATCAGGTTTATCTTGTCGCCAATGGATAAGCCTAGGGCCGGTATTGACTGAGTCAGCACCCGCTGGTCTAAGCTCGCCACTGTCAATATGGGCAAACGCTTTAAGGTAAGTCCCCGTGGCTGAATAGAGTTCGACATGGTGAGCAAAGTCCTTGTATTTTACGATGTGCGAATAGGGCGGACGAATCTGTTTTAGCAAAATAAATTGATCGTTGGGTGAGAGCTTGTAGTGGACGGTGATGCCAGGGCTACCAATTTGTTTATGTGCACCTTTTAGCGATAATAGTGCGAGTTGGCTAGTGGCCAGTTGTTCAAATAGCACCTCATCTTGACGGTTTTGCAATAAGTCTTGGTAAGTACGTCGAGGCGCTCTTTCACCAAAGGCTTGGCTAATGTTGGGGCCTATAGTGGTACTGGGCTCTGTGATGCTAGCCACGGCTAGAGTGGTTAAGATGGCGCTGCTATCATGAGACCATTGATAATTGGCACCAAATACGGCGTTAAGCGGAGTGTTGTTAAGTTGTCGTGTTTGGCCATTTTTTATGCTGTATAAAAATAGGTTGGCTGCACTTTCATTGATGGCAATATAACTTAGATATTGGCTATTAGGCGAAAACCTTACGTTAGCGATGGCGCCCGCACTCGGGTTAATGAAGTGTTGTTCTTGATTGTCTAAGTTCACTAAGCTTATGTGGCTATAGCGCTTTTTAGGGCGGCTTTGACTTAGGCTTTTTGGGGCTAACCTTAGCCCTGCGAGCTTGACCTCTTCGCTGGCGAGGCTGGCGATGCTGGGAGATGATATGGGGGTCATGACGGCTAAATAGATGCCGTTTGCTGATAAACGGCTATCAACCATTTTAGGTTGCTGTAGAACTTGCATCAGTGGAGCTGAGGGTTGTTGGTAGTCACCCGCAACAAGGTATTGGCTGGACAACAGTACCAGGACAGCCAATAGGTGTTTGAGATTAAACATGGTATCTCCTGATAAAGAAGGTGTGTTAAAGCAAAGCGCCCCAAAGAGGCGCTTAATTTCAACATACAGAGTCGGCTAGAACTTTTGAGAATAACCCAAGAATAACGTACGGCCTACCGTTGAGTAGCTACTGTTGTCCTCTTCAAAGAATGGCCAGTCGTTGTGACGATCATTGCGCTCATCAAACAGTGGTGGCATCTCATCGGTGAGGTTTTTCACTCCAGCACTGAATTTACCTTTCCAAGGCGTGCTATAGGCAAGGGTAAGGTTGATGGTTTGGTAAGCATCGAGTGTATCTGGATAGTCGTCCACCTCATAGTCATCGCCATCGGCATCGATAAGGGTAAATGTATCTTCACCCACAGCTTTGCCAGTATAGTAATAGGCTAATGTTGCACTAAAATCAGCGAGGTTCCACGTTAGGCTGGCATTGCCTTTCCATTTCGGCACGTAGTTAGTTTTGGTCTCATCCTCGATTTCAGTATCAACACTCTCCTGATATTCCTTCTTTAGCAGATAAGAAGCTGCAAGTTTTAACTTAAACTCACCTGCCGAAGTTTCAGGGAAGCGGTAGTTAACGCTGGCATCAATACCTTCTGATGCTTCATAGGCGCTGTTAATCGGGCCTTTACGCATACAGGCAAGATTTCGAATACCATCATCGTCGAGCTCAGTCACATAACCGACGATATCCATGTTCTCGCAGCTGTTATAGTTTGCGGTTTGATCGAATCTGTTGTCGTCAAGCATCTCGTTAGTGGAGATAGTTTTTACTGCGCCTTCTAGTTCAATATTCCACCAGTCTAAGGTTAAATCTGCATTATCACTGAGGTTGGCAACAAGGCCTAAGTTCCAAAAGTCACCTTTCTCTTCAGTTAGGTTGAGATTTCCTGAGCTAAAACCATCATAGCTGTCTTCATATATCTCTCCCGGAATGGTTGGATGAACATAATCTGTGCTACCAAAGCTACGAGTTAAACCCGCATAGAGGCGGTGCATGTCTGGCGCCCTGAAGCTTTTACCCATATTGGCACGGATCATCACTTCACTGACTGGGCGATAAGTGATACCCACTTGAGGTGTTGTTGCGCCACCCACACTCGAATCATCTAGGTAATGGTCATAACGCAGCGCGGCAGACAGATCGAGCGATTTGACGCCCGTAAGGTCTGCCAACAGCGGTATTTGCAGTTCACCTGCGATAGCAACACGGTCTCTATCGCCTTCGCCACCCGTGCCTCCCATACCAATGTAGCCGCCACTCATGGTGATCTCATCGAGGGTATCTTCGTAGCTCTCTCTGGCCCACTCTGCCGTGGTTGCAAAGCCTATCGTGCCCGCTGACAGTTCCATTAGATCTCCAGTAAAGACCGCTTGGAACTGGTGCATGCTGGATGTTGAGTCTTTGGTGGCGCTGCCAATTAGTTGATCAATCTGTTCAGATGTCAGGGCATTATTGGGGTACCACTTGGTTGGATCACTGTCGTTAGGGTTGAAGGTGACGATATCAAGCAAGGCATCCGCACTGACCATATGCGTGTTCTGTTTTTCATAACGGTTAAAACCGCTCGACCAAGAGAGATCTAATTCGTAATCTCCCACAGTTCCATTGGCACCAAAAGAGAAGGCGGCTTTAGTATTTTGGGTCTCATAAGTACGATCACCTGGAAACTCTTCCATTCGACGACGCATCTGGAATTTGTTTGAGTCTTCGAATGCATTGGCGTCATAGCTCATTGCGCCAGTGGCCTCATCTTCGTAGATATATACGCCAAAGCCTTTTTCATCTTTGTACTTAGAGGCTTCTTTGTAGGAGGCGTTTATCATGCCATAGAGCTGCCAGTCATCATTGAGATCATAGGTGGTATTAACCACTAGATTTAGGCGATCGTAAGCTGACTGTAGGCCGCGGTCGGCGTATTTATCGTAGTAACAGTCATAGGTACCTGCTGGGATGTAAATTCCCTTATCACCAAAGCGCTCGGTGCACTGGGTGTTATCGAGTGGACTGTATTTACTGTCGGTGTAGACTTTACCATAGTCCCTAATCCAAGCGCCCCAGCTTGAGGGCGTGGCATCACCATAGGGGCCTGCTCCCCAACGAATGTCACCATCTTCGTCTTCATAGTAAGCTGGGCTATATAGACCATCGCGTTGCTCAGTTTTGATCGCCTCAACTTTTTTATATTCGAGCATCACTAAGGTTTGGCTCTTTTCGGTATTAAAGCCTTGCAAGTAGGAGAGGTCTAACTGCTCACCACCACCTTGTGTTGGGTGGTTGTATTTGGCAGCGACCTTAGCTCCTTCATATTGTTTCTTCAAAATAATATTGACCACACCACCTACAGCATCAGAGCCATAAATAGCCGATGCGCCACCAGTTAAAATCTCAATACGTTCAACTGCTGCGGTGGGGATGTCTGAGGTATCAACAAAGTTTGTTGTGCCACCGGCCGCACTAGGAAACGATGCCTGACGACGACCATTGATAAGTACCAAGGTGCGATTGGCTCCCATACCGCGCAAGTTGACTGAACTAGCACTATCAGTAAATCCGTCACTCTCGCCATTGAGTGAACCACCAGTATTAGCCACTGATGCTTGGAGTATTTCTGAAATAGAGCTGAGGCCACTATTTGCAATATCATCGGCTGAGATAACGGTTACTGGTGCAACCCCTTCAAAGTCGGTGCGTTTAATGCGTGAACCCGTGACTTCGATTTTTTCCATCTTGGCCGACTGTGTGCCAGTTGTGTTTGTCTCAGCGGCAATGCTTAACACTGGGGTTAGTGCCATTGCTAAGGCGACGGTTAATGCTGATTGTTTGAGTTGAGGTTTCATCTAGTTGCTGTCCTTATTCTTATCGTTAACTACCTTTACTTGCTGCAAACGTCGGGGCATGGATAAGTCACTCTTAGGGATAGGAGAGTGTCAATAGACGGTATGGTTGTAACCATCGAGGTAGCCTGCTGTTTACTGGTGTCAGTTGTAATTAAATTGTTGCTGACGAGCAATGTTGGGGGTGTCGTTTATAGATTGTTTATATATCGATTAAACATCTATTTCCTTTTCTTCCAGTGGTTTACATGTCTATTCTATATCTATTTCTCGGTTGTAATCACTTGGTTAAAAGGGCTACGCTTGTTGGCAAATGTAGGGGGAGTAAGCGTTAACTGAATAACTGTTTTGACCTACAAGGAGATGCAGGGAAGATGAGCGGTAGTGTTAAAGTTTCTAAACAGGCGAATTTTTCGTTGGGTCACTGCAAGGTGTCGCCTGCAGATAACAGCGTGGTGTTTGATGCCGAGAGTAAGACAGATGGCGTTTGCTTGTCTTTGCAGCCCAAATTTATTGAAGTATTAAGTTACCTTGCACGCCACTACCCTAACGTAGTCACCCGTGATGAGCTTATCGAAGAGATTTGGGACGGTAATGGATATGTTGGGACCAAAGCCTTAACCAATGCAATATGGCACTTGCGCCAGCAATTAAAGCCGTTGAATAGCGAGCAGCCGATCATAGAGACAGTAAGAAAGGCGGGTTATCGTTTACTTATTGCGCCACAATTTAATGCCGAGGACTTAGTCGACGAGCCAGATTTATTACGACGAGCCGAAAAGCAGATCAACTTACTGCAGCGCAAACTGACCAAATTTGCGCTGGCTAGTGGCACAGTGCTGGTAGCTGTTAGTGCACTACTAGTTTGGCACCTCTATCATGATGAGGTTCATTTGATTCCGACTGTAAAGCAGCAGCTTACGAAAGCGGCTGATGCGGAGCTTTATCCCAATGTCTCGCCCGATGGTCGTTGGTTGGTATATGGCAGTCGCGGCAACGGTAAGCGTTCTAGCCTTTACTTAAAAGATCTCAATTCGCCTACAGAGATGCCAAAGCGACTGACGTCAGCAAAAAGTTCAGAGTTACGTGCGGTGTGGAGCCCAGACGGGCAGATGTTGTATTACCCGTCTCAGGAGTTGAAAGATTGCCAAATTATGCAGCTAACCCTTGACAGTAACGAAGCCCGCCCATTAACGCCCTGTAATAGCTATACCGCAGCATTAGACGTATCGCCCAATGGTGAGCGTCTAGTGTTTATCTGGCAAAGCAACAGTGATGCAACGTCAGGCTTGTATAGCTTTGCATTAAAGGAGACTGACAGTCTGCCCGTGCGTTTATCGTGTATCAATCATTGCAGCCATAGAGATAGGGATGTTGCCTTTAGTCCCGATGGACGTTACATGGCTATTTCTCGCCGTTTTGGCAATATATCTGAAGATATTTTTTTGCTCGACCTGACCACAGGGCAAGAGCGCCGACTGACAACGGGGTTGGAAGATATTCGTGGTTTAAGCTGGCATAAAGATGGACATCGCTTGGTTTTTAGCACCGAAAATTCAGGCGTGAGAAACGGTTACCTTATTGATGTTGAACATGAGGGTATTCAGGCGTTAGATGTGGAGGGCATGAGCTACCCACGCTTTATCCCTCATAGCAATGAGTTAGTGTACGCTAACTACATACGAGATTACCGAGTCACCAGCTTAGCGCTGGAGCAGTCGATACCGACCACTAGTTTTCCGCTGTTACGGGTGGAGTACAGTTATCGTAATCCAACCTATTCGGCCATAGCCCAGCGTATTGCCTATGTTTCCAATGAAACGGGGTTTAATGAGATTTGGAGCGCCGATAGCACGGGCAATAATAGACGTCAGCATACAAACCTTAAACGGCGAGTCGCTTATCCTAGCTGGTCCAGAGACGGCAGTAAAATTGCCTTTTTAGCGCCAGATGATCAAAATGAAGGCAATAAAATTCATGTCCTTGATCTGCAAACGGGTAACATTGCTATTTTAGCCACGCCTTATTTGGATCATAATCGTCCAAGTTGGGGGTGGGACAATGAAACTGTTATCGCCAGTACAGATGACGGCATTACCGAGTTCTACCTAGATAACCGTCTGCCTCAGGTGCTGAGTCACATCGATATGCGATTAGGTCAGATGATATCGAGTCAGCAGCTGCTTTTTACCCGTGCTGATAAAGATGGATTATGGTCTATCGATTTGTCACAGCCAGACAAGGTTCATGTGTTGATCAGCGAGAAAAAGTTTGATGAAGGTTACAATTGGATTGCGACAGAAAAAGGGATCTACTTTAGAGATAATCAGCAAGGATTTCAGCTGATTAACTTTTGGCGATTCAACACCGAACTTGTCACGCCTATCATTAAATTACCGCCAGGTACCATGCCCAGAGCGGGTTCAATGGGCTACATGCCTGAGTTACACAGCTTATTATTAACTCAGTCGCAAAATTATAAGCGCGATGTTATCCGCCTACAGCATAAGTTACTGCAGTAATACCAATCAGTTTAAAGCTGTGTATTACGCTGCTGGAAACAAGCCGCCAAGAATAGCCTCTCTCGATGCGCCAGTGACCGCAGGTAGGTTACCGGGCAAGCCTTTTTGATAGCGCATTGCCAACCAGGCAAAGGCAATGCCTTCAACCCATTGAGGATTGATCCCCAGTGCACTTGAGGTTTCAATATTGTAGTGAGGCAGTAAGTGGCGTAATCGCTTCAACAACTCATCATTAAAGGCGCCGCCGCCGCAGACATACATTTGCGCTGAGTCGGTTAAGGTTAAGCAGTCGTTAGCTATTGCATGGCAAGTGACATCTAATAGGGTCGATTGGATATCGACCTCTTTGAGGTAACCAAAGTCCGCGGTTTGTTGCTCCATCCAAGCTTGATTAAACAGCTCTCGACCAGTACTTTTTGGCGCACTCAGTGAGAAGTAAGAGTGAGACAACATCTGTTTGAGCAGGTCTTTATCACTGCAGCCTGTCGCTGCCCATGCACCAGCCTTATCGTAAGGCTCCCCCTTTACTTGCTTAATCCACGCATCCATCAAGGTGTTGCCTGGCCCATTATCAAACCCAATCACAGCACTCGCATCACCAGGCAGGTAGGTCACGTTTGAGATACCGCCGATATTGAGGATCATTCTTTTGCTGCCAGCTTGGGCAAATAACTGCTGGTGGAAGGCGGGGACTAATGGCGCGCCTTGACCGCCTAAGGCGATATCTTTGCGGCGAAAGTCAGCGATTACATCGATACCCGTTAACGCAGCAATGGTATTTGGGTCACCAATTTGTAAGGTGAACCCCATCTCGAGATTTGGCATATGGCGCACGGTTTGTCCGTGGCTACCGATGGCGCGTACTTGGCTTTTATCTACTCCAGCTTTATCGATGAGATTGTTGACCGCTTGCGCAAACAGTTTACCGACGCTGCGATCTAAGGTACCAACACGATTAACTTCATCATTACCTGATTGGCATAAGCGTTGTAAGCCGCTAAGCAGGTGGCTGGGTAGCGCTTCGGTATGGCTGGCTAACAGCTTGATATTGTCATCACTGAAATCGACGAGCACGGCATCGACGCCGTCCATGCTGGTGCCAGACATCAGGCCGATATATAAGTTACTGGTCATGAAAGGATCCTATTGTGCGGCAAGTCGTAGCTGCTTGTTTTGTTCAAGTTTAGCCATGAGCTGCTTACTTAGCGCGAGGAATTTGCTTTTATGCTGCTTTTCGATAGGCAAAGACTGCGGCAATTTCACCGTTCTAGGGTTGCGATGAACACCGTTAACGATGAACTCATAATGTAGGTGTGCACCAGTTACCCGGCCGGTTGACCCTAAGGTACCGATGATTTGTCCCTGCTTGACCGTTTGTCCCTGCTTCACTTTGCGTTTTTTAAGGTGCAAGTACTTAGTGGTATAGGTTTCGTTGTGCTTAATAAACACATAGTTGCCGTTGTATTGATTGTACCCTGACTTAATGACCCGTCCTTTACCCGCCGCTTTAATCGGGGTGCCTACGGCGGCCACATAGTCAACGCCTCGGTGAGCCTTGACTTGCCCTGTTACCGGATGCAGGCGACGTGGATTAAAACTAGAGCTGACATATTTAAAGTCGACCGGTGAGCGCAGGAAGGCTTTACGCATGCTGCGTCCTTCGGCTGAATAGTAGCTGCCGTCTGTGTAACGCACTGCGGTGTAATTATCGCCTTGGTTGTTAAACTCGGCGGCTAAGATGTTCCCGTTGCGGAGGAACTCACCGTCGGCATATTCCTCTTCAAACAAAATGGCAAAGTTATCGCCTTGTCGAAGGTCGAGTGCAAAGTCGATATCCCAACCAAAAATGGTTGCAAGTTGCATGATTTGGTTTGGGGTTAGTCCTGCACCGACACCTGCATTCCAGAAGTTACTGCTAATGGTTGCACTGGCAAATTTAGTGCGACTTTCCACCTGTTTAGTGAGCACTTCCTCACTGTAACCGTTTGGAGCCTTACTGATGCTTAACGTGGAGATAGGGTCTAAGTGGTACAACACCTTGGTCAGTTCACCTGCGTCATTTTTGACAATAACGATCTCTTCGCCTGGCATGATTTTCAACAGGTTCTTTTTAGCCTTAGGCAATTGGGTTATTTCGTACACATCTCGCGCACTAAGACCTGCGCGTTTAAACAGCGCAGCTAAGGTATCGCCTTTTTGAACAATAAACTGTTTGCTGTGTTCGTTTGGCACAGGCTCAAGGGTTTCGACTTCGTCTGCTGTGCCGAGTACGGTTGGCGAAGATAGGGGGGTGCCGCTTAGGCTAACGTCGTTAGATTTACTGGTTTGTTTGGCAATCTCTGAGGCACTAGGTGCTTGGGGAGTTCGAAAGGCTAATGGCACTGGGTAGGCATGAGCATCGCCATTTGCTTCATTGTTGCTGGCATCGGGGCCGTTGCCAATGTTAATGGTGCCAGTTAGCGAACGATTGGCCGACTTTGAGGCTTGAGCATCGTCAGAGGGTAAAAAGACAACGGTTAACGTAACCAATACCAATATACTCAAGAGGATTTGATGTATTTTGGGTAATAGTTTTAAGAGTGTAATAACCTTTCCCATTGACTCCGATACCAATTTCTAACACTTAAGGCGATCCTGTTAGTGTACACTCTTTCATTTGTGCTGGCTAACAAGTAACATTAGTCCCCATTATTTACCTATAGGCTCTTAGGAGTAGCTGCCAAGATGGCTGATTTAGACCAAGCATTAGCAGAAATAAAACGTGGTACCGATGAGATTCTTCTTGAGTCGGATCTGCTGGAAAAGTTAAAAGAGGGACGTCCTTTGCGCATTAAGTTGGGAGCTGATCCCACCGCGCCAGACATTCATCTTGGCCACACAGTTATTCTAAACAAGATGAGAACCTTCCAAGAGCTAGGCCACGAAGTGATCTTCTTGATTGGTGACTTCACCGGCATGGTTGGCGACCCAAGTGGTAAAAATAGCACTCGTCCACCGTTAACTCGTGAGCAGGTGTTGGCAAATGCGGAAACCTATAAAGAGCAAGTGTATAAGATTTTAGACCCTGCCAAAACGCGTATTGAGTTTAACTCTAGCTGGCTAGAGCCACTCGGCGCAGCAGGCATGATCCGTCTAGCATCGCAGCAAACGGTTGCGCGCATGATGGAACGTGATGACTTTAAGAAGCGTTATGCATCGGGTCAGTCTATTGCGATTCACGAGTTTATGTACCCACTATTGCAAGGTTATGATTCAGTCGCGCTAGAGTCTGATGTCGAGCTAGGCGGGACTGATCAGAAGTTCAATCTGCTGATGGGTCGCGAGTTACAAAAGTCTGCGGGTCAAAAGCCACAAACCGTTATTATGATGCCGCTGCTTGAAGGCCTCGATGGCGTGAAGAAGATGTCTAAGTCGGCGCACAACTACATTGGTGTAAGCGAGCCTGCGAGTGAGATGTTTGGCAAAATCATGTCGATCTCTGATGATTTGATGTGGCGCTACTTTGATCTGCTTTCATTCCGTCCGTTGACTGAGCTTGCGCAGCTTAAGGCTGATGTTGAACAAGGCACAAACCCAAGAGATGTAAAAATCTTATTGGCGAAAGAGATCATTGCCCGTTTTCACGATGAAGCCGCTGCAGAAGCTGCACATCAAGAGTTTATCAATCGCTTTCAAAAAGGCGCTTTACCTGACGATATCGAAGAGTTTGAGATTGTTGCCGGTGAAGGTATTGCGATTGCTAACTTGCTTAAAGATGTCGGGCTGGTTGGCTCCACCTCTGATGCAATGCGTATGATTAAGCAAGGCGCGGCAAAGATTGATGGCGTGAAGATAGAAGACTCACGCTTGCAGCTCAGTGCTGGCACTAGTGGTGTATTCCAAGTCGGCAAGCGTAAGTTTGCTAAGATCACCTTAGTGTAACTTAAGTGACATAAAAAAGGCCTGCATCAGCAGGCCTTTTTTATGTCTGGAACATTTATGCCAAAAACCAGGGATGGAATCTTTTGGTATTTATGTCTGGAACATTTATGCCAAAAACCAGGGATGGAATATAGCGCGCCTATCACCTTATTGCGTCGAAAGTTGATCAGCCATTGTTTGATAATCCATCAAATCTTCATGAACTTTGACTCTGTGATTGTTCATATCGACTTTAATGGTTGTGACACCAGGAATCGCTAGTTCGATAATCTTACCAGGTTTTCCAAATTGACTGCCTGGGCCGCGATAGTGGTAGTTACCTATCATCACCACTAAAGAGCCGGAGTTAAACATATGCTCGATATTAAAATGATATTCAAGCACACCACGATGCGCACGCTCAAAGAACTCTAAAATGTTACGCCGTCCGGTATAGCTTTTACTGGCGGTTCTATCTTTAAAGATGCTATCTCGATTATAAAAAGAGGCCAGCGTTTTATAGTCGTGATCGGTCAGCGCCTGAATGTATTTTACCGCCATCTGTTGCTCGCGAGGCATATCCCCTGGATTGGCTTGCGCTAACAAGGGGAGTAAGGCTAACACTGTGAGTATAAATCGCTTGATCATGTTAGGTTTTCTTCAAATCGAATGCGGGTAGTCGTAAATGCCACTTGATGGCAGCGAGTCGAATCGTTAAGGCGCTTAGCATCGCAAGGCCTAAAGCTATCTCATTTGCGGCACCTAAGTGGATGGCCAATGTATAACTAATGCCGCCAAAAATTGATGCAGTAGCGTAGATTTCGGTACGCATAATCATCGGCACTTGGCGACAGAGCAAGTCTCGAATCATGCCTCCTCCGACGCCCGTTATCAAGCCCATCACTACAGCAATCATGCCACCCAAGCCAAGGCTGAGTGCTTTTTCTGCCCCAATGACGGTAAAGAGCGCCAAACCTAGTGCATCGGCAACCGGTAAAGTGTACTGAGGGACCTTTTTAGGCTTACGAATAAAGATAAGCGTCAGTAAGACTGTGGCTAAGATGACGATGATGTAATTGGGGTCGCGGATCCAAAACACTGGCGTTGTGCCAAGCAGTGCATCGCGAATGCTGCCGCCGCCAATTGCGGTAACAGAAGCCAATACGATAACCCCGAACGGATCCATGCGGTGACGTCCTGCGGCGAGCGCGCCAGATAGGGCGAACACTGCCGTGCCACAAAGGTCAAAAAAATAGATCCAATGGCTCACTGATCTAACTCTTTTAGGTGATAGTTCAAGGCATCGACGGAGATACGGATCTCGATAACCGATAACAGCAAAGAGTAGAGCAACAGCAGTAAGCTTGAACCAAAAATGATGGAGCCGGTTTTATTAAAGCCAATATAGATAAAAATCATACACAGGACGCACAGTGCAAAGCTTAAGACCCCTGACTCTTGCATACGCCTGATAATGACAATACGCTGCCTTAAGTTTTTTAGTTGGCCGCTATGGACTGGTTTCCCCTGACTACTTAAGTTGCGGATAAGCGCAGCAAGAGAGAAAAAGCGATTGGTATATGCCAGCAATAATAATGAGATAGCAGGAAACAGCAGCGCGGGCGTCGTCAGTGAAATGTGAAGATTCTCAAACAAAATAGTTATGCCTATTGGAACGTGATGTTGCTGGGTGAGAGGGCATAATACCAAGCAAAAATCGCTTGTCTAGTGCAATCGGTAGACAAACAAACCTAGCGCTTACGAAACGCTTTGAAGATAGCGCAGTGTCGCCCACATCGCAGGAATGACAATCACAGATAAGACCCAGATGTTAATCGCTGTACTTACCAAAGTCAGTGCAGGTTTGAGGTTGTCCGCATTTGGTTTGGGGCCATCACCTATGGTTTCAACGCGGATTTTGGTGCCGTTCATTTTAATCGGTCCACCCAGCTCAATGTTAAGGGCGTGCGCTGCGATTTCGCACGAGGGGAGGTGGTTGTTCACCCGGTACAGGCTTTTTTTCGGCCGTAACAACATTAGCAGTGCCTTAGGACCTGCTTGTATCGCTAGCGAAAAATTCCAACACAGTGTGGGGAGGTAGTAGAGCCCATAGCTGAGGTAATAGACCGGGCGGCCAAAATTACTAAACCTTGGGTTTACTGATGGCCAGCAATATTCGAGCTGCTTAATCATGCGGGCCCCAAGCACTAACGGGATGCCACCGAGTGTGAAGAATAAAATGGTAGCGACAGACCCGTACACTGGCGAGGTGACCAATCTTTCGATAGTGGCTTTTACGAGACCAATCTCTGACAACTCTTGGGTGTCGCGATACATCCAAGGCGTTAACAGGCGGCGGGCGCTGGTTTTATCATCGCGCTTTAACGCTTGGGCGACCTCTTCTGCGACCTTATGAAACTGCTCATCACATAAACAGAGGTAGAGAATGATGAATTCAAAAAACCACGGAAAAGCAGCCAGTTCCACTAAAAATGTGGCAATGAGCCAAAAAGGCAGTACCAATAAAATGGTTGCCATTATGCCCGCAGTCACTTGTTGAGAGGCGGTGCGGTGGCGACGATTAACCTTAGCTGCGAGACTTTTAGCCAGCAGGCTAAACCAATAAAACGCTTGCGCCTCTCGGGGGAGAGGAGCCAGTTTCGCCAGCACTATGGCCACCAATAGCGTTAGTGCCCCCTGATACAGAGGGCTCTCATTAGCGAGCAGTTGAGTGAAATCTGGCAACATAGGCGATAGATTAAAGCTGTTTGAGTAAGGCGATAACCATCAAGGCCGAATGATGACCCGCTTTAACGATATAGCTGTCAAAATCCACTGGCGAGTCGTTATTGGCGTTGTCAGACAGCGAACGGATCACCACAAACGGCACATCAAACTGATGACACACTTGCGCAATGGCAGCGCCTTCCATTTCACATGCGGCCATCGTTGGGAAATGTTCTAGCATGGTTTTGGTGCGCGCTGGATCGCAGATAAAGCTGTCGCCAGTGCAGATAAGACCTTCGATGGTGTTAACTTCTCCAAGGCTGGCGACGGCCTTTTTGGCTGCATCAACCAGTGTGGCATTAGGCATAAACGCCGCAGGTTGCTGCGCCATTTGCCCTATCTCATAACCAAATGCGGTGACATCAACATCGTGATGACGTACTTCTGATGAGATAACAATATCGCCAATGGCTAGGCTGTCGACGAATCCGCCAGCAGAGCCGGTGTTGATCACATAATCAGGGGCATACTTTTCGATTAACAGTGTGGTAGCAATACTCGCAGCCACTTTGCCAATGCCTGATCGCGTAACCACCACATCTTTACCGTCTAGCTGTCCGGCAACAAATTCGATGCCAGCAATCGTTTGTAATTTAGGGTTAGTAAGAGAGGCGATGAGGTGAGCGACTTCTGGCTCCATGGCGCCAATAATACCGATTTTCATTGAATGACCTTAATGTGGTGATGGTTGCGACTACGTTTGCTATTACGTTTGATAGTAGGTTTGACGTAATCGACAGACTAATGGGCGCTAATATAGCAAACAAGTGGTTCTGTGGCGAGATCGTGGATCGCAAGCTCGATGGCTTGTGGGGAAACAAGTTTGAAGTTTCTTTGTCTATGTCCATAGCCAACTTGGACAACCCTTAGCTGGTGCTAGTCTTGAGCTGTATTGTTTTTGAATTGCTTGCAGTAGGTGAAGCGCATGGATGCGCAAATGTCGTGATCACAGGATGTGAAAGAGCGACCTATTCGTGCAAACAAAAATAAGCTGACCTTAGAATGAGGTGTTGGCATTTTTGGCTTATAACATTTGGCTAAGTTGTTTTTATTTATTGATGGTAGCGTTGACTTTCATTGTTTTGAGTTGCTTGCAGCAGGCTATTCGTGCAGGTACTTCTGTGACACGCCGCAAGTACGTTCCCTGTAGGCTCTGCCGTGACATCCATGTCACGGA